>NZ_CP108352.1:601041-901562 GCF_036237275.1 Streptomyces sp. NBC_01353 | reverse complement strand
CTCGGTGCGCGACGGCCGGGGCACCGGCGCCCTGCTGGACCGGGCCCTGGCCGCGGCCGAGGGGAACCGCGTCCACACCCCGGTGATGGCCCAGGCCGGCGCGTGACCACGGCGAGGCCCCGACCCGCACCCGTCACAACCACGCGGCGCTGCCGGGTCGTCGTGCGCGGTGTCGTGCAGGGCGTGGGGTTCCGGCCCTACGTCTACGCCCTCGCCACCGGGTTGCGCCTGTCCGGGCACGTCACGAACACGGCGGACGGCGTCGTCGCGGAGGTCGAGGGCGACCCGGCCGACGTGGAGGCCTTCTGCGCACGCGTCGGACCCGACGCGCCACCCCTGGCCCGGGTGGATTCCGTCGAGAGTGCCGACGTGGCCGCGAGCGGCGCCGGCGGATTCACGATCGTGCCCTCCCGGCAGGGCGGCGCCGTCCGCACGCTCGTCCCGCCCGACACGGCCACCTGCGACGACTGCCTCGCGGAGCTCGCGGACCCGGCCGATCGGCGGCATCTGCACCCCTTCATCACGTGCACCCACTGCGGCCCGCGGTTCACCATCGTCACCGGTCTGCCCTACGACCGGGTCCACACCACCATGGCCGGCTTCCCCATGTGTCCGGACTGCGCCCGGGAGTACGCGGACCCGGCGGACCGACGCTTCCACGCCCAGCCCGTCGCCTGCCCCCACTGCGGACCGGTGCTGCGGCTGGTCACGGCATCGGGCGGCCCTGAACCTTCCGGCACCGACCCCGGCACCGGCACCGGCACCGGCACCGACCCCGGCACCGGCACCGACCCCGGTACTGGCTCCGGCTCCGGGGCGGAGCTCGGTATGCGTCCTGACCCCGGCACCGACCCCGGTACTGACCCCGACCCCGTCGCCGCCGCGCGTCGGATGCTCGCGGCCGGTGCGATCCTCGCCGTCAAGGGTCTGGGGGGCTACCACCTGGCCTGCGACGCGACGAACCCGGACGCCGTGACCGAACTGCGCCGTCGCAAAGCGCGCGGTGACAAGCCGTTCGCGCTGATGGCGGCGGACCTCGCCGACATCGAGCCCCTCGTGCACCTCGGCCCGCTCGAACGTGAGCTCCTCGCCGGCAGCGTGCGGCCCGTGGTGCTCCTGCGGCGCCGTGACGACGCCCGACCGCGCCCCGGGGCCGCCCCGGCGCTCGCGGTGGCGCCCGGCAGCCCGGACCTCGGCTTCATGCTCCCGTACACGCCTGTGCACCACCTCCTCCTCGGACTCGGCGCACCGGACCGGGCCGCCGGTCCCCGGCTGCTGGTCATGACCAGTGGCAATCTCTCGGGCGAACCCATCGTCACGGACGACGCGGAGGCGCTGACCAGGCTCGCCGGTCTGGCGGACGCCTGGCTGCTGCACGACCGCCCCATCCATGTGCCCTGCGACGACTCCGTCGTCCGTGTCTGCGACGGCGAACAGCTGACGCTGCGCCGCTCCCGGGGGTACGCCCCGCTGCCGGTCACGCTGCCCGTCGACGTCGCCCCCGCCCTCGCCGTGGGCGGGGACCTGAAGAACACCTTCTGCCTCGGTGAGGGACGCCAGGCCTGGCTCTCCGCCCACATCGGCGACATGGACGACCTCGCCACGCAGCTCGCCCTCGCCTCCGCCGAGCGGCAGTTGGAGTCCGTCACGGGCGTACGGCCCGGACTGCTCGCCGTGGACCGTCACCCCGCCTACCGGTCCACCCGCTGGGCCCGGCGGCATGCCGCCGGGCGGCCTGTCGTCCCCGTGCAGCACCATCACGCACACGTCGCGGCGGCGATGGCCGAGAACGGCCTCGACGGCACGCGGCCCGTGATCGGCGTGGCCTTCGACGGCACCGGCTACGGTCCCGACGGCGCGGTGTGGGGCGGCGAGTTCCTTGTCGCGGACTACGCCGGGTTCTCGAGGTTCGCGCACCTGGCCTACGTACCCCTGCCCGGCGGTGACGCGGCCGTACGGCGGCCCTACCGCATGGCCCTGGCCCACCTGCGGGCCGCGGGGCTCGCCGCCGACCCTGGACTGCCCTGCACGCGAGCCTGTGTGCCCGGAGAACTTACCGTACTGGAGCGGCAGTTGGCGCGCGAGCTGAACTGCGTGCCCACGTCCAGCATGGGGCGCCTCTTCGACGCCGTCTCCTCCCTCGCGGGGATCTGTCATCACGCCGGGTACGAGGCGCAGGCCGCGATCGAGCTGGAGGCCGCGGCCCTGCGCGCACCGGACGTGGCGGAGGACGGACGCTACGCCTTCCGGCTCGGCTCGCGGCGGGCCCGAGCCCCGCTCACCGCCGACCCCGCACCCCTGCTGACGGCGGTGGCCGCCGACGTGCTCGACGGGATCCCCACGGCCGTCGTCGCGGCGCGGTTCCACCGTGCCGTGGCGCGCTTGGTGCGTACGGTCTGCGCCGCCGCCCGGAGCGAGACCGGTGTGGAGACGGTGGCCTTGACCGGGGGAGTGTTCGCGAACACGGTGCTCTCCTCGGCCTGCGCCCACGGACTGCGGGAGGACGGCTTCACCGTGCTGCGCCATCGCCGGATCCCGCCGAACGACGGCGGTCTGGCTCTCGGCCAGCTCGTCGTGGCCGCGCGTGTCACCGACCGGGCGGCCTCCGGCACGTCACGACGAGAGCGACAGTGAGGAGACACCCATGTGCCTGGCGGTACCGGGAAAGGTGCTGGACGTGGAGGACCGGGACGGCACCCGGATGGCCACCGTCGACTTCGGCGGCGTGGTCAAGGAGGTGTGCCTGGAGTACCTGCCGGACCTGAAGCCCGGTGAGTACGCCATCGTCCATGTCGGGTTCGCCCTGCAGCGTCTGGACGAGGAGTCGGCCAGGAGGACGCTGGAGCTGTTCGAGACCCTCGGCATGCTCCAGGAGGAGTTCGGCGACCCGTGGGAGGCCGCCGAAGCGACGGGCAACGAGCGGCCGGCGCAGGACGGCCTCGCCGGAGAGGTGACGCGGTGAAGTACATCGACGAGTTCCAGGACCCCGAGCTGGCCCGGCGCCTGCTGGACGAGATCCGCGCGACGGTGACCCGGCCCTGGGCGCTGATGGAGGTCTGCGGGGGCCAGACCCACACCATCATCCGCCACGGGATCGACCAACTGCTCCCGCCCGAAGTGGAGTTGATCCACGGACCTGGCTGCCCCGTGTGCGTGACGCCGCTGGAAGTGATCGACAAGGCGCTGGAGATCGCCTCCCGCCCCGGCGTGATCTTCTGCTCCTTCGGAGACATGCTGCGGGTGCCCGGTACCGGCCGTGACCTCTTCCAGGTCCGCGGGCAGGGCGGTGACGTCAGAGTCGTCTACTCGCCGCTCGACGCGCTGCGGATCGCCGAGCAGAACCCGGACCGCGAGGTGGTCTTCTTCGGCATCGGGTTCGAGACCACCGCGCCGCCCAACGCGATGACGGTGTATCAGGCGCGCAAGCTCGGCATCCGCAACTTCAGCCTGCTCGTCTCCCACGTCCGGGTGCCCCCGGCGATCGAGGCGATCATGAACTCCCCGGACTGCCGCGTCCAGGGATTCCTCGCCGCGGGCCATGTGTGCAGTGTGATGGGCACGGAGGAGTACCCCGAACTCGCCGAACGCCATCGGGTGCCGATCGTCGTCACTGGGTTCGAGCCGCTGGACATCCTCGAAGGCGTACGGCGGACCGTGCTGCAGCTGGAGCGCGGGGAGCACACCGTCGAGAACGCCTATCCGCGGGCGGTGCTGCCCGAGGGCAACCCGGCGGCCCGGGCGATGCTGGACGACGTGTTCGAGGTCACCGACCGCGCGTGGCGCGGGATCGGCGTCATCCCGGACAGCGGCTGGCGGCTGTCGGAGCGCTACCGCGAGTACGACGCCGAGCAGCGGTTCTCCGTCGAGGGGATCGACACCCGGGAGCCGGCCGAGTGCCGCAGTGGCGAGGTCCTGCAGGGGCTGCTGAAGCCCCACGAGTGCGAGGCCTTCGGGACGACGTGCACTCCCCGCTCCCCGCTGGGCGCCACGATGGTCTCCAGCGAGGGGGCGTGCGCCGCCTACTACCTCTACCGGCGGCTCGACCTCGGCACCCCGTCACCGAAGTCCCCGTCGGTGAAGTCCACCGCTCTGGAGGGCAGTTCCGTTGTCTGAGCTCACCCGCGTCACCCCTGCGGAGCAGGCACCCGACATGCTCGCCTGGACGTGCCCGGCACCCCTGCGGGACCAGCCGCGTGTGGTGATGGGCCACGGCGGGGGCGGTACCCTCTCCGCCGAACTGGTCGAGCACATCTTCGCGCCCGCCTTCGGCGGACCCGCGCTCTCGGTCACCACCGACGCCGCGACCGTCGAACTCGGCGGCGCCCGGCTGGCCTTCTCCACCGACTCCTTCGTGGTGCGCCCCCTGTTCTTCCCCGGGGGCAGCATCGGCGACCTGGCCGTCAACGGCACGGTGAACGACCTCGCGATGAGCGGGGCCCGCGCGGCCTATCTGTCCTGCGGCTTCATCCTGGAGGAGGGCGTGGAGACCGATGTCGTGACCCGGGTGGCGAACGCTCTCGGGGCCGCGGCACGAGCGGCGGGCGTGCAGGTGGCCACGGGCGACACCAAGGTGGTGGAGGCCGGCCACGGCGACGGTGTCTACATCAACACCTCCGGTATCGGTCTGATCCCGCCCGGGGTCGACCTCCGGCCGCAGCGTGTCGTACCCGGCGACGTGGTGATCGTCAGCGGCCCCGTCGGCGTCCACGGCGTGGCGATCATGAGCGTGCGCGAGGGCCTGGAGTTCGGCGTCGAGATCGAGAGCGACTGCGCGCCGCTCGGCGGTCTTGTCGAGTCGATGCTCGCGGTCACGCCGGACCTGCACGTGCTGCGTGACCCCACGCGCGGGGGGCTCGCCGCCTCGCTCAACGAGATCGCGGCCGCGTCGGGCACCGGCATCGTCATCCAGGAGCGGGCCGTCCCCGTCCCCGCCCCTGTGGCCAACGCCTGTGCGGTGCTCGGCCTCGACCCGATGTACGTGGCGAACGAGGGAAAGCTGGTGGCCTTCGTCCCCCGTGAGCAGGCGGACGCGGTGCTCGCCGCGATGCGCGCGCACCCGCTGGGCGCCGGGGCGGCCGTGATCGGAGAGGCCGTCGAGGCGCACCCCGGCATGGTGGTCGCCCGTACCGGCCTCGGTGGCACGCGGGTGGTGGACATGCCGCTCGGTGAGCAGCTGCCACGGATCTGCTGAGCGTCAGCCCCGGGTGCGGCGGTGGCGCGAGGTGTCGAGGGTCCAGGTGTGGGTGCAGTTCGGGCACTGCAGATGGACCTTGGGTCCCTTGTTGGCGATCAGGTACCGCCAGTGTTCCGAACAGTTGCGGCGCTGCGCGCAGGGCTCGCAGCCGCGCGCGTCGTCGCACCCCGGGCACGCGACCCAGGCCCGGCGGGCCCGGTCGGCATGGGGATCAATGGGAAGCCGCACGGCCCGGCTCCTGTCCCGGCAGCACACCCGCCGCCACCAGCATGTCGTGGATCCGCTGCTGCTCGGCGTCCAGCCCCGAGTAGAGCAGGGCGTGCGCGGCCTCCTCCTCCCGCAGGACGGCCACCGGGTCCCAGTCGGGTCCCAGCGCCGCCACGACCTCGGCGCGGCGGCGGGCCTCCTCGGCGGTGAGGTCGATGGTGAAGGTGACGTGGTCGGGATCAGGGCCCTGGTTCATGGAGTGTGCTTTCAGCGAAATCGAACAGGATTCGCCACGTCTACCAGAGGGGGCACCGGGTGCGGAAGGGGGAAGCACTTCCGGCGACTGTGGCGCATCTCATGTAAAACCGGACACGCTCGGCGGCGGCGTCTCGCTGCCGGGCCGGTCCGTACGGGGGCGCCGCCGGGCTACCGGCGCGACGATGGGGGTGTGGGACGTACGACCGCAGGTCCCTCGGCCCCCGGAAGAGGCTCGCGGCCGGCCCAGCACGACGCACGTGGCCGCTCGTCGGCCGGTCCCTGAGCGTGAAGGGAGGGCACCGGATGAGTGAGCAACCGATCGACGAGCTGATCAGCGTGGCCGCGCAGCAGGCCGGCGGCTGGCTGGGCTCCCTGGCGGTGGCGCAGGTGGCCACCGCGGCGGACGGGACGGTGGTCCGCTGGAACCACGGCGCCCAGGAGCTCCTCGGTTACGCTCCGCCGCAGGTGGTGGGGCGGCACATCTCCGACCTCCTTCATCCGGGTGCCGACCGTAGTCTCGGTCGTTCGCTGTGGGAGACGGCGTCCACGGGACGCGGCGTGATGGGGACGGTCACCGCCTGGCACCACGACGACTACCCGCTGGAGCTGGAGATCTGGGCCTGCCCGGTTCCCGACCGGCGCCGTGGTGCCACAGCGGTACTGATCTTCGCCGCCGAGGCTCACACGACCCGCCGGATCCGCGGAACCTCGGCGGTGTGGGACGGCCTGTTCGCCCGCTCACCGGTCGGCATCGGACTCCTCGACACCGAACTCCGTTTCCTGAGGGTCAACCCGGCGCTCGAGGGGATGAACGGCCTGACGGAATCCGCTCACGTCGGGCGACGCCTCAGCGAGCTGCTGCCCGACGTCAACGCGGGCGAGATCGAGGACGCGATGCGCGAGGCCCTGGCCTATGGAGAGCCGGTACTGGACCGGCACCGCACCGGTCGTACCCCGGCCGACCCCGATCACGAGCACGTCTGGTCGTGCTCGTACGTGAGAATGGAAGACCCCGGCGGCCGGCCGATCGGTGTGGTCGCCACCCTCGTCGACGTCACCGCCCAGCACCGTGACCACGTCGAGGCGGAGGCCGGGCGGCGCAGGCTCGCCCTGCTCAGCGAGGCCAGCTCCCGTATGGGAGCCAGTCTCGACATGGAACGCACGGCACAGGAACTGGCCGATCTCGCCGTGCCGCAGCTGGCCGACGCCGTCACCGTCGACATCCTGGACAGCCTCGCCCGCGGCGACGAACCGGGCCCGGGGCTCGCCGGTGGTGTCGCCGTACGGCGTCTGGGAAAGGCACCTCTGGTCGGTACCGCGATCACGCGTCTCCTCGCCCCGCTCGGCCGTACGCTCACGTTCCCGGCGGGTGCCCCCTACACGCAGGCCATCAGGGCTCGCCAGCCGTATCTGATCGCCCACCTCGACGAGCACTCCGTCGCCCATGTGAACCGGTACTCCACCGTGCCCGGCCAATTGGTCGGCAAGGGCGTGCACTCGTTCATGATGGTGCCGTTGATCGCCCGCGACCTCGTCCTCGGCGTGGCCACCTTCTGCCGCACCCGGCCCGGGGCACCGTACGGATCCGAGGACGTCACCCTCGCCGGCGAACTCACCACCCGCGCCGCCGTCAGCATCGACAACGCGCGGCTGTACCAGCACGAGCACGAGACCGCCGTCATCCTCCAGCGCAGCATGCTGCCGCAACACATCACGCCGCCGCCGGGCATCGAGATCGCCCACCGCTATCTGCCTGCGAGCGACATCAACGAGGTCGGAGGCGACTGGTACGACGTACTGCCCCTCCCCGGCGGCAAGGCGGCTCTGGCCATCGGGGACGTGATGGGACACGGAATCGCCGCCGCCGCGGTCATGGGCCGGCTCTCGGCGACCGTGAGGGCCCTGTCACGCCTCGACATGCCCCCGGTCGACCTGATGTACCAGCTCGAAGCCACCCTCGCCGACCTCGCCGAGCCGATGCTCGCCACATTCCTCTACGTGGTCTGCGACCCCGCCACCGGCCACTGCAGCATCACCCGCGCCGGCCATCCGCCCCCCGCCGTCCTGGAGCCCGACGGCAGGGCCTACATCCTTCCGACCGCGTCCGGCGTCCCGTTGGGTGTCGGCGGAGTCGACTTCACGACGACCGAAGCAGCGCTCCCCGCCGGCAGCCTCCTCGTCCTCTACACCGACGGCCTCATCGAAGGCCGCGGCACCGACCTCGACGAACGCTTCGCCGATCTGGTCCGCCTGCTCACCGAACCCCAGACCTCACTGGACCATGTCTGCGATTCCCTGATCACCCGCCTGGTCCCCGGCTCCGCCGACGACGACATCACCCTGCTCGCCGCCCGCATCGCACCCCCACCGCCCAAGTCCCCTTAGCATCCGGCCCGTCGAGCCGCAGGAGGTCGGTGCATGATGTGCACCAACAGCGGTCGAGTTCCTGTCTGGAGGCCGAACGAGTGAACGGTGGCAACGGGAGACGGCGCCTCACCAGCCGCGCCTCGGCCGCGAAGGGCGTAGCGGTTCACCGCTCGGCCGGTGCCCGCAGACGGCTCGGCAGGAGCGGCGGCGAGGTACCCCTCGACCGGCTCACCACACGCGGCCGGCTCGCCTGGCTGAACTCCGCAGGCTCCAGGATCGGTACCACCCTTGACCTGGAGCGCACCGCCCAGGAGCTGGCCGAGTTCACCGTGCCCCGCTTCGCCGACGGGGCCGCCGTCGACATCCTGGAGAGTGTCCTGCGGGGCGACGAGGGTTCCCGGTGGACGGGTACGGGCGTCCCGATCATGCGGGCCATCGCGCTGTCGTCCGTCGAGGAGCTGTCCTCCCTGGAGCCCACCCCGATCGGAGAGACCTTCGTCCGGTCGGAGGAGGCCCACGAGACGCTGCTCCACCGGTACTGCCTGCGCCAGGGCAGGCCGGTGCTGGTGAGCCGTATGCGGGACGAGGACTTCATCAAGGTCGCGCCGACGGAGAGCGCCGCGGCGCAGATGCGCGCCGCCGGAGTGCACAGCTACCTCGCGGTGCCGCTGATCGCCCGCGGGCTGCTGCTCGGCAGTGCGGACTTCGTACGCGGCCCCGGCACGCGGCCGTTCTCCTCCACGGACCTCGCACTGGCCGAGCAACTCGCCTCCCAGGCCGCCGTCTACATCGACAACGCCCGGCTGTACGGGCGCGAGCGCGAGCACGTCGTCTCGTTGCAGCGCAGTCTGCTGCCGCGTGCGACCCCGGTGACGCCCGGGCTGCGTGTGCAGGCCGAGTACGCGCCCTCGACGGCCCATCACGGGGTGGGCGGGGACTGGTACGACGTCATGGCCCTGCCCGGCGGTCGTACGGCCCTCATGGTGGGCGACGTGATGGGGCATGGGCTTCCCGCCGCCGCCACCATGGGGCGCCTGCGGGCGGTCGCCCGCACCCTGATGACCCTGGACATGGCTCCGGAGCGCGTGCTGGCCCGGCTCGACCTCGCCACGCGCGACCTGGAGGACGAACAGGTCGCCACCTTCCTCTGTGCGGTCTTCGACCCGGCCGACTCCACCTACACGCTGGCCAGCGCCGGGCACGTGCCCCCGCTGCTCCTCGACGGACAGGGCTCGGCCGAGTTCGTGGACGTACCGATCGGCGCGCCGCTCGGCGCGGGAGTGATCCCGTACGACCCGATCCGTCTGAAGGTCCCGGCGGGGGGCCATCTGGCCATGTACTCGGACGGCCTCGTCAAGTCCCGGAACGCGGACATGGACCACCAACTGGAGCGCTTCCGGTCGGCGGCTCGTGGACTGTCACCCGAGGCTGTCGAAGGCGGTGGCCTGATCGGGTGTGCCCCCGCCGACGCCGCCCGGTTCGACGAGGCCGTGCTCCTCGTCGCCACGACCGCCTCGGGCACCCCGGGCGAGCTCCGCGAGTGGCAGCTGCCGCGGGAAGGGCGCGCCGCGTCCGTCGCCCGGGGCCTGGTCACGGACCAGCTCGCCGCGTGGGACCTGACGGAGCTCGCCGATGTCTTCGAACTCGTCGTCTCCGAACTCGTGGGCAACGCCCTGCGCTACGGCAACGGCCCCGGCCGACTCCGGCTCCTGCGCGGTGAGCGCCTCGTCGTGGAGGTCTCGGACACGGGTCCGGACCTGCCCCAGATCCAGCACGCGGACCTCAGCGACGAGGGCGGCCGGGGCCTCCAGCTCATCAACATGCTCTGCCGCAGATGGGGCTCCTGCCGCACCGTGACCGGCAAGGTGGTCTGGGCCGAACAGAACCTGCCCTAGGGGGTCCCGAACCTCCCCGGCCCCCCTCCCGGCACGGGAGAGGGGCCGGGGCCGACGGGCGGCCTCTCGCGGTCTACAACTCCTTCACCCGGATGTTCCGGTAGGAGATGACGTCCGTCGTGCCGTGGACCTGGAGGCCGATGTAGCCGGAGGCGTAGCGTCGGCCGTCCGTGCCCGGGTCGTCGCCACGCGGGGGCTGGAAGACCTGACCGCCGGTGTTGTCGAACTCGTTGATCAGCTTTCCGTTGCGGAAGACCGAGTAGTGCTGGCCCTCCACGCGGATCTCGTAGTCGTTCCAGGTGCCCTTGGGCGTCACCCCGGCGCCGGCGAGGCCCACGCGGTCGAAGCCGTAGACCGAGCCCGTCTTGTACATGTCGCCGTCGGGCCGGTCGAGGACCTGGATCTCATGGCCGTACTTGATGGCGACCCACTCCGGACGGGTCTCCTCGGGGTTGCCGTGGACGTACGGGAAGCGCACGAAGACACCGCCGTTGGCGTTGCCTGCCCCGGGGGCGTCGTCGCGCCACTGGAGCTTGAGCGAGAAGTCTCCGTACTGCCTCTGCGGGAACCACAGCATGCCCATGCCCGGCACCGTGGTGCTGCTGGTCATGGCACCGTCCGCGCTCAGCGCGAACTTCCCGCCACCGACGTGCTGCCATTTCGAGAAGCTCGCCGCGGTGCCGTCGAACAGATCGCGGTAACCCTCTGTCTGGCCCGGCTTGCCGATGCCCGACTGCTTGGCCGCACGGTAGATCTTCTTGTGCTCGCGGGTGTCGATGACGCCGTCGGCGAGCAGCCGGTCGACCACGGTGTCGACGTGCTTGAGGAACAGCGCGTGCGAGGACCAGTCCTTCTCGTCCTCGATGAGTTCGTTGACGGTGCAGCGGCTGTTCGTCATCCGGTTCGGGACGCCGGTGTCGACGGTTCCGACGATGACGGTCGACCGCTCGTCGAACTCGGGGCAGTTGGGTGCGGGCACCCCGCCGCCCTCGGCGACGGTGAACGCCGTGCTTTTCGCCGTGGAGTTGTTGCCCGCCTTGTCCGTCGCCCGGTACAGCACCGTGTGGTGGCCGACGCGGTCGACGATCACCGGGGTGGTGTAGGCGAGATACGGGCCGCCGTCGAGCGAGTACTCGATCCGGTCGACGCCCGAATCCGCGTCGGTCGCCGCAAGCGTGACCGTGGCGCTGGTGATGTACGCCCCGTCGGAGTTGCGCACGCCGGCGACGGAGGCGGAGGCCTCGGGGGCGGTGGTGTCGGGGTCGGGCTGCGTCACGACCGTGAAGCCGACGGACTTCTCGGCCGCCGCGTTGCCCGCCTTGTCGCTCGCCTTGTAGCGGACGGTGTGGGTGCCCGCCTCGTGCACCATCACGGGGGCGGTGTACGGCTGCCAGGCGCCGTCGCCGATCGCGTACTCGATGGTGTTGACGCCCGATCCGGTGTCGGACGCGGTCACCGTCACCGTGGCCATGTCGAGATAGCGGCCCTGGTCGTCCTGTTCGCCGGTCACGGTCGCCGAGGTCTCCGGCGCCGTCGTGTCGTCGGTGGGCGGGGCGACGACGGTGAACGCGGCGGTCTTCTCCCCGGCCGTGTTGCCCGCCTTGTCGCTCGCCCGGTAGCGGATCGAGTGCGCGCCGACCTGGTCGACGACGACCGGGACGGTGTACGGCTGCCACGGGCCGTCGGCGCCGACCGCGTACTCGACCTTGTCGACGCCCGAACCGGCGTCCGTCGCGCCGAGCGTGACCGTCGCCTGGCCGACATAGGCGCCGTCGGCGTTGCGGTCACCCTCGACCTTCGCGGTGGTCTCCGGCGCGGTGGTGTCCTCGCCGCCGCCCTCGGTGACGGTGAGGATGCCCTGCATCTGGCCGTGGCCGGGGATCGTGCACTTGAAGAGGTACCGGCCCGGGGTCAGCGTCACCTCGGCCGTGTGCCGGCCGCCGTTCGCGTCACTCGGATTGGCCAGGATGTTGAGCGGGACGTCGTTGTTGTACTCGGGGTCGGAGACGTCGAACGTCAGGGTGTGCGGCATGCCGGTCGTGTTGCCGGTGGCCGTGCTGTTCTCGAAGACGATGGTCGTCGGGCCGGCCACCGCCGTGGTGGGGAACTCCAGATAGCGGTCGATCGGATCGCCGGCCTTCCAGGTCAGCACCTGGGCCGCGGCGTTCTGCCGTCCGTCGTCGGACCTGCCGTAGGCGGATGCCGAGGTCAGTCCCACGATCATCGCGACGGCGGCCAGCAGGGCCGCCCACAGCCTCGGGCCTCTGTGTCTCATGGTCACCGCGCCGCCTTCCTTGCCAGCTGGTCCGCGGCCGGGGTGGGCCCGCCGCCCTTGTAGGTCACGCGCCACAGCGCGGAGTCGGGGTGGGAGGTGAAGAAGCCGCGCCCGTAGTCGAGGACGTACAGCGAGCCGTCGGGGGCGAACTTCCAGTCCATCAGGTTGCGGATCCCGCCCTGCCCGACCGGGATGATCTTCTTCAACGACTCGGCGTGCACCGGCAGGCCGCCCTTGCCGACGGTCTTCGGATCGGTCAGCACGGCGTGCCGCGGCTGGTCCCCGTCGTAGAAGTCACCGACGAACCACTTGCCGTCCCAGTACGACGGCCACTTCACGGTCGAGTCGCTCGCGGCGTCGTAGCGGTAGAGCGGGCCGTTCATGGTCGCCTGCCCGCCGCCCTTGAGCCACGGGAGCAGCAGCTTCTGCTCCTCCTGCTTGTAGCTCGGGATGCCGTTCGCGTCCCGCGGGTAGTCCACGCCGCCGCCCTGGGGCGAGTACCAGATCGTGTTCGCCGTCACCGGCGGCAGATTCACGAGGCCGTCGTTGTTCGGCGACTCGTTCTTCGGCGCGTTGCAGTCGTACCAGCCGAGCGGCTTGCTCGGATCGGTCAGGCCGCGGTCCCGGTACGGCTGCTTGTTGCCCATGCAGTACGGCCAGCCGTGGTTGCCCGCCCTGGTGATCGCGGCGAACGTGTCGTACTTGGCCGGGCCCCAGGTCGTCGACGGCGCACCCGCGTCGGGGCCGACCCAGCCGGCGTAGAGGATGTCGGTCTTCCTGTCGACGGAGATGCGCGCGGGGTTGCGCACGCCCATCACGTAGATCTCTCCGCGGGTCTTCCCGCCGCCCTCGTCGGTCTCCTCGCCCGTGAACAGATTGCCCGCGGGGAGCGTGTACGTGCCGTCGTCCTCGGGGTGGATCCGAAGGATCTTGCCGTTGAGGTTGTTGGTGTTGCCGGCGGTGCGGCGGGCGTCCGCGATTGAGACGCCCTTGAAGTTCGGGGCGGGGTTGTTGCCCGAGTAACCACCGCTGGACCCCGATGAGTTGGTGTCCCCGGTGGCGATGTAGAGGTTGCCCTTGGAGTCCCAGGCCATCCCGCCACCCGCGTGGCAGCAGCTGTGGATCTGGACCGGCCAGCTCAGCAGCACCTTCTCGCTCGCCAGGTCGAGCCGGTTCGTCGCGAGGTCGAGCGTGAAGCGGGAGACCCTGCGCTCGCCCATGTGTGCGTCCCGGTCGATCCGGGAGTGCGGCGTGTAGTGCAGATAGACCCAGCCGTTGGCCATGAAGTCGGGGTCGAGCTCGATGCCGAGCAGCCCCTCCTCGTTCTTGACCAGCTCGTCGCCGCCGCCCTTGTTACCGAAGACGGTGAGCGCGCCGGCCTTGGTGACCTGCTTGGTCTTCGGGTCGTAGACGTGGACCTCGCCGTTGCCCTTGCCGATGTCCGGGTTGTTCCAGTCGGTGACCACCGGCACGCTGGAGTCGGCGCCGCCGCGGCCGATGTACACGATGCGCCCGTCGGGAGCGGCGACCAGGCCGTGGGGCTCGCCTATCTGGTCGTTCTGGCCGGGCTGGTTGGGCTTGGTGACGCGCTCGGCGGTGTAGTTGGCGTCGATGGTCGCCTTGCAGTCTGCCTGGGAGATGCGGGCGGTCCAGGCGATCGCGCCGCGCAGATGGTCGCGGAAGTCCGCCTCGGCGTAGCTGTCGACGGTGCCGCCCATGGCGGTGTAGAAGGACCGGCCGCCGTCGTAGTCACGGCACCAGGACACCGGGTGGTCCCAGCCGTTCGGCTTGGCAACGGGCTGGTACGAGGCTTCCCTGACCCGCGCCACGGTGTGGACGGTGCCGGACGGGTTGCGGTCCCAGTTGAACCACTTGTCGGGCCGCTTCCACTCCAGCGGAAGGGACGTGGTGGCCGGGTGCTGTCGGTCGCCGACCTCCACCACCGCACGCTGCGCACTGCTCGGGGCGCCGGTGGGCCGTGCGCCGACCAGGCCGGTGAACCAGGTGGAGTACGGCTCGGTGCGCGCCGCCTCGTGGACGCCGACGAATCCGCCGCCCGCCTCCATGTAGGTCTCGAGGCCGGCCTCCTGTTCCGGGTCGAGCACATCTCCGCCCCCGGTCAGGAACACCACCGCGTTGTACCTGCCGAGCCGCTTGGCGTCGGTGAAGACAGCCGGGTCGTCGGTGGCCTCCGTTCGGTAGCGTCCGGCGGTCGGACCGGTCTGCCCGATGCTCTCGACGGCCGCGATGCCCGCGTCGACCGTAGGCGACTCCTCGGTCGCCGACCCGTGGAAGACGAGAACCCGTACGTTCGCGCCGCCTGGTGGAGACGGAAGGGACAACGTTGTCGAAGCCATGGTCGACGGCGGATCCGGATACGGTCTGGCTGAGGCGGGGTCTCCGCCGAGCAGCGAAGCGGTCAGGGCTCCTGCCCCAAGTGCCGCCACGGCAAAGCCTGTTCTTGATCTCGCTTGGTGATGTGGTGTGCGCTTCATGGGTCACCCATCCCTCTGAGGTCACAACAACAGCCGTTGAAGCTAGACCCCTTTGCGTGGTTCGCCAATACCTATGACCACAACGGGACGAACTTTGTCCTGGACGTGGAGAAACTGGAGTTGCCCCGATACCGTGTGGGCCGTCCCCAGGGGCCCTTCACCCCGTCAATCTCCACCGAGAAGCGGAGAGTTCGGCATGGACAGACGCAGCTTCAACCGTCGCCTGCTCGCAGGCGGGGCCGTCGCCGCGACCGGCGTGACATCGTTGTCTCTCACCTCCGCCTCCAGCGCCACACCCGGCACGGCAGCCACACCGAGGACTGCCCCGGCCGGCGGACAGATACGCCATCTCAAGCTGTACGCCGAGAAGTTGGCCGACGGGCGGATGGGGTACGGCCTGGAGAAGGGCAAGGCCACCGTGCCCGGCCCGCCGATCGAGCTCAACGAGGGCGACACGCTTCATATCGAGTTCGAGAACCTGATGGACGTCCCCGTGAGCCTCCACCCGCACGGTGTGGACTACGACATCGACAACGACGGTACGAGGATGAGCGGAAGTCACGTCGAACCGGGCGCCACCCGCACGTACACCTGGCGCACCCATGCGCCCGGCCGTCGCTCCGACGGCACCTGGCGCCCGGGCAGCGCAGGGTACTGGCACTACCACGACCACGTCGTGGGTACGGACCACGGCACCGGAGGCATCCGCAAGGGCCTGTACGGCGCCTTGGTGGTGCGCCGCAAGGGCGACATCCTCCCGGACAAGCAGTTCACGATCGTCTTCAACGACATGACGATCAACAACCGGCCGGCGGCCGATCCGCCCAACTTCCTGGCCACGGTGGGCGATCGGGTGGAGATCGTCATGATCACGCATGGCGAGTACTACCACACGTTCCATATGCACGGTCACCGCTGGGCCGACAACCGCACGGGGCTCCTGGCCGGCCCGGAGGACGTGAGCCGGGTCATCGACAACAAGATCACCGGCCCGGCGGACTCGTTCGGTTTCCAGATCATCGCGGGCGAGCACGTCGGAGCCGGGGCCTGGATGTACCACTGCCACGTCCAGAGCCACTCCGACATGGGCATGGCCGGCCTCTTCCTGGTGGCCAAGCCGGACGGCACCGTACCGGGCCACGGAGGCCACGGAACCCACGACACGGGGGCCACGAAGGGGGAACCGGCCGCGCAGACCGCCGGTGGTACCCACCATCACTGAGGTCCGCTGAGGGAGCCCTTGAGGGCTCGTGGGGTGGGTGACGCTCCGACAGAAGGGGGCGGCGCGCCGGAGTCCACATGCTCGGGCGCGCCGCTTCCCTCTGGGGTGGTCGGTTCAGCTGCCGTCCGCCGGGGGTTCCATGGCCTGCAGGGCCTCCTTGGCACGCTTCTCCATCTCGTCCGCGGGGACGTCCTCCACGTGTGTCGCGACGTTCCAGCGGTGGCCGAAGGGGTCCTCGAACTGCCCGGTGCGGTCGCCGTAGAACTCGTTCTTGACCGGCGAGACTTCCGTGGCGCCGCGGGAGAGGGCCTTGGCGAAGACGGCGTCGACGTCCTCGACGTACACGTGCAGGGTCACGGGTGTGCCGCCCACCGCCTTCGGCGAACGGAACCCGATGTCCGGGTACTCGTCGGCGAGCATGATGACCGAGCTGCCCAACTCCAGTTCGGCGTGGCCGATCTTGCCGCCGGGCGCAGGCATTCTCATCTTCTCGACCGCGCCGAGCACGGACACGTAGAAGTCGATCGCGGCCGCGGCTCCGTCGGTACAGAGGTATGGCGTGACCCGCGGATATCCCTCGGGAATGGGTTGGACGGTCATCGGGCTCCGGCCTTTCCGAACCGTGGCGGTCACCGCCGACCGCCGTCTGCGACCACTGATATCCCGATCCGGCGGGGCGCGCTCCGGCGCCGCGCGGCAGCCCGCGACGGATGCCCCCGAAGAGCTCACGGTTCCCGCTGAAGCGTCCACGGCCCACCCGGCCACGCCTGGAGGTGACGGCCGCAGCCGCGACCGGAACCGACGGTACGCACCCTTCCGCTGACTTGTCATGCGCACGTACCGTGTCCCCGGTCCGCATCCAGGAAGCCAACGGGGGAGAGCGATGCCACCCACACGCTTATCGAGGCGCGCACGATCACTGCTCATCGGCGCGGTCCTGCTCGCACTGCCGGCGGTCACGGTCACACCGTCGGCCGCCACCGCCCGCGACCATCCCGGGACGCGGGAGAGAGCGGCCCAGGAACAGCCGGATCAGCCCTACCCGAACATCGACGTGCGCGGTGACAAGCGCGTCCCGCCCACGGCCGGGCAGCTGCGCGCCGCGCAGGAACTCGACGGCACGGCGATCCGCTGGAGCCGGTTCGGTACGCCGAGGCTGCTCAGCCCGCAGGGCCGCAACGCCCTCACCGCCACCAGCACCACCGACCCGCGCACCCTCGCGCTGAACCACATACGCGACCACGCGGACCTCTTCGGCCTCTCCGCCGCCGAGCTGGACGCCCTCGCCGTCGTCAAGTCGTACCGCACCGAGCACAACGGCGTACGGCATGTCTTCATCGGCCAGAGAGACCGGGGCGTCCCCGTCCACGGCGCCCGCCTCTCCGTCGCCGTCGACGCGGCCGGCCGCATCCTCACCGTCACCGGCAGCCTCGTCCCGGAGGCCCGCGCCACCGGGACGGTCACCCTCGACAAGGGCGCCGCGCTGGACCGGGCCGCAGCGTCCGTCGGCACCGACACCCCGTCCGGCACCCCCACCGCCACGCGGATCACCTTCCCGCTCGCCGACGGCACCGCCCGCCCGGCCTGGCGGACCACACTCACCGCCGACAACGACCACCTGTACGACACCGTCGTCGACGCCGCGAACGGCACCGTCCTCCTGCGCACCGACCTCACCAGCAATGAGGGCCCCGAGGGCCGGGTCTTCACCAACCAGAACCCCACCCTCGGCAGCGCGACGATCGTCCCCTTCAGCGGCCTCGGCCGTTCCTGGGTCACCGGCCGGGTCACCACCGGCAACAACGCCGAGGTCTCCCAGGACCCCGACGGCGAGGAGACGCTCGGCCACCAGCCCCAGACCCCGGCCGCCGGAGACCCGGCGTACCAGCACTTCGACTACACCTTCACGGACGCCTTCCGCACCAGCGGCGGCACCGACCTCACCACCGACAGGGACGCGGTCGTCACCCAGGCCTTCTACTACACCAACCGCATGCACGACCACCTCTACGGACTCGGCTTCGACGAGGCGTCGGGCAACTTCCAGGAGGACAACCTCGGCAACGGCGGCGCCGGTAGCGACCGCGTGCAGGTCTACGTCGACTACGACGCCAACGGGGACTCCGCCTGCAACGCCAACTTCGGCACCCCCGACGACGGCCAGAACCCGACGATGCGGCTCTTCGTCGGACGCGCCTCCTGCGACAACCACAACGTGCACCGGGCCATGAACGGCGACACCATCGCCCACGAGTACAGCCACGGCCTGTCCCACCGGCTCGTCGGCGGCGGCGACATGGGCGACGGTGAGCAGACCGGCGCCCTCGGCGAGGGCTGGAGCGACGCGGTGGCCACCTCGCTGTGGAACGACCCGGTGTACGGCGAGTACAACAACGGCCGCGCCACCGGCATCCGCCGCGTCGCGTACAACAACAGCCACCTCACCTACGCCGACCTCTGCGACGACGGCAGCTGCAGCGTGCATGCCGACGGCGAGATCTGGGCCACCGCCATGTGGGACATGCGCACCGCGCTCGTCGGCGCGTACGGCTACGCCACCGGAAAGCAGCGGCACGAGCAGCTGATGGTCGACGGCATGAAGCTGACACCGTCGTCGCCCGACTTCCTGGACGCCCGCGACGGCATCCTCGCCGCCGACCGCGCCAATCACGGCGGCGCCAACCAGTGCCTGCTGTGGGGCGTGTTCGCCCGCCGAGGCATGGGCGCGAGCGCCACTTCACCGAGCCAGGACCAGGCCAATCCGGCGACCGACTACCCCGCGAGCTGCCGGCCCACCGCCGACGCGGGCGGGCCGTACACCACCAAGGAGGGCACCGACGTACGGCTCGACGCGAGCGGCTCCACCGTCCCCGGTGGCGGCGGCAGCTACAGCTGGGACTTCGACGGCGACGGCGCCTACGACGACGCGACCGGCGCCAGCCCGCTCTTCGACCGGGTCGGCCAGGACGGCACGTACACCGTCGGCCTGCGCGTCGGCAACGCCGCAGGGGCCGACACCGACACGGCGACCGTGACCGTCACCAACGTGGCGCCCACGGTGACCTTCACCGTCCAGGGCCCGCGCGAGGAGGGCGGCAAGCTCACCGTCTCCGGCACGGTCACCGACCCGGGCTGGCTCGACCCGCTCACCGCCACCATCGACCCCGGCGACGGCAAGCCCGTCTCCCTGCCCGGACAGCTGGAGAACAACCGTCCCGACGCCACCCTCACCTTCAGCCGCGAGCTCGTCTTCGGCGACAACGGCACCTTCACCGTGAAGGTCTGCGGCAGCGACGACGACACCACCACCTGCCGGGATGCCGCGATCACTGTCGCCAACGTCGACCCGACCGTCGCCATCGACAAGACCGATGCCGTGCCGCTCGCGGGCGGCCGGACACTCGTCGTCCACGCGGGCGAGGAGAAGCGGTACACCGCCCGGCTCACCGACCCCGGCAGCGATGACGAGACCATGAGCTGGGCGTGGGGCGACGGGACACCGGCCGCCACGACCACCTCGCTCGTCAACCCGCCGGACCCCGATCCCGCCCGCAGCCCCAGCGTCCAGCCGCGCGACCTGACGGACGCCCAGGCCCACACCTACACCAAGCCCTGCCTGTACGACCTGTCCTTCACGGCACGCGACGACGACGGCGGCACGGGGACCGACGGGATGCCGGTCATCGTCCAGGGCAACGCCCCGCTGTCGCTGCTCGCCGACGTCTGGTACGTCAAGTACCTGACCGGCGACCTCACCGGGCTCGGCAAGCAGACACTGGACTGCTATCTGAAGATCGTCCAGCACGCGAGCGCGGTGTTCTCCGAGAAGGTCGACGTGTCCACCCAGGGCAAGGCCGCGGACGTCCTCTTCCTCAACCTGCTCCTCGACCCGAAGCGTTCCCTCGACCGCCAACTGCTCGCCGCCTGGCTCAACTTCGCCAACGGAGCCTTCGAGCCGTACGGACTCGTCGACACCGACAGCGACCTGAAGGCGGACACCCCCTTCCTGGAGGCCCTCCAGAACGCCGAGAAGGTACGCCTCGACCCCAACGCCACCAGGCAGCAGCTCTCCGCCCAGGCGGCGATCCTCACCTGCATCAACATCCCGCTCGTATGACAAGGATGAAACTCCTGCCGCGCGCCGCCGCCGCCCTGATCCTCGGGGTGGCGGCGGCCGCCTGCACCGACGACTCCCCGCCGCCGAACCGTCCGACGCCGCCCGCCGGCACCGCCAGCCCCGCACCCACCTCCACGGCGACAACCGGCACACCCACACCCACACCCACGGAGACAACCACCCCACCTGTGCCGCCGCCCGCCCCCGCGGTCCTCACCCAGGACGACACCGGCCGCACCATCACGCTCGCCCTCGGCGAGACGACCCAGCTGCGACTCTCCGGCCGTTGGCGGGAGACCACCCCGACCGTCGAGGGCACGGCGATCGTCCTCGTACCGGTCGACCACGAGTCCGATCCGGGCTTCCGCGCCTGGGACATCCGCGCCGCCGAAGCGGGCGAGGCGGTGCTGCACACCACCGAAGAGGCGGGCTTGCGGCCGCTACGGATCACCTTTCGCATTCGGTGACGGCCGTCGTGGCCAGTGTCCTGCTCCTCAAGCGGGAGATCGTCGTCACTCCCTCCTGAAGCGGCGGGGCGAACCGGCGGACACGTCCGTTCCGGTCCGTCCACGCCGCTACGCGGAGGCCTTGCCCGCGGACCCGCCGTTCGTGGGCGGGTACGCGGGTCGCTGCGGTATCGACGCGGAGCCGTGGGGCGAGGGCAGGGGCGGGAGGGACGGCTGGTACAGCCAGGCCGTGAGCAACTCGTCCACCGGCTCGTCCGCGTAGCGGGTCACATGGGCGGTGAAGCCCGCGGTGGTCACCACGCCGTGGCGATGCACGGTGGCCCAATCGCGCAGCATACGGAAGAAGGCGCCGTCGCCCAGGGCGCAGCGGACCGCGTGCACGGTGAGGCCACCGCGCTCGTACAGGCGGTCGTCGAACATCAGCTTGCGACCGGGATCGGCGAGCTTCAGGTCCTGCGGCTGCCCGGCCAGCATCCGGTACGCGGCGGCCGCCGACTCCTGCGCGGTACGGCCGCCGGAGCGCTCCGACCAGAGCCACTCGGCGTACTTGGCCAAGCCCTCGTTCAGCCAGATGTGCCGCCAGTCGGCGATGGTCACGCTGTTGCCGAACCACTGGTGCGCGAGCTCGTGGGCGACGAGGCGCTCCGAACCGCGCGCGCCGTCGACATGATTGGCGCCGAAGAGGGAGAGACCCTGGGCCTCCACCGGGACGTCCAGTTCCTCGTCGGCGACGACCACCGCGTACTCGCCGAACGGATAGGGCCCGAAGAGTTCCTCGAACAGCTGCATCATGGCGGGCTGCCGGGCGAAGTCGCGGGAGAAGCGGGGGAGGAGATGCGCCGGCACATGGGCGCTCTGCGGCACACCACCGAGCCCGGGGTCCCCGAGCAGCACCGTCTGGTGCATGCCGATGGAGAGTCCGACGAGGTAGCTGGAGGTGGGCGCGGACTGCTCGTACACCCACGTGGTCGTGCTGGCCCTGGTGGTACGGGTGAGCAGCCGGCCGCCCGCCACCACGGTGTACGCGGAGGGGGTGTTGACCGAGATCTGGTACGAGGCCTTGTCGGCGGGCCGGTCGTTGCAGGGGTACCAGGAAGGAGCGCCGACGGGCTGGCTGGCCACCAGCGCGCCGTCCGTCAGCTCTTCCCAGCCGAGCCCGCCCCAGGGGCTGCGGACCGGCTTGGGGTTGCCCGCGTAGTGCACCTCCACGGTGAAGGCGGCACCCGCGGGCAGCGGCTTGGCCGGCCTGACGCGGAGCTTGCCGCCGCGGTGGGCGTAGTGCGGCGCCCGGCCGTCCACGAGGATCCGGCCGACCTTGAACTCGGCGAGGTTGAGGTGGAACTCGGTGAGCGGTGCCCGCCCGGCGATCGCGCTGAGCCGCGCCGTCCCGGCCAGCCGGTTGGGGCCGGGACGGTACTCCAGAGCGAGTTCGTACCGATGCACGCGGTACCGGGAGTCGCCGTGGTCCGGAAAGTACGGGTCCGATGCCGTTGTCCGCTCGCCGCTCACTGCCGCTCCCGCTCCCTGCCCTGTGCTCGTGCCGCCCGTTCAGGCCCGCCACGCCTCGATCGGATTGCCCAGCCAGCGAGTGTCGTCGGGGACGGATTCCCCGGCCATCACGAGAGAGGCCGGACCCAGCGTGCTGCGGGCCCCGACCGTACTGCCGGGCAGGACGATTCCGCCCGGGCCCAGGGTGGCGCCCTCGCGGAGGACCACAGTATCCGTCCTCAAGATCCGGTCGTGGAAGAGGTGTGTCTGCAACACACAGCCGCGGTTCACGCTGACCGCGTCGCCCAGCACGACCAGGTCCGTCTCGGGCAGCCAGTAGCTCTCGCACCACACGCCCCGGCCGATCCGTGCCCCGAGCCCGCGCAGCCACAGGGCGAGGAGCGGCGTCCCCGGCACAGATCCGATCAGCCACGGCACGGCGAGCACCTCGACGAAGGTGTCGGCCAGTTCGTTGCGCCACACGAAGCCGGACCAGAGCGGGTGCTCGCCCGTCCGGTGCCGGCCCACCAGCAGCCACTTGGCGGCCACCGAGACCAGGCACGCGGCCGCACCGGCGGCGAGGAGGACCGCCCCGGACAGCAGCGCGGTGCCCCAGATCCCCAGACCGTTCGTCGCGGCCAGGGCGCAGAGCGCCGCCACGGTCAGGACCGCCAGGGCGGCCGAGGAGAACACCGGAACGAGCCGGCACAGCTCCACCAGACCGCGCGCCCACAGCAGGTGCGCCGGCGGGTCGTACGTCCTGCTCCGGTCGGAATCGGCGGCGGACCGCGGCAGCTTGACCGGGGGCAGGCCCAGGTACGAACTGCCCTTCTTGGCCTTCTTCGGCGTCGCGGACAACACACCGACCAGGCCGTCGTCCGGCACCGTGCGGCCCGGCGCGGTCATGCCGGAGTTGCCGAGGAACGCCCGGCGACCGATCTCCGAGTGCCCGATCCGCACCCAGCCACCGCCCAGTTCGTAGGGCGCGGTCAGGGTGTCGTCGGCGAGGAACGCGCCCTCGCCGACGGTGGTGAGGCTCGGCAGCGCGAGCACCGTCGACACCTCCGCGCCCCGGCCGATCTTCATCCCGAGCAGCCGCAGCCAGATCGGAGTGATCAGCCCGGCGTAGAGGGGGAAGAGCGTCCCCCGCGCCAGGTCCATCAGTTGTGTGACGGTCCACGCCTGCCAGGCGACCCGGCTGTGCGTCGGATGGCTTCCGGTGCGCAGCCCGAGGCTGAGCAGCCGTACGGAGGCCAGCACCAGCGACGCGTACGCGAACCCGTAGGCGAGCGCCCCGGGCACCACGGCGAGCAGCGCTCCCGGCAAGGCCTCGGCGAGCCCGGCGCCGGCGGGCACGAAGCGGCTCACGACCAGCAGGGCGGGCAGGGCGGCGAGCACGGGCAGAGCCGTGAGGAAGAAGCCGGTCGCGCCGTATATGGCGCGCCAGCGGACCGCGCGCGCCGGCCGCTCCTTGGGCCAGTTCCGCTTGGCCTTGCCGAGCTTGCCCGCGGGCGCGCCTGCCCAGCGCTGTCCGGTCGGGATCTGTCCGGCCACGGCGGAGCCGGGAGCCACCTCGGCCCGCTTGCCGACCCGCGCTCCGGGGAACAGCAGGCTGCGGGTGCCGACCACCGCGCCCGCGCCGACCTTGACCGGGCCGATCTCCAGCCGGTCACCGTCCAGCCAGTAACCGGAGAGGTCCACCTCGGACTCCACGGCGCAGCCGCGGCCGAGCTTGAGCATGCCTGTCACCGGCGGCAGCGAATGAAGGTCCACGTCGGGGCCGACCTTGGCGCCGAGAGCCCGTGCATAGCGCTCCAGCCAGGATCCGGTGAGCGAGGTCGCGCCGACGCACTCGGCAAGACGCTCGGCCGTCCACAGCCGTAGGTGGACGCCACCGCCGCGCGGGTGTCGCCCCGCCTTCACCCCGCGCAGCAGCAGGCGTGCGCCGCCCGCCGCGATCGCGAGCCGGCCGGGCGGGCTGAAGAGCAGCGCCGCGCCGGCGGCGACGAGCCACCACGAGGCGGTCGGCGCCCACGGGTAGGCCCCGAACCAGTGCAGCACGTTGCCCAGGGCGAGGAGCGCCACCGTCCAGCGCAGCCCGACCACGGTGAAGAGCGGGAGCAGCAGAACGGTCTGTGCGAGCCCGGACCGGAACGGAACCGGTGCCACGGTCCGGACGGCGCTGTCGTCCTGGACGGACTTCTCCAGGTGCCGGGCCAGCTTGCGCAGGGTCGGCTGCTGATAGATGTCGACGACGGCAGCGCTCGGATAGCGCGTGCGCAGCCGGGTGGTGAGCTGGGCGGCGGCGAGGCTGCTGCCGCCGATCGCGAAGAAGTCGTCGGCGGCGCTGGTGACGGTCACTCCGAGGGTCTCGCTCCACTGCTCGGCGAGCCATGCCTCGGTGCCGTACAGCTGCTCGGCGGGACCGGTGGTCTCCAGTTCGGGCAGAGGCCAGGGCAGCGCGTCGCGGTCCACCTTGCCCGAGGTGCGGGTGGGCAGCTCGGCGACGGGTGCGAGGAGCGGCACGAGGGCAGCGGGGAGTTCGGCGCGCAGCCGCTCGACCGCCGCCGCGTGGTCCCAGCCGTCCTGGGTGACGAGGTAGCCCACGAGCAGCTGGTTGCCGCTGCGCGCGGTGCGGACCGCGGCGGCCGCACCGGCGACGCCGGGCAGGGCCTGCAGCGCGGCGTCCACCTCGCCCAGCTCGATGCGACGGCCCCCGAGCTTGATCTGCTCGTCGCCGCGGCCGAGGAAGACCAGACCCTCCGGCTCGGCGCGGACGAGGTCGCCGCTGCGGTAGGCGCGTTCCCAGCCGAGGGATTCCAGCGGGGCGTACTTCTCGGCGTCCTTCTCGGGATCGAGGTAGCGGGCGAGTCCGACGCCGCCGATCACCAACTGGCCGCTGCCGCCCATCGGCACCGGCTCGCCGGACTCGTCGACCACGGCCAGTTCCCAGCCGTTCAGCGGGAGACCGATCCGGATGGGCTCCTCACCGGTCAGGAGGGAGGCGCAGGCGACGACGGTGGCTTCGGTGGGACCGTACGTGTTCCAGACCTCGCGGCCCTCCGTGACCAGACGCTGGGTCAGCTCGGGCGGGCAGGCCTCGCCGCCGAAGATCAGCAGCCGGACCTCGTCGAGGGCCTCCGGCTCCCAGAGCGCGGCGAGCGTCGGCACGGTGGAGACCACGGTGATCTCCTGCTCCACCAGCCAGGGGCCGAGGTCGGCGCCGCTGCGCACCTGGGACCGGGGGACGGGCACGAGGCAGGCGCCGTAGCGCCAGGCCAGCCACATCTCTTCGCAGGAGGCGTCGAACGCGACGGAGAGTCCTGCCATGACCCGGTCGCCGGGTCCGATCGGCTCCTCGGCGAGGAACAGCGCGGCCTCGGCGTCCACGAACGCGGCGGCGCTGCGGTGGCTGACGGCGACGCCCTTGGGCTTGCCCGTGGAGCCGGAGGTGAAGATGATCCACGCGTCGTGCTCGGGGCCGGGCCGGGTGGCGGGGGCGCGGTCCCCCGTGCGCCCGGTGACGTCCACCCGCTGCGCGGCGCCGAGGACGGCGCGCACGCCGGCCTCGCCGAAGACCAGCTCGGCCCGCTCGTCCGGATCCTCGGCGTCGACCGGCACATAGGCGGCGCCCGCGGCGAGTACGGCGAGGATGGAAACGTACAACTCGTTGGTCCCGGAGGGCACGCGGACGCCGACCCGGTCGCCGAGCCCCACTCCGGTGGCCGCCAGAGCGCGCCGCCGGCGCTCGACCTCCGCGGCCAGCGCCCGGTACGTCAGCCGGGTGGCGCCGTCGTCCAGGGCGAGTTCGTCGGGGTGGGCCCGTACGGATGCCTCGAAGACGTCGACGAGGGTGCGCACCGGGGCCGCGGGACCGGCGGAGAACCGGGCGGACTTGCCGGACTCCTC
Source organism: Streptomyces sp. NBC_01353 (assembly GCF_036237275.1). GTDB lineage: Bacteria > Actinomycetota > Actinomycetes > Streptomycetales > Streptomycetaceae > Streptomyces. Next base: position 875,668 of record NZ_CP108352.1, on the reverse strand, counting down.
CCACGCGTCCCCGTCGTCGAGCAGAGTGATCTCACCGCGCCCAGGTGTGGCTGGCATCGGACCTCGCGTCTCGTTCCCGGCAACGTCCGGGTCGCCGGGGGAGCCCGGGTCTGCCCAGGTTGTTCCGTTCCGGCGCCAAACAGCCCGCCAGTCTAATGCGTCGGCAAGGATTTCCCGGACTACGCCTTGCGCGTGGCCGGTAAGGGGCGGTAATGGGGGCGGCGGCGCGGGGTCGGGACGAGGCCCCGCGCGCCGACCGGCGGGGGTCGGGAATCGCCCCCGCGCGCCGACCGGCGCGGCCGGCTCGCCGAGGCGGTTGCCGCCGTCGGCGGCCTTGCCGCGCTGCCGCGTCGTCACCTTTCTGGACGGCCTCGGGGAGCAGGCGGGTTGGCCCACCACGGCCCCGTGCCCGGTGCGTTCGCGCGACGGGACACAGCGGCCCACAGGCCGTGGGCAGGGTCACCCGGAAGCGGTCGGGAGGTTGTTGTGGTGTGTCGGCTCGTCCATGGCATTCGCCTTGGTGAGGGTGCAGACGCCGTCCACACACCGGCGCTCCAGACGGCCGCGGGAGATGGTCTGTGCCAGGCCGACCATCCAGCAGGTGGGGCAGCCGCGGAAGGCGATCAGGGCCAACGGGGCCGCCAGCAGGGCGGCCGGGCCGACGACGGGCACCAGCGCGATCGAGCCGATGATCAGCCCGAAGCCGATGGCGCCGCGCGCCAGGTGGCGCGGGACGGACTTGCTGGCGAAGTTCGTCTCGGGCGCCTCGGACGGTGCGGTGGCCCGCACCTTCACTCCCTGCGTGGACTTCACGATGTTCACGGTGGTGAGTCTCCTCCGGTTGGTCGGTCGATGGCTCGATCGGGTGCTCGGTCTGTCGCAGCCAGTGCGTGACGCAGGGCTGCGCGTGCTCTGTGCAGCCGCGATTTCATCGCGGCGTTGCTCAGACCGAGCGCATGGGCGACGGTTCTGCCCGGCAGGCCCTGAACGTCCCGCATGATCAGGACCTGCCGCTGGTCAGGGGGAAGCGCACCGACCACGGCCGCGATCCGCTCCGCCTCCAGCCTGCGCAGCACCGCGTCCTCGGCGGACGGCCCAGCGGACGCCTCCGGTTCGGCCGACGCCTCGTCGTTCCGCGAGACGAGGAGCCGTACCTGCCGGAGGCATTCGTTGCGCACGATCCGGAACATCCATGAGGCAAGCGCGCCAGTGGCCCGCAAGGTGCCGATCTTCCGATAGAGGATGATCAGCGCCTCCTGCGCCGCGTCCTCCGCGTCCTGCGGCGAGGCGCACAGCGATCTGGCGAACTTGCGCACATGAGGCTGCGATTCCATGACGACCGTGGTGAGCGACGTGACGTCGCCGTTCTGAGCGGCCTTGATCAGCCGCTCGTCCGGCCAGCGGAAGCGTTGGTTCATGAGCTACTCATACCGGAGGGCGCCCCGCTCGCGAGCCTGGTCAACTTCGGCTCCTGTAGCGCCGCATCAGGTGCCAGCTGCACGCGCCCACGAGCAGGGCTCCGATCACGACGAGGCCAGTGACCATCATGCGTATTTCCTCCCGGTTCTGCCGGCGCGTTCGGCCGGTTCGCAGATAGGAGGCGGGGAGGTCCGGAAAGGATTCACCTCCCACCGAAGTTTCTTCCCCGCCGAGGGAATCCACGTCCCTTTGCGGAGGCGCCGCCGACTCGTACGGCGAGGTGGTCGACACAGCCCCTGATCCGGGAACGGGCAGCGGTTGCGCCGTATGCGAGAACGTCACGGAAAAGCCTTCTCCCAGTTACACGGCCGACCCCTCCGCCATGCCACGCTCCCGGTTGCCAGAAGTCAACACGCGTAGATCGCAGTGCCGTTGAGCCGCACCGCACGTTCTGCGCGGCCGTTCCCAGGAAAGGGCAGCCCCCCATGTCCGTTGCACAGATAGGCAGATGGAAGGCCCTGGCGTCCGCCGTAGGCGCCGTCATCCTCGGCCTCACCCTTCCGACAGTCGCCGCGACTCCCGCGAGCGCCACGACCACCGCGTACGACAGCACGTACTACAAGAACGCGATCGGCAAGACCGGAACGAGCCTGAAGTCCTCGCTGCACACGATCATCAGCAGCCAGAACAAGATCTCGTACGACGCGGTCTGGAACGCGCTGAAGGTCACCGACCAGGACCCGAACAACAGCAGCAACGTGATCCTGCTGTACAGCGGCACCTCGCGCAGCAAGGCACTGAACGGCGGCGACGTGGGCGACTGGAACCGCGAGCACGTGTGGGCCCAGTCCCACGGCAGCTTCGGTACCTCGGCCGGCCCCGGCACGGACCTGCACCACCTGCGCCCCGCGGACGTACAGGTCAACAGCATCCGTGGCAACAAGGACTTCGACAACGGCGGCAGCGCGGTGAGCGGCGCGCCCGGCAGCTACACGGACTCCAACTCCTTCGAGCCGCGCGACGCGGACAAGGGCGACGTGGCCCGCATGATCCTCTACATGGCCGTGCGCTACGAGGGCGACGACGCCTGGGCCGACCTGGAGCCCAACGAGTCGACCACCAACGGCAGCGTCCGCTTCCACGGCCGCCTCTCGGTCCTGAAGCAGTGGAACGAGCAGGACCCGCCGAGCGCCTTCGAGGAACGCCGCAACGACGTCATCTACGGCACCTACCAGGGCAACCGCAACCCGTTCGTCGACCACCCCGAGTGGGTCGAGGCGATCTGGTAGACGGACCCTGACGTACGCCGAGCTCCCGCCGCGGGCGCGGAGCTCGGCCCCGACCACCGCGCCACCCTCACCCCCCGTCACCTTCCCGCTCGTGGTGCTTCAGTCGACGTCGGCCCGGGTCGTGCCCATCTTCAGGCCGTCGACCCAGTGGACCGACTCGACGTCGACGATGGTGGAGCCGTACGAGCCCCAGCGGGGGACGTTGCCCTTGAGGTCCCACGTCCGCGCGTTCTGGCGGTCGACGACCAGTTGGCCGTTGACGTACAGGGCGAAGGAACCGCTCGTGGATGTCCGGGCGTCGATACCCAACTCGATCTTGTTCCAGGTGCCCGGGGTCCAGGCGACGCTGCCTCCGGAGATCCACTGCTCGCCCGGGGCGACGTACCAGATCTTCAGACGGCTGTCCTCGACCTTCATGATCACTGGGTAGTTCTGGTCGTGTTCGTCACCGGTTCCCCATGACTTCCACTGGAAGACGGTCTGGGCGTTGCCGGTCTTCGTCATGGACTCCCAGCCGAACCAGTACGTCCTGCCGGACGTGAGGGTGCGGCCGGCGATGCCGTGCCCCTCGCACCGCTCGGAGCCCGCTGCCTTGGTGAAGCCGAAGATCTTCCCGCGACCGTCGCCCCAGTCCGGCTGGTACACGTACGACGGGGAGTCGCACAGGACCGAGTCGAACACGGCGGTGCCTCCGTTGTCCGCGTCGCCGTCCCACTCGACCGTGGCATGCGCGGGCGTCGCCAGTACGAGCGAGAGCGCCGCGGCCAGCGCGGTGGGGGCCAGTAGCCGTCCGCGTCGGCGGGGCGGCGCCTGCCGATCGTCGGGGGTCCGGTGTGGGCCCGAGAGGGAGATGCGGGGGACGTTTCGGGCCTTGCTGTGATGCATGGATTCCTCCGGTGGGGGGAGAGCGGGGGCAGGCACCTCCGGCCTGGGTGTCAGCCGAGGCGGACGGTGACCTTCTGGGGTGCGCCGGCCTCGCCGGTGAGGTCGCGGAAGGTGAGCTTCAGCGAGGAGCCGGTCGTGGCGCCGGTGACCGTGGCGGGCTTCGAGAGCACCTTGCTCACCCTGCGGTTCCAGACGATGTCCAGGGAGGTGGCCTGCCGCGCAGGGTCCGAGACGACGACGGTCGCCGTGCCGTTGCGGTGCTCCCGTACGAGGACGGAGGCGGGGGCGCTCGCCCGGAGCCCGTCGACGGTGCCCGCGCTCCAGAAGTTCACCGCGGTGAAGCCCAGCTTCTGGACGCGTACGCCCTGCTGGTCGCCGGAGTTGGCGAGGATCCGCAACCACCCCCGGTCGCAGGCGCGGTGCGCGGTGGTCCTGGCGCTCGCTCCGGGCAGCAGGACGTAGGCGTAGTCGCCGTCGGTCGGATCGATGCCGTGGTCGGTGAAGAGGGTCAGATAGCGGCGGGTGATCGGGTCCGGGGAGCCGCCGGTGTTGATGTCCCTCCATGAGCCGGTGCGTTCCTCGCGTACCGCACTGAGCTTGGCGCCGCCGGGGAAGACATAACCCGCCTGTCCGGCGATGTGGGCCCACTCGGCGCCGTCGAAGGTGGCCGTCCAGCCCTGCGTCACGGGCTGCGCCCTGCCGTCGACGGTGAGGACCGGCGCGCCGGCGGCGCCCAGGGCGCGGTTGTCGACGGTCGTCTCGACGGCGTGGCCGTCGGTGGAGGTGATGCCGGCGCCGAGGCAGACGATGGAGTCGTCGAGGCAGAACCAGGACTTCTTGGCAGCCATGGTGCTGGAGATGCCCTTGAGGTGCTGGCCGATGGCGGCGTACTCGCCGTCGGTGGTGCCGCCGACCCAGGCGGCGTCCGGCATGGGCTGTCCCCAGTTGCCGCCCTCGCCGTCGGCGAGAGGCTTGCGCGATGCGGTGATGCCGGGCAGGCGGTACGGGTCGACGGTGGGCCAGTAGGCGTCCGAGTACTGCTCCAGACCGAAGTCGCTGCCCCACCAGGAGAGCCATCCGGCGCCGGTGTGGTAGCCACGGGCGTGCTCGCCGTTGCCGAACTCGTAGTGGGCGATGCGGTTCGAGGCCATGGAGACGGAGGCCGCCCAGTCGCGACGGCGGTGGGTGGCTCGTGCCATGTTGTGGAACAGCCGGTGCTCGACGGGCTCGGGGGCGGCCGTGACGGAGGTGTCGTCCTGCAGGGCCTGCAGGAGTGATGCCCTGATCAGGCTCAGGCCGGGGTTCTTCAGCGCGGGGTAGTAGTAGTCGCGCTGCAGCCAGCCCTTGACCATCGCGCGCCAGCGGGCGTTCTCCTCGGGACTCGCCCCCTGGCCGACCAGCAGGATGGTCGCCATGAGGCCGTGGGCCCGCTGGTGCTCGTTGGTGCCGATGCGGCTGATACCCCGGCTGCTGACGTTGTCCATCATCAGACCGTTGTAGATGAACGGTGCGACCGCCTTCTCGATCGTGTCGAGGAAGAGCTGGGTGCCGGCGTCCTTCACCTCCCAGCTCGACCCGCGCAGCAGGGCGAGCAGCCGGCCCACTCCGTCGTGCAGTACCGCGCCGTACCCGCCGATGTAGGGGACGTTGCGGTGCTGGACGAACGATCCGTCGTCGTAGAAACCGTCGCTTGAAGTGACATAGGGGAACACCGGGGCCAGCGCCTGGGACGCCAGCGCGATCTTGCCCGTGTCCTTGCCGACGATCCCGCGCAGGATGACTCCGCGACACAGGTCGACCCGATTGGCGCCGGTGCTGGTGCCCGTGTACGACGCGAAGACCGAATCCGGCACGAACGCGTCCACGGCCCGGCAGTAGTTGGCGATCTGCGTCGCCGACAGGTGCTCGTACATCAGCACGCAGGTGTCCATCAGCGCCTGAGGGGCGCCGATCTGCCAGTTGTACCAGTTGCCGTACCGCGTCGTGTTCTCGTTGTAGACCTCGGAGTAGAGGTGGTCGAGGCCGGTGAGGACGGCGTCGCGGAGCCCGGCGTCCCCGGTCAGCCCGGTGCCGGGCTGGGAGTACGCCTCGGCCATGGTGCGCAGCCGGTTGTAACTGTCGTTCATGGTCGCCGAGAAGGCGTAGGACTCGGCGTCGAGGTCGGGCTCCGGGTCGGTCCAGGTGCGGCCGGGCCAGAGCGAACCGCTTGCCGGGGCCATGGTCGCCCGGTAGCCGGCCGCGGTCGTGCCGAGGCCGCTGAGGATGGTCCGGTACGGCTCCGCGGTCGGGCTGAAGCCCGTACCCAGGATGAGGTCGCGCCACTTGGCGCGCAGCGCGTCGAACTCCGCGTCGGACGCTGTGTCGAACGTTCCGGACGCGTCGAACGTGCCGCCGGACCCCAGGACTTCCGAGGCGTTGGACGGGTGCGCGAGCGTTCCTGTGAGTCCGAGGGCGAGTGCGCCCCCACCGGCGGCATGGAGGAATGTGCGGCGACGCCAGGGAGATGGCATGGGAGACGACCTTTACGGGAGGAGCGCGTCGTTGCCTCGGCGCTGTCGCTGGCTCGTAAGCGTGGGGGTTTCTAACACGCAGAAAACCAAGAGAGCAACGGTTTGGACAGAAACAGTCACTGGTTGTCTGTTCGACAAGAAACAGACAGCTTCGATCGCGAGGTGGCTACACTGCTTCTGAACTGCGATGTCCTACGAGGGGAGCGGGGAAGTGCACGCGGAACACAGGCACCAGGCGATCCTGCGCAGGCTGCGGGAAGAGGGCTCCTTGCGGGTCAGCGACTTCGCCGCCGAGCTGGGCGTCTCCCCGGTCACGATCCGCCGGGACGTGGAGGTCCTCGCCGACCGCGGTCTGGTCGCCCGGGTGCACGGCGGGGCCATGCTCCCCGAGACCTGGGCGGAGACCGCGCCCGCCGACGCGGATCCTGCCGCACCGGCCCGCGGCCGGGAGCGCGTCATCGGCCTGATCGTGCCGTCCGCCGACTACTACTACCCCGAGGTGATCAAGGGTGCGCGCGAGGCCGCCGCCGCCCGGAACGCCCGGCTGGTGCTGGACATCTCTGGATACGACGCGGACGAGGAACGCACGCAGGTCGAAAGGATGATCGGCGACGGCATCGACGGGCTGCTGGTGGTTCCGACGGGGCCGCGTGGCTGGTACGAGCAACTGCCCGTCCCTGTCGTGATCGTGGAGCGCCGGCCCGAGGCGGACGAGATGGCCGGGATCGACCATGTCGTGTCCGATCATGTCCATGGGGCGCGGCTGGCCGTACGGCATCTCGCGGAGGCGGGTCGCACCCGCCTCGCGCTGCTCGTACGCGGTACGAGCCCGACCGCACAGTGGATCATCGAGGGCTTCGAGGCCGGCGTCCGCGCGGCCGGGCTCGAAGCCCCCCTTTCGACGTCCGTCCTGGTCACCGCCGATGCGGGGCCCGGGAGTCCGGAGTACGACGGCCCGGTCGAGGAGCTGCTCGACGCCGCGGCGGCCGGCCGCGTCGACGCCGTCATCGCCCATCCCGACAACGAGGCGCTCGCGCTGCTGAGGAGGTTGCGCGCGCGGTCGGTCCAGGTCCCCGGCGACGTCGCGATCGTGGCGTACGACGACGAGGTGGCGGGGCTCGCCGACATCCCGCTGAGCGCCATCGCCCCGGCGAAGCATGAAGTCGGCGCGTCCGCCGTGGAGTTGCTGGTGCGCAGACTCGAGCAGCCCGACGCTCCCCGGCACAGGCTGTTCGTCCTTCCGCGGCTGCGGGTGCGCTCGTCCAGCGGAGCCTGAATTGGCTGCGGCCGCGTCCCGCCGCTGCGCGCGGTGGGGCGCGGTGGGGCGCCCTCACGGCCCCGACCCGCGCCGGCGGGGCGGCAGTCGTAGGCGGTCATGGGCAGCCATCGGCCGTCATCGGTCTCTCGGAGTCACGATCGGGAACTCCGGATCGGGGGTTTCGAGGATCGCGAGCAGCCGGGTCATGAGAGTGCGGTCGCCGCTCATGGTGATGCCGTCGGTTCCCTTTCCGGCGAGCAGGGAGAGGAGTTGGGGCTTGGTCATCGTCATGGTCAGGCCCGCGTCGGCGGCGGGGCGGGTGTCCGTGGTCCAGGTGAGCAGGCCGTTGGCGAGGCGAAGGTGAAGGTAGTCGGCGCCGATGTGCCAGTCGACGGCGATCCGCAGTGACCAGGCCTTCGGGCCGTCGACGCGCACGGCGAGGCTGTCGATGATCTGGCCGACGGTCAGAGCCAGGTACATGTCGGGGCCGAGGGCGGCGGTGGCGTGCGATGTGATGCCGTGGAGGAGTTCCTGGGCGCCGGTGAGGTAGAAGTTCCGCCAGACGGCGTTCTCGACGGCTTGCCCCATGCGGGTGTAGAGCGCGGCGAGTTGGCGCCGGGCCCGGCTGTCCCGGGAGTCGTTGAAGACGGCATGGTTGAGCAGGGTGACGGCGAAGCGCAGCTCGCCGCGGTCGGCGTAGTGCCGGGCGCGGGCCCGGACCGCGGCCTGGCCGCCGAGGGACTCCACCCAGAGGCGGGCCTCCTCTACGGGCGGGTGTTCCCAGAGATGGGCGGGGTTGCCGTCGAACCAGCCCATGTACCGCTGGTAGACCGCCTTGACGTTGTGACTGAGCGAGCCGTAGTAACCGCGATTCGCCCAGACGCCCTCGAGCTGGGGCGGGAGCCGGAACGTCTCCGCGATCTCGGTGCCGGTCAGGCCCCGGTTGATCAGCCGGACGGTCTGGTCGTGCAGGTAGCCGTACAGGTCCCGCTGGTGCGTGAGGAGGGCGACGATCGCGTCGTTGCCCCAGGTGGGCCAGTGGTGCGAGGCGAAGGCGACGTCGGCGGTGCCGTCGTAGAGGCCGATCGATTCGGTGAGGTAGCCGGCCCAGGCGTGGGCGTCGCGTACCTGGGCGCCGCGCAGGGTGAGGATGTTGTGCATGGCGTGGGTGGCGTTCTCCGCCATGCACACCGCGCGCAGGTCGGGGAAGAGGAAGTTCATCTCCTCCTGGCACTCTGTGCCCGGGGTCATCTGGAACCGGATCCGCACCCCGTCGAGGACGACCTCCTCTCCTGTGGTGCCGATGAGTTGGGTGGGGGCGATGAGCCCGACGGTGCCGAGCGAGACCATCAGCCCGAGCCCGCAGCCGACCTGTGCGCCCGCGTTCTTGGGGAGCGTGGAGCCGTACATGTAGGCGGCTCGGCGGGCCATCGCGGTGCCGACGTACACGTTCTCGCTGACCGCGTGCTCCATGAAGCCCTTCGGAGCGAGGACGGGCACGTCCCCGGCGCCGTCCGGCAGCACGCCCCGGCAACCCCCGAAGTGGTCGACATGGGGATGGGTGTAGATCATCGCCCGGACCGCGCGGTCGCCGCGGTGGGCGCGGTAGAGCCGCAGGGCCGCGGCGGCGGTCTCGGCGGAGATGAGCGGGTCGATGACGATGATGCCGGTGTCGCCTTCGACGATCGTCATGTTGGACAGGTCCAGGCCCCTGACCTGGTAGATCCGGTCGGTGACCCGGTACAGGCCCTGGCGCGACAGGAGCCGCGCCTGCCGCCACAGGCTGGGGTCGACGGTGTCGGGGGCTTCATGATCGTCATGACCGCTCGCCGCCTCGGCGAGGAAGCGGTAGGCGTCGGGGTCCCAGGCGGTCCTACCGGAGGCGGTCGGTGAGGAAGGCGAGGATCTCGTCGCGGGCCCGGACCGTGGGGTGGCCCGCCTCGTCGACGAGATGGGCGGTGACGACGCTGTGCGGGGTGCCGACCAGGTCGGCGAAGAAGGGCGGCGGGGCCGGGTTGGCGGCGCTGTCGGGGAGGACGCGTCCGTCGAAGGCGTCGCCGAGGAGCGCGCGGTAGGCGGCGAAGCGCTGCCCCGTGCACCAGCGGTCGCCCTCGAAGCGGTAGGCGAGGACGGTGAGTCCGTCGCGGGTGAGCCGGTCACGCACCGCGCGCCCGTCCGCCGCGTCGATCTCGAGTCCGCCGGGGTCGTCGAGTGGTAGAGACGGATGGTTGACCACAGGGGCGATCACCGCCGGCTCCAGGGCCATGGTGAGGGCGAAGTTGCCGGTGAAGCACAGGCCGATCGCGCCCACCCCGGGCCCGCCGCAAGCGGCGTGGGCCTGGCGCGCGAGGCCACGCAGCCACATCGTCACCGGGCTGGTGCCGCCGCCCGCGAAGGCACGGAACTCCGCGCTGACGCACGCGCGGCGGACGACCTCCCGGCCGCCCTCGACCGTGGGGAAGGCGCCGTCCGTCCCGAACAAGGAGGGCACGTGGACGGTGAAGCCCGCGTCCCGTACCCAGCGGGCGAGCCGCAGGACGTCGGGGCTGATGCCCGGCATCTCGGGCAGCACCACGACCGCGGGCCCGGCGCCGGCCACGTACACCGTCTTCTCCACCTCCTCCACGGCCACGTTCCGGCGGGTGAAGTCGGTGATCGGATCGTCGGTCATGGGGACAGCGTGGCCCGGCGCCCGGCCGTCCGTTGAGGGGCCGGATCGCCAAGCCCAGGGGTAATCTCGCCACGCGACGACAAGCGGTACGGGCCGGCGACGGGGGTACGGGGACGATGGCGGAGGAGACGCGGCGGGCGGACGAACGTGGAGGCCCGGGCGCCGGGCCGGGTGCGCTGCGGGTCGGCGTCCTCGCCTACCCGGGCTGCTTCGCCTCCGAAGTCTTCGGGGTCCCCGACCTGTTGACGATGGCCGAACACGTCGCCGGACCGGACGCGCCCGGCTACCGGGTGTCGATCGTCTCGCCCCGCCGCCGGGTCACCGCCTCCGGCGGCGCGAGTCTGGACGTGCGTCCGATGCGTGAGGTCGACGTCCTCGTCGTCCCCGGCTTCGAACTGGGTCCGGCAACAGACCTTGACGCATGCCTCGCCGGGCTGGCCCCCGAGATCGCGGCGATCCGCGCGCAGGCCGCCGCCGGCACCGCGGTCGTCTCTCTCTGCGTCGGCGCGTTCCTGCTCGCCGAGGCCGGCCTGCTCGACGAGCGCCGGGCCACCACGTCCTGGCTGCACGCCGACGAACTGGCCAGGCGCTGCCCGGAGGCCGACGTTCGGCCCGAGCAACTGGTCGTCACCGACACGGGCGTGACGACCACCGCCGCCTTCAGCGCCATGTACGACTTCGCGCTGGACCTGATCCGCCGGCACAGCGGCGCCCGGGTGGCCCGGACCACCGCGCGGGTGGCACTCGTCGACGACGCACGGACCGCCCAGACCCCGTACGTCGACCCGCGACTCCTGCCGCAGCCCGGCAGCGAGTTCTCCCAGCGGGTCATGCGGCGGCTCGACCAGAACCTCTCCGCGCGGTACGACCTTGCCGCACTCGCGGACGCCTTCCGAGTCAGCACCCGCACTCTGCTGCGCCGCTTCGCCGAGGAGACCGGACACAGCCCGCTGGCCCATCTGCAGGCCTCCCGGGTCCGCCGCGCCCGCCACCTGCTGGAGACCACCGACCGCACCGTCGCCGCCGTCGCCTCGACCGTCGGCTACCAGGACCCCGGCACCTTCGCCGCACTCTTCGCCCGCCACACCGGCCAACGCCCGAGCGCCTACCGCGCCGCCTTCCGCCGCACGGACCGGGCGCTCACGTCTGCCGGCACAGGCTGGACAGGCTCCTGACCACGGGTCGTGACGCCCAGCCCTCTCCGATCCTCCGAGTGTTGGGGACTGCCACTACCGTCCCGGCCCCCGCGGGGCCTACTACGAGGTGAGCTACACCCATCCGACAGGGCGCAAGTGGAGCACCTGGCAGGGGCATGGGAGAGAACCGCGTCGTGACCTGGAACAACCCCGAACGCGGCAGCTGGAACTTCAAGGTCCGTGCGTGCGCCCAGTCGATCGACGACGCCCAGGGCCGCAACTGCACGCCGTGGTCCCCGCAGCTCTTCGTGTACACCGGCACCGGCTGAGCGGTCGGGCCGCGGACAGAACGAAGAGACCCGGGAGAGACGGTGTGTTCTTCGGCGCCGGTTCTTTCACGTACCGGCTGCTCGGGTCGTGTGGGGTTGTGGCCGGGGACGACCGCACGGGGCTCCAGCGGGGCAGCAACGGAAGGCAGTCGCCCTCCGGGACGCCCCGCGAAAAGCTGAGAGTTGTTCACTTTCCATTGACAGGGCGGATCCTGGGGCCCGACAGTGCCGTGAGTCACCCGCACCCCGTCGATCGGAGCGAGTCCCCATGGCAGCGCCCGTACCCGAGTTCCCGGCCGGCTTCCTCTGGGGAGTCTCCGCCTCCGCCTTCCAGATCGAAGGCTCGCTCACGGCCGACGGCCGTGGTCCCTCCAGCTGGGACGCCTTCACCGGAGAACAGGGACGGGTCAAGGACGGCTCGCGCGCGGACGTGGCCACCGACCACTACCGGCGTTACCGCGAGGACGTGGCGCTGATGGCCCAACTCGGCGTCGGCGCCTACCGGTTCTCGGTCTCCTGGTCCCGAGTCCTGCCCGACGGCCACGGCCGGGTCAATGACAAGGGGTTGGACTTCTACGACCGGCTCGTCGACGAGCTGTGCGCCTCGGGGATCGCCCCGGTGCCCACGCTCTTCCACTGGGACACCCCGCTCGCCCTGGAGAAGCGCGGCGGCTGGCTCAACCGGGACACCGCCGAGCGGTTCGCGGCGTACGCCTCGGTGGTCGCGGAGCGCCTCGCCGACCGCGTGCCGATGTGGATCACCATCAACGAGCCCGCCGAGGTCACCCTGCTCGGATACGGCCTCGGCGAGCACGCGCCTGGCCGGCGTCTCGTGTTCGACGCCCTGCCCGCGGCCCACCACCAACTCCTGGCCCACGGCATGGGCGTACAGGCCCTGCGTGCCGCGGGCGCCCGCCAGATCGGCATCGCCGCCTCCCACAGTCCGGTCTGGACCGCCGGCGCCGGCGACGACGACCGGGCAGCCGCCGAGTTGTACGACACCCTCACGAACCGCCTCTTCGCCGACCCCATCCTGACCGGCGCATACCCGGACGAGGGCCTTGCCTCGCTCCTCCCCGGCCCGGTGGCGGAGGACCTCAAGACGATCTCGGCCCCCCTGGACTGGTACGGCATCAACTACTACAACCCGATGCTCGTCGGCGCCCCGCAGCCGACCGCCGCCGCCTCCGCCGACGCCACTTCCGCCGCCGCCTCCGCAGGCTCCTCCTTCGGCGGCATCGAGATTCCGTCGGACCTCCCCTTCGCCATCCGGCAGATCGAAGGACGCGAACTCACCGACTTCGGCTGGCCGGTGGTCCCGGACGGACTGCGCGAACTGCTCGCCACCATGCGCGAGCGCTACGGCGACCGGCTGCCGCCGCTGTACATCACCGAGAACGGCTGCTCGTACGGTGACGGGCCGGACCCCGAAACGGGGCGGATCGACGACGCCGGCCGGGTCGCGTACCACGACGGACACGTGCGCGCGCTGCACGAGGCGATGGAGGAGGGCGCCGACGTCCGCGGGTACTTCATCTGGTCGATCCTCGACAACTTCGAGTGGGCGGAGGGTTACCAGCAGCGGTTCGGGCTCGTCCACGTCGACTACGAGACGCTGACGCGGACGCCCAAGGCGTCGTACGCCTGGTACCGCGACCTGATCAAGAGCGGCAGATGACCGCCGAGGGGACGGCGGCGGAGGGAACCGCGGCCGAGCCGGCCCCCAAGACCGGTACCCCGGCCGGCGGGCGGTGGGTGAGCGCGCTGTCCCTCGCCAACCTCGGGGTCTGGGTCGGGTGGTTCGGCCCTCTGCAACTGCTCCTGGCACGCCAGGCCGAGCACCTCACCCCCGACCACAAGGCGTCCACCCTCGCCCTGGTGACGGGAGTGGGAGCAGCCGTGTCGATGGTCGCCAACCCCGTCTTCGGCGCGCTCTCCGACCGGACGACGGCGTCCGTGGGCCGGCGCATCCCCTGGGTGGTCGGCGGAGTGGCGGGCGGGGCGGCCGGGCTGCTCGTCCTCGCCGGGGCGCAGAGCGTCGCGACCGTGATCGCGGGCTGGTGCCTGGTCCAGCTCGCCCTCAACGCGGCCTTCGCCGCTCTCACCGCGGCCGTCCCCGACCAGGTGCCGCAGCGGCAGCGCGGTCTGGTCGGCGGCTGGCTCGGCGTCTCCCAGGTCGGCGGCATCCTGGCGGGTACGGCGCTGGCCACGGTCGCGGGCGGGGTGGTCGCCGGTTATCTGGCCTGCGCGGCCTTCTCGGTGCTCGCGGCCATTCCCTATGTACTGATGCGGCGCGACACCCCGCTCTCGCCCGCCGCCCGACCGCCCTTCCGGTGGCGGACGTTCCTCGGCGGTTTCTGGATCGACCCGCGCCGCCATCCCGATTTCGGGTGGGCCTGGCTCACCCGGTTCCTGATGAACCTGTCGTACTCCATCAGCACGATGTACCTGCTCTACTACCTGACCGACGCCGTGCACTACGAGGGCGACGCGGACAACGGCGTACTGATCCTCACGGCGCTCAACGCGGTGACCCTGCTCTCCACGGTGGTGATCAGCGGCATCCGGTCGGACCGCAGTGGCCGGCGGAAGTCCTACGTGATCTGGTCGGGGCTGGTCATCTCCGCGGCCACCCTGCTGCTCGCCGTCTGGCAGACCTGGACGGGCGCGGTCGTCGCCTCGCTCGTGCTCGGCCTCGGTTTCGGGGTGTACACGGCCGTGGACTTCGCCCTGCTCACGGACGTGCTGCCGACGGCGGAGGACCGGGGCAGGGACCTGGGCGTCATCAACATCGCCAATGCGCTGCCCCAGGTGCTGGCCCCCGTGGTCGCGGCCCCGGTCGTCACCCACTTCGGCGGATACACGGCCCTGTACGCGCTCGCGGGCGCCCTGGCCCTCGCGGGCTCGGTCCTGGTGCGCCGCATCCGCTCGGTCCCCTGAGCCTGGCCGAGCGGCCCTACGGCCTTCGGCACGCCGGGAACTCCTTCTGGCCCTACTCCGGCGTGTACCCGGCCGAGTGCGCCCGCCGCGCGGGCCGGAGGATCCGGGACATCGTCCGCCTCGTCGTCAAGTCCGGGACAAAGTCGAGGACTTGGGCGAGTGTCGCTGGTCAGGAGCGGGATGCCGGTGGGAGGAACTGGGAGTGGCCACGCACAGTGACCGAAGCGGTGAATGTGCGTGGCCGAGAGGCACCTGACGGCTTATCCCAGCCCGGCAGGAAGGCGGTCGAGGATCGCGGCGAGGTCCGTACCCGCCGGCAGTGTGCCGAAGGCCAGGCCCCGGTCGCCGGCCAGCCTCGAGGCGCAGAAGGCGTCCGCCACCGGAGCGGGGGCGTGTCGTACGAGCAGGGAGCCCTGCAGGACGAGCGCCAGGCGCTCCACCAGGCGCCTGGCGCGAAGCTCGGCGTCCTCCGGTCGGGCCAGCTCGCCCAGCACCTCCCGCCATGCGGCGTCGAGTCGGGCGTCGGCGCCCGCCGCCGACTCCACCTCTGCGCGGAAGGCCTCCAGAGACTCCGGTTCGCGGACCAATGCGCGCAGCACGTCGAGGGCGTTGACGTTGCCCGAGCCCTCCCAGATGCCGTTGAGGGGTGCCTCGCGGTACAGCCGGGGCATGCCCGAGGCCTCGTCGTAGCCGTTGCCGCCCAGGCATTCAAGGGCCTCGGCCACGGCCGCCGGCTGGCGCTTGCACACCCAGTACTTGCCGACCGCCGTGGCCAGGCGGAGGAACGCCCGCTCGCCGGCGTCCCCGCGCTGGGCGCGATCGGTCGCGCCCGCGACCCGCAGAGCGAGGGTGGTGGCGGCCTCCGACTCCAGGGCCAGGTCCGCCAGGACGTTGCGCATCAGCGGCTGGTCGATGAGCTTGGCGCCGAACACCGAGCGGTGGCGGGCGTGGTGGGCGGCCTGCGCGAGGGCGGCGCGCGTGCCGGAGGCGGAGCCGAGGATGCAGTCCAGGCGGGTCATGGTGACCATGTCGATGATGGTCCGAACGCCCTTGCCCTCGCCGCCGACCAGCCAGGCCACGGTGTCGTCGAACTCGGGCTCGCTGCTGGCGTTGGAACGGTTGCCGAGCTTGTCCTTCAGTCGCTGGATGCGGAAGGTGTTGCGGCTGCCGTCGGGCAGCACGCGAGGGACGAGGAAGCAGGACAGGCCGCCCGGGGCCTGGGCGAGGACGAGGAAGAGGTCGTTCATCGGGGCGCTGGTGAACCACTTGTGACCGCGCAGCCGCCAGCTCCCGTCAGCCGTCCGCACGGCCGTCGTGGTGTTGGCGCGGACGTCGGTGCCGCCCTGCTTCTCTGTCATGCCCATCCCCGCGAGGAGACCGCGCTTGGCGCCCGGCGCCTTCAGCCACGGGTCGTACACGCGGCTGGTCAGCAGCGGCTCGTACTCCTTGGCCAGTTCGGGGGAGTGGCGCAGCGCCGGCACCGCGGCGTACGTCATCGACACCGGGCAGCCGTGACCCGCCTCGGCGGAGCTCCACACCATGAAGCCCGCCGCGCGCGCCACATGGGCACCGGGCCGCTCGTCGGCCCAGGGCGCGCCGGCCAGGCCCTCGCTGATCGCGACGTCCATCAGGGAGTGGTACGAGGGGTGGAAGTCCACCTCGTCGACGCGGTTGCCATAGCGGTCGTGGGTGCGCAGCACGGGCTCGTGGCGGTTGGCCTCCTCGGCCCAGCGCTGGACCTCCTCGCTGCCGGTGCGACGGCCGATGCGGTGCAGGTCGTCGAGGTACCACTCGGCGCCCTCTCGCCGTACGCCCTCCAGCAGGACCGGGTCGTCGGCAACGTCGTGACCGACCAGCGGGGGAGCCTGGTTGGTGACGTCGTGGGTGTGGGCGGTGGGGTTGCTGACCGGCCGGGTGTCGGCGGTGCTGGTCATGGTCGTGTCCTTCGGAGTCGTCGGGAGGAGTGGCGGAGCCGTCGGAACGGTGGTGCGGTCGTGATCGCGGTCGTGATCCGTGCGAGTCGGGTACGGCCGGTCAGTCGGCCGGGGCTTGCCCGGCGCCCAGGCAGCGCAGGGACATCGCGGTCAGCTCGGCGATGAGCTGTTCGGCGGAGTCCCCGTCGGAGGCGCCGAGCGGGTCCACCAGCACCTCGCCGATGGCACCGGTCAGGGCGGCGGCGGTGACTTCCGCGTTCTGCGGCGGCAGCACGCCCGAGGCCACCCCCTCGCTCACGACCTCGGCGAACAGCGTCCGGTACCGGCGCCGGTACTCCAGGCGCTCGGCACCGACGGCGGGCTCGGCGGGCGCCGCGAGCAAGGCGTAGGCCAGGCCGCGGCGTTCGAGGGACCGCCGGGCGAACACCTCGACGCCTCGCGCGAGTCGCTCCACGGGATCACCCGGGCTGCGCAGCACCTCGCCCAGCACCTCGACCTCACGGCCGGAGGCGCGCCGGAAGACCTCGACGGCCAGCGCCGCCTTGGACGGGAAGTGCTGATAGACCGAGCCGGCCGCGATGCCGGCCGCGGCGGCGACGGCGTTCACCGAGGCCTGCGACCAGCCCACATCGGCCACGACATCGGTGGCCTGCTGGATCAGATGCTCCCGTGCGCTGCTGAGCCGAGCCAGCTCGGCCGGGGTCTTGCGGTATGCCATAGAAGCAGTGAATCATCGTTCAGATCTTCACGCCAGACGCAGGCCCTGGCGAGAACCATCAGGAGTACGGGATGCACCTCAGCGCCATGCTGGACAGCGCCGTCCGCAAGGCCGGCGGCAAGAAGCGCTCGTCTGCGGCGAGCAGCGCTGGAGCTGCGCGGAACTGGCCGCGGACGTACGCCGGGCCGCGGCCGTACTGCGCGACGCGGGCCTGCGGCCGGGCGGCCGGCTCGCCGTCATGACGTACAACACGCCCGCATTCGTCATCGCCGCCTTCGGCACCTGTGCGGCCGGAGTGGATGATCATTGTCGTCGCCCGTAGGGTCAGGGCATGGTCGACGAGCAGGTGGGGCGGGGCAGCGGGCGAGGTCCTGGGCGGCCCCGGGAGGAGCGGGTCACCCGCGCGGTGCTGGACGCCGTGGTCGCGCTGGTGGCCGAGCAGGGCATGGGCGCTGTCACGATGGACGCGGTGGCCGCCCGGGCCGGGGCCAGTAAGCCGTCGATGTACCGGCGTTGGCCGACCAAGCAGGACCTCGTCATCGCCGCCGTGGAGTCGCGGGTCGGTCCGTTGTCCGTTCCGGACATGGGTGACTTCCGTGCCGAGCTGCGAGCCGTGCTCACGGCGCGTCTGGAGGCGTACCGCACACCCGGGGTCGACCGGCTACTGGCCGGTGTGATCGCCTCCGCGGCCGATGCGGGCGCCGAGCGTGGCGCGTACGGGGAGTCCACCGCACGGGTCGTGGGGGAGACGCGGAACATCTTCGAGCGGGGGATCGTTCGTGGCGACGTCCGGCCCGGCATCGACGTGGACGCGGCGGTGACATTGGTCGCCGCCTCGCTGGTGTTCCGGATGGTCGCCGAACAGCGCATGCCCGACGAGCGGTTGGTGGACTCGGTGGTCGACCTCATCGGCCGTGCCGTAGGCACCCCGCCCTGACGGGGCTTTCCCGCCTTCGGTCGGTGGTGATCTTCCCGATTGAATTCGTTACCAGCAGTTTTGAATTTGGTGACCACAACCCCTTGTCAGTGACGTCACCAGGTATCGATACTCCTGGTAACGAATCTTCGAGCCGTCCGGAGGGATCATGGACGTCACCGTCGCCACCCCCAAGCCCGTCCTCGACAAGCCCCTGATGCACTACGGGACACGCGTGCTGGACCGTACGGCGCCGGGCACCCCGGAGACCCGGTACGAACTCCTCGACATCACCCCACTCACTCCGCACTTCGGCGCCGTGATCGGCGGTGTCGACCTCACCCAGGGGATCGGGGAGGCTCTTGCCGAGGAGCTGCGGCAGGCGCTGCTCGAGTGGAAGGTGGTCTTCTTCCGCGGCCAGGCCGGCTTCACGGCCGAGCACCAGCTCGCGCTGGCCGGCGTCTGGGGCCCGCCGGAGCCGAACCCCTTCTTCCCCGGGACGGAGCACGTCGGGGTCTCCCGGCTCGCCAAGGACGCCACGGCCAAGGGGAACAAGAACATCTGGCACAGCGACCACTCCTTCATGGTCAACCCGGCCCTCGGCTCGGTGCTCCGCGCCGTCGAGGTACCGGCCGCCGGCGGCGACACGATGTGGGCCGACATGGGCGCCGCGTACGACAACCTCTCGGAAGAGCTCAAGAAGCGGATCGAG
This sequence comes from Streptomyces sp. NBC_01353, assembly GCF_036237275.1. Lineage (GTDB taxonomy): Bacteria > Actinomycetota > Actinomycetes > Streptomycetales > Streptomycetaceae > Streptomyces. The sequence goes on along the minus strand of NZ_CP108352.1, from coordinate 856,951 downwards.
AACCTCACCGCGGTCCACGACTGGGAGCCCAGCTGGGGAGCTCTCATGAACGACGAGCAGAAGGCGGCCTTCCGCAAGAACTGGCCGCAGGTCGAGCACCCGGTCGCCGTGCGCCACCCGCGCAGCGGCCGCAGAACGCTCTACGTCAACGAGCCCTTCACCACCCGCATCGTCGGCCTGTCGGACGCCGAGAGCCGTGAGCTGGTGGACGAGCTGGTGCTGCAGGCGCGTATCCCCGAGTACCAGATCCGCTTCCACTGGGAGGCGGACTCGATCGCGATCTGGGACAACATCGCCACCCAGCACTACGCGATCAACGACTACTACCCGCGGCGCCGGGTGATGGAGCGCGTCGCGGTCGAGGGCGTCGCTCTCTCCTGATCCCGCGCATTCACGGTCCGGGGCCGGCCGCCTGCCCCGGAACCTCGATCCCCGTAGTCCCTCCTCACCCTCCCGCACTCCCCGCCCGGCAATGACGCCGGCCGCACCCCCTCCGGAGGATCCGTGACCGCCGCTGACACCACGTCGAGGCAGCTCGGCGATCCGACGTCGGCAGACCGCAGCACCAGGTCCCGTGCCTGGACCGTCACCGGCCTGCTCGTCGTGTTCATGATGATCAACTTCGCGGACAAGTCCGTGCTGGGACTGGCGGCCGATGAGATCCGCGCCGATCTGGGCCTCAGCGCCACTCAGTTCGGCCTCGCCAACAGCGCGTTCTTCCTGCTCTTCTCGGTCGCCGCGGTCGTGGTCGGCATGTACGCCGACAAGGTGCGGCCCACCACGGTGATCCTGATCATGGCCCTGCTCTGGTCGGTGGCCCAGGTGCCGCCCGCCATCGGCGGCGGGCTCGCCGTGCTGATCGGATCGCGGATCGTGCTCGGCGCCGCGGAGGGCCCCGCCTTCCCGGTCGCCCAGCACGCCACGTTCAGCTGGTTCCCCGACCACCGGCGTAATCTGCCCGGCGCCCTGGTCACCCTCGGCATCACCCTCGGCGTGATCACCGCGGCCCCAGGACTCACCTGGATCATCGACCACCACCACTGGCGCACCGCCCTGTGGGTGCTCGCCGCCATCGGACTGGTCTGGGCGGTGGCCTGGCACTTCCTCGGCGGGACCGGGACGTACCGGACCGCCGACGCACCCGCCCGCGACGCCGGCCCGGACACCTCCGTGACGTGCGGCGGCCCGGTCCCCTACCGACGCATCTTCTCCACCCCCACCTGGCTCGCCGTCACCGCCGCGTACTTCACGTGTTATTGGGCCGTGGCGCTGATGCTGGTCTGGCTGCCCTCCTACCTGCACAACGGACTCGGCTACTCCTCCGCCGAAGCCGGCCGCCTCGTGGTGCTCCCGTGGATGATGGGCGCCGTCGTCCTGCTGACGCAGGCAGGTGTCACCGGATGGCTGATGCGGCGCGGGGTCAGCACCAAGTGGGCGCGCGGCGGCGTCGGAGGCGCGGCGCTCGGTCTCGGCGCGCTCGCCTGCCTCGGCGTACCCCTGGTGGACGGCACCGGCGCCAAGACCGCGCTGCTGGCCATCGGATTCGGTCTGGCCGGTTCGTACGCAGCCGTCGCGGCCACCACCGTCTCCGAACTCGCTCCGGCCGCCCGTGCCAGTGGGGCCCTCGGCGTGATGAACGCCGTGGTCACCACGGCGGGGCTGGCCGCCCCCGCCATCGTCGGATTCATGGTCGACAAGCAGGGCACGGACGGCTACCAGAACGCCGTGATCATCACCGGTGCGATGCTGCTCGTCGGTGGGCTGCTCTCCGCCACCCTCGTCAACCCGTCCCGCGACCGGGCGCGGCTGCGCGTCTGATCCGTCGCCCCCGGGACGCAGGGCAGGAAGCGCGACCGCACTCGACAGCGCCGCGCGGCGACGAGCCGCCTCGTGCCCACATCCTCCGGCCACCCCCGCCCTCGACCAGGAGTTGAAACCCATGACCTCCGTCTCCGCCCTCGACAGCACACAGCTGGACCGCGCCGTCGCCGATCTGCGCGCAGGCGCCGAGCAATGGACGGCCACGCCGATCGCCGAGCGGATCTCGCTGCTGGAGCGCATGCTCCCGCGGATCGCCGCGCGCGCCGCGGGCATGGTCGCGGACGCCGCCGTGGCCAAGGACTTCGACTCCGACTCCCCGTGGGCCGCGGAGGACTGGATCGGCGCCCCCTGGGCCCTCGCCCAGGGGGTGAGCGCCCAACTGCACGTACTGCGCCGGATCGCCGCGGGCAAGCCCCCCGTCGACCCGGGCGCCGTGCACGAGCGCGACGGCCGCGCCGTCGTCGACGTCTTCCCCGCCACCGGCTGGGACAAGCTGCTGCAGAACGGCACCACCGCCCAGGTGTGGACGAAGCCCGGCACCACGGCGCGGCAGGTCCTCGACCGGGCCGCAGGGGAGTACCGGGGACGCGCCGGCCGCCCCGCCGTCGCGCTGGTCCTGGGCGCCGGAAACGTCGCGGCCATCACGCCGCTCGACATCCTGCACAAGCTCTACGCCGAGGGTCAGACCGTCATCGCCAAGATGAACCCGGTCAACGACTACCTGCGCCCGCACTTCGAGTACGTGTTCGGCGAGTTCGTCGACCAGGGCTGGGTGCGCTTCGCCGACGGAGGCGCCGACGTCGGCGGCCACCTCGCCGCCCACGACCACGTCGACGCCATCCATGTCACCGGAAGCGAGCGTACGCACGACGCGATCGTGTGGGGCACGGACGAGCGGGCCGCCGAGCGCCGCCGCACCGACACCCCCCTGAACGGCAAGCCCTTCAGCAGCGAACTCGGCGGTGTCACACCGTGCATCGTGGCGCCGGGCGACTGGAGCGCCGCCGACTTCCGGTACCAGGCCGAGCACATCGTCACCAGCAAGATGAACAACTCGGGCCACAACTGCGTCGCGAGCCAGATCCTGATCCTGCCCCGCGACTGGGACGGCAGCGACCGACTGCTCGACGAGATCCGCAGGGTCCTGCGCGAACTGCCGCCGCGCGCCGACTACTACCCGGGCGCGGGGAACCGGCTGGACGCGGTCCTGACCGCCCATCCGCAGGCGGAGGTGCTCGGCGAGGGGCCGTGCCGGATCCTCGTGCCCGATCTCACCGGCGAAGACGACATGCTGCTCACCGACGAGGTCTTCGGCAGCGCGCTCGGCGTCGTCCGGCTGCCCGGCGCCACCGCGGACGCGTTCCTCCGCGAGGCCGTGAACTTCGCCAACGACAGGCTGCCCGGCACCCTGGGCGCCACGCTCATCATCCACCCGAAGACCGAGCGCGCCCACCGCGCCGCCGTGGACTCCGCCGTCGCGGGGCTGCGCTACGGCACGGTCGGCGTCAACGCCTGGTGCGCGATCGGCTTCCTGCTGGGGTACACGCCCTGGGGCGCTTACCCCGGCCACACCCGGCAGGACATCGGCAGCGGCATCGGCTTCGTACACAACGCGTACCTGCTCGAGGACATCGAGAAGACGGTGCTCCGCTCGCCGTTCGCGCCCGCCCCCCGCGGCCTGTTCGCCGGCTCGCCCTCACTGGCGCCGCGTCCGCCGTACTTCGTCACCAACCGCACCGCGCTGACGACCGTCGAGCGGCTGACCCGCTTCACGGCGGCACCCTCCGCCGCCAAGCTCCCCGGCCTCTTCGCCTCAGCCCTGCGCGGCTGACCCCGCCTCCGGCACCCCCCGACCGCCCCTCCTCTCCGAAAGCCGCCCCCATGAACCTCGCCGAGATCCTGTCCCGCACCGCCGCCGAACACGGCCCCCGAACGGCCGTCGAGCTGGGCGACGACACCTTCACCTACGCCGAACTCGACACGGCCGTCGGCCGGGTCGCCGCGCTGCTCACCGGCCGCGGAGTCAACCCCGGCGACCGCGTGGGCGTGATGCTGCCCAACGGCCTCGACTTCCCCGTCCTCTACTACGGCATCCTGCGCGCCGGTGCCGTCGCCGTCCCCATGAATCCGCTGCTGAAGCCGCGGGAGATCGCCCACTACCTGCGCGACTCCGGCGCGGTGCTGCTGTTCGCCCACGAGATGAGTGCCGCCGACGCGGCGCGGGGCGCCGAGGGCACCGCCGCGACCGTGGTCCCGCTCTCCGCGGGCACGCTCACCGAACTGCTCGCCGAGCATCCGGAGCCGGCCGCCCCACAGCCTCGTGCGGACGACGACACCGCCGTACTGCTCTACACCTCCGGCACCACGGGCTCCCCTAAGGGCGCCGAACTCACGCACGCCAACCTGCTGCGCAACACCGAGATCTCCGCGCACTCGCTGTTCCGCCTCAGCCCCGAGGACGTGATCCTGGGCTGCCTGCCGCTGTTCCACACCTTCGGCCAGACCTGCGCGATGAACGCCGCCGTCGCGGCCGGTGCCCGGCTCACCCTGATGGCCCGTTTCGATCCGGCGCATGTGCTGCGGACCGTCCAGGACCGGGGCGTCACCATCTTCGCCGGGGTCCCCACCATGTACGCCGCACTGCTGGCCGCCCGCACCGCGCAGCCCGAGGCGCACGACTGCGCCACCCTGCGCATGTGCGTGTCCGGCGGCGCCTCCCTGCCCGTGGAAGTGCTGCATGGGTTCGAAAAGGCCCTCGGGGTGCCGGTCCTGGAAGGCTTCGGGATGTCCGAGACCTCGCCCGTCGCCTGCTTCAACCAGCTCGACCGCCCCCGCAAGGCCGGCTCGGTGGGCACCCCGATCGAGGGCGTCGAACTGCGCCTGATCGACGTGCACGACGGTGTCGGCGAGCTGTGCGTACGCGGCCACAACGTCATGAAGGGCTACTTCGGCCGCCCGGACGCCACCGCTGAGGCCATCCAGGACGGCTGGCTGCACACCGGCGACCTCGCCCGTGTCGACGAGGACGGCTACTACTACATCGTCGACCGGAAGAAGGACCTGATCATCCGCGGCGGCTTCAACGTCTACCCGCGCGAGGTGGAGGAGGTGCTGTACGAACACCCCGCCGTCGCCGAGGCCGCAGTGATCGGCCTGCCCCACGCGACGCTCGGCGAGGAGGTCGCGGCCGCCGTCGCGCCGCGCCCCGGGTCGGACGTGACGGCCGACGAACTGCGGGAGTACGTACGGGAGCGGGTGGCACCGTACAAGTACCCCCGGGAGATCAGGCTGATGGAGGCGCTGCCGAAGGGCGCCACGGGCAAGATCCTCAAGCGGGAGATCGCCTTCGGCGACGCGTGACGGATGCACCGTTCGGGCGCGGAGGACCACGACGTCGTCCGACGGACGCGGCCTTCGCCCGGCCGTTCACCGCTGAGCACGGCGCCGGGCGGTGGGCATCTCGAAGGCGATGCCCAAGGGGAGAGCGACTGGAGCCGCCCGGCCCCGGACCCTCGCCGACGCTGCCATTGAGGTCGCCTCACGCGGCCGACCGCCGTCGCTCCCGGCGACCCGCCGGGGGGCGACGGCGTTCCCACGCCGCCGGCAGCGGCGCTCGGTTCCGACCTCGTGGCCCGTGACGACCGCCTCGGCCGCCGCACAGGACCGGCCGCGCAGGCCGCAGCCGGAGTCCACCGTCACTGCGGCGGCGGCACCTTCGCCGGACCGCTGATCGAGGCCTCCGGGCCGGCGGGCAACCTCTTGGGGCCCGCCCCGCCCCTGGCGGCTGCCGCGTGCAGAGCCCGCAGCGCGACCAGGAGTACGCCGATGTCGTCCAGGTAGACCGGGTCCGGGATCAGGTCGATCGGCGAGACCGTGTACACCACCGCTACCCAGAACAGGGCCTTGGGCTGCAACGGGACATCGGCGTCCAGCAGCAGCCTGCGAGCCTGGAAGACACGTACGAGCAGAACGGCCGCGAAACCCGCCACCACGAGCAGAAGAACCACGGCCACGATGAGCCAGAGGGCGCTGTCCATACTGCTCTCCTACCCCCGAAACGCCCCGCCGCGCCGGATCGCCCGCGGAGGTTCCAAGGCTACGACGCCAGGCCCGCCGGCCGGCCCTCATCGGCGGCCCCCGTCGGCGGGTTCTTTGCCCCCACACCGGCGACACCGGCGTGCTTCGGGTTTGACCGCCCGAGAAGCGGCAAGCCGAACCGACAGGCGCCCAGCAAGCAGTGACGAACAGCCAGCCAGGAGTCACTCCAGAAAGGCAGCCATGTCGACCCTGACCGCAGTTCTCATCCTCGCGGCGACGGTCGCCGCGCTACTGGCGGCCGGTGTCCTGCTCCGGGCCCGCACGGGCACGGGCAGCGGCACGCGCTCCCTCAAGCGACGCTTCGGCCCCGAGTACGACCGCACCCTCGAACGGCACGGCGGCGACAGCGGGGCCGCCCACCACGACCTGCGCGAGCGGGTCGAGCGGCACGGCGGCATTCGCCCCCTGCCGCTGGAGCCGGCGATCCGTGAGCACTACGCCGCTCAATGGACCATGCTCCAGGAGCGTTTCGTCGACGCGCCGCGGCAGGCCGTCGCCGACGCCGACGAGCTCCTCGCGCGGATCGCGGCGACCCGGGGCTTCCCGGATCCCGATCGGCGCGAGGAGCAGCTCGCCGCCCTGTCGGTGCACCATCCGCACCATGTGGAGGGCCTGCGCGCGGTACGCCGTGCGGTGCACTCCGAGGCCGCCTCCACCGAGGCGTTGCGGGAGGCGCTGGTTCACGCACGTGCCCTGTTCGAGGACCTGACGGCGGCCGGGAGTCCGACCGGCACCGAGGCCGCCCGAACACGCTCGGCATCCGGGCGTGACCGCGGGCATCTCCTCAAGCCGAAGGGAAGTGGCGCGTGATGGCACGCGAGAACGGGGACCGGCGGACAGCAGGCGGGGCCGATGGAGACGCGCGGCGCGAATCCGCGCCTCCGAGGGCCCCGGGCGCGGCGGGCGGTGCCGGCGGACCGGCGCCCATCGGAAGCGGGGGAGTCCCTGCCGCGACCGTGCCTGCCCAGCGCACCGGCCACCCCGCGACACCACCCACCGGACCGCCGGCCAGCGCGTCCCCGCCGCCCACCCCGCCTCAGGCGATGCCGCTGTCGCAGGCGCCACCGTCCGCCGTCCCTTCCGAGGACCCCGCTGCCACGGGCCGGAGCGGTGGGAGCCGCACGAACGCTCCCGCCGCGGCCCCCGCCGCGCCGGGCGGAAGGGGCACGACGGACCGGTCGGGCGACGGCCACGCTTCCGGCGACGGCCGCAGTCCCGGCCACGGTGACCGCGGTGAGCACGACGTCAGCGGTGCGGGCGGCCCTGCGTCCCGTACGGGACATGGGCCCGCCGCCGACGGTGACGGAGGCCCGGCCGGACAGCTGCTCGGCGACGGCGAACGCGACCGTCTCGGACAGCGCCTGCACCACGCGCTCGCAAGGTTCGTCGACTCGCCCCACGACTCGGTCGCCGAGGCGGCCGAGGTCCTCGCCGCGGCGGAGCAACAACTCATCGCCTCCCTGAGGGACCGCCGCACCGCGTTACGGGCGGGCTGGCAGGAGAACGGCGATCCGGACGGTCCGGGCCCCGACACCGAGCAGCTCCGGCTCACCTTGCGGACCTACCGTGAGGTGACGGAACGGCTGCTCCGGGCGTGACCCGGTACGACCCACCGCAGAGCGCAGAAGCCCCCAGACGTCACGGGGGCTTCTGCCATGCCGGGCCGCGTAGCCCGCGCACTCGCGCCGACCCGGCCCGGGGACGCCTTGCGCGCCGCGAGCCGTCGTTGCCGGGCTCGGAGCATCCGCCACCGGACTGTCAACCAACCCCAGAACGAGGCCGGTTGGGAGTGACGACCCGCTCGCGGGGCACCAGCAACACATGGAAGAAGACGTAGAAGACACGCCTCCGCGCAGAACGCCGAAACGCGAAATGGCCCCGCGCAGGTGGCCTGCTGCCGCCGTCGTGCTCGTCGTGCTGTCCCTGGCCCTCTTCCTCCTGGGGCGGTTCGTCCACGTGCCAGGACTGGACGACGTGTTCGGCGTCGACACGCAGGACCGTTCCGGGCCGGCGGTGTTGAAGTCCATCCAGGACATGCACCGGTACGAGGGCGCCGCCGGCAACTACCAGGTCGTGGTCGACCTGGAGAAGGACGCCCGGCTGCTGCCCGACTCGATCCGGGGGACTCGTACGCTCTTCGTTGCGAGCGGCAGCGTGGCCGCGTACGTCGACTTCGGCAACATCGGCCAGGGCAGTGTGACCGTCGACGAGAAGCGCACGACTGCCACCCTCCGCCTGCCGCATGCGCAGCTCGCCGAGCCGGCCGTGGACCCCAAGCGCTCCTACACCGTCTCGAAGCAGCGTGGCCTGGTCGACCGGCTGGGCGACCTGTTCTCCGACAACCCGGCCGACGAGCGCGCCGTCCATGTCCTCGCCGCCGACCGCATCGGCGACGCCGCCAAGGAGAGCGACCTGACGCTGCGTGCCGAGAAGAACACCACGTCGATGCTCCAGGGCCTGCTCCGTGCCCTCGGCTTCGAACAGGTCACCGTCACGTACTCGCCGTAGCCGGTGCCGCCCGGGAGCCATACGTCGAACGGTGTCCGGGCCTCCATCGGGGGTACCCGCAACCTTTCTGAAGAACTGCGGAGTTGGGGGCCATGACGTCACGTCTCGGATGGTGCCGCGTCACGACCGGGCGGCAGCAGAAGCAGAAGCAGAAGCAGAAGCAGAAGCGGGAGCCCCCAGGGGCGGGGCCCGGGCGCTGGCTCCGCGTCGCCGTCACTGTGCTGGCCCTCGCCGCGATGGTGGCCTTCGGCGTCGTCCTCGCCCGGCTGACCCTCCAGCCATCGCCGGCCTCGGAGATGCTCACCCACGCCAACCTCCGGCCGGGGAACTCGATCCGCGCCTACCTCGGGCAGCCCGCCTTCCGGGACACCGTCAAGCAGCTCGGCGGCAACGTTCTTCTGGGCGTGCCGTTCGGCCTGCTGCTGCCGGTCGTGTCCCCCCGTAGCCGCGGGTTCGTACGGATCGCCCTGCTGACGGTGGCGACGATGCTCCTGGTCGAACTGATCCAGGGGGCCCTGGTCACGGGGCGCGCCTTCGACATCGACGACGTGCTGCTCAACACCACGGGTGCGCTGCTCGGCTACGCCCTGGTGGGCCGCCGCCTGGGCAGGGCGGTGTATCCGCGGCGCCGGCGCCGATGGTGGTCGCAGCGCCGCACCTGACCAAGGGCGGGGCACGCAATGCCGGTCCTGTCGCGCTCACTTCGTCGTCCGGCCTCACGGCTCACCTTCACCGGCAGCCTTCTGCTCCTCGCGACGCCGACGTCGGCGCTGTTCCTCATCCTGAGGGTGGCCACCCACGGCCCCTGGCTGCCCTGGCTGGTCTCCGGCGTCCTCGCGTCCTCGTCCGGTATCTGCTCTGCTGATTCGTCATGCCCCTGTGGGTCCGTACCCGCTACACGAGCGGGGGTTGACCTCGCACGCGGTCCCGGGGCACCGCATCGCGTACGTGTGCGAAAGTGACCCGGTGACCACTCCCGAGAAGACCGACCACCGCCTCCTCTTCGGCTGCATGGGCCTGGGGGGAGGCTGGGACGCGGAGCCCCACACGGCCGCCGACGTCGACGCGGCGGAGACCGCTGTCGAGGCGGCGCTGGACAGCGGCATCACCGCGTTCGACCATGCCGACATCTACCGGCGCGGAAAGTCGGAAGCGGTCTTCGGCGAGGTCCTGGCCCGCTCGGCCGGACTGCGTGAGCGGATCACCCTGCAGACCAAGTGCGGCATCCGCCTGGCCGAAGGGGCCCGGCCCGGCCTGTACGACCTGCGAGGCTCCTCCATCGTCCGCAGGGTCGAGGAGAGTCTGGAGCGGCTGCGCACCGACGTCCTCGACGTCCTGCTTCTGCACCGCCCCGACCCGCTGGCCGACCCCGCCGACATCGGCGATGCCCTGACCTCGCTCCACCGGCAGGGGCTCGTCCGCCGTTTCGGTGTCTCGAACATGAACTCCGCGCAGATCGCCCGGCTCCAGGCCCATATGGACCTGCCGCTCGTGGCCAACCAGCTGGAGATGAGCCTGCACCGGCGCGCCTGGCTGGAGGACGGCATCCTCGTCAACACTCCGGAGTCCGCGGCCAACGGCTTCCCCGCCGGAACCGTCGAGCACTGCCTGACCCATGGCATCGGGCTCCAGGCGTGGGGAGCGCTGGCCCAGGGGCGCTACACAGGCGCACCGGGGAGCCCGCAGGAGACGGCCACGGCCGCGCTGGTGACCTCGCTCGCCGAGGCCAAGGGCACGACACCGGAGACGATCGTGCTCTGGTGGCTGCGGCGCCACCCCGCCCGTATCGCCCCCGTCATCGGTACGTCGAACCCGGAGCGCATCCGCGCCTGCCGGGACGCCGCGATGGGCGAGCCCGACCTGACCCACGACGAGTGGTACGCGCTGTGGGTCTCCGCCCGCGGCGCCGCGCTGCCGTAACCGCGACGAGCCTGCCGACGGGGGCGCAGGAAGAACGTCCTACGTTTCCCGCCCAGAGGCGAACAGGTCGTTCAGGTTGCCGCGGAGGCGGCCGGAGGGGTTCACCGCTCAAGGGGACCGATTCCCGATCCGCCGGGGGAGACTCGCAGATTCGAAGGGATGTCTGACGGGCCGCGGGGCAAGCGAAGGTCTGGAGGTAGATAGGAATGGTTCCCCTTCTCTTGGTTCTGCTGCTCGTACTGATTCTCTTCGGCGCCGGTTTCGCGGTGAAGGCGCTGTGGTGGATCGCCGTGTTCGTGCTCGTCGTCTGGCTGCTCGGCTTCGTGTTCCGTCCCAAGGCTCGTACGGGCCGCTGGTACCGCTGGTAGCGGTCATCCGAAGGTTCGTCACGACGTGAGCACGCGTGGGTCTGTGGGCGCCATCCCTCGACGGGGTGGCGCCCACGCCCTTGTCCTCCTGGACCTCCTCGTCCTGTGCCTCGACTTGCACGGAGGCCGGGCGGCCGCGCGGCCGGCTGCGGCGTACGAGGGCGGGTGGCACGCCCGTGCGCAACCGGACCTCATTCGGCCGCGTTCATCATTTCTGCCGGCCGCACCGCACTTGTCGGGTGTGGGCGGTGTGGGACGGGCACGCAGAGGAAATCCGACGGACAGGGCGGGAAGTGCGACTGGCACGCGTGGGAGGACGGGCGATGGGTGAGGTGATCACCAGGAGAAGCGCGGTGCGTCAGCCGCCGCTGTCGGCGAGCGTGTCCTTCGAAGGCGCCGACATGGGGGACAGGATGATCGCGTCGGCCCGCGACTTCGCAGCCGACTTCCTCACCGCCGCGCCGGCCGCCGGAGGCGATCCGGTGTCCCAGGAGCGCGTCGATCTGGCGCGCCTGGTGGTCAGCGAACTGGTGACCAATGTGGTGCGGCACGCGCCAGGCCCCTGTCGGGTGCTTCTCGAATGGTTCGAGGATGCGCTGGACATCTCGGTGGCCGACCGGCTCGCCGCCGCCCCCGTAGCCCGGCCCCAGGATCCTCAGCGCATCGGACAGCACGGTCTCGAGATCGTGGTGGCCGTCTGTGAGAGCGTGAGCGTGGAGCCGCAGCCGTCCGGGAAGCGCGTCCGGGCCCGTCTTTCCCTCGCGTGATGCGCCTCGGCGAGGCGAACTGGCCCTGGGTAGGGGATTTCTCATCCCGTTGAGCGCTCCCTGACATGCCCTGCGGAAGTGGGGGTAGGCGAAGTGCTCACGGGGGCAACCGTTGCCAACGGACGAGAGAAGGTCATGAGAGTGCCGACTGAGGTGACGACGGAGACGAGGGCTGTTGTCGAGACGGGTACGGAGGACCTTCCCGTACTCGAATCACCCCGCCAGGTCGCTCCGAAGGACGCGCGCGAGCTGTCGAAGGTGTTCTTCGACAAGCTGGCGGTAATGGAGGAGGGCACACATGAGTACCAGTACGCGCGTAACACGCTGATCGAGATGAACATGTCGCTCGTCCGCTACGCGGCCGGCCGGTTCCGAGGGGCCCGTAGCGACGAGATGGAGGACATCGTCCAGGTCGGCACCATCGGTCTGATCAAGGCCATCGACCGGTTCGACCTCGCCCGGGAGGTGGAGTTCACCAGCTTCGCCATCCCCTACATCGTCGGTGAGATCAAGCGCTTCTTCCGTGACACCTCCTGGGCGGTCCATGTACCGCGCCGGTTGCAGGAAGCCCGGCTGGAGCTGTCCAAGGCGACCGAGGAACTGAGCTCCCGGTGCGGACGCGCACCGACCGTGGCGGAGCTGGCGAGCCTGATGAACCTCTCCGAGGACGAGGTGATCGAGGCGCGGATAGCCTCCAACGGGTACAACTCCGCGTCGCTCGACGCTGCCATCGGTCCGGACGGCGAAGACGATGCAGCGGCGCTCGCCGAGTTCATCGGAGTGGAGGACCAGGCGCTCGAGCTCTTCGAGGACTTCCACACGCTCGCGCCCCTGCTCGTCGAACTCGACGACCGCAGCCGCCGGATCCTGCATCTGCGTTTCGTCGAGGAGCTGACGCAGTCGGAGATCGGCAGTGAGCTCGGCATCTCCCAGATGCACGTCTCCCGACTGCTCTCCCGCAATCTGGAACACCTGCGCAAGGGCATGCTCGACCAGTCGTAGGCAGGGATCGACGCCGACGGGATGCCCTCGGCGGAACGGCCTCACCAACCCCCTTCTGGTGAGGCCGTTCCGCCGAGGGCATCCCGTCGTCCCGGTCGCCCGAACACGCCATGCCGACCGGTTCCGGGAACACGGCATGCAGATCGTGCCGGCGCTCTGCGCCGCGGTCGAAACCGGACCGTGCTGCCCGAAGGCACGTGGGTCAGGACACGCCTTCCACTCGGATGACCTGCCCCGGCGCCATGCCCGTCACGGCATGCCACCGCGCTTCGTACAAGTGCTCATTCCGCCTTGTTCGCCCGGCGGCGCGACCTTCGCTTCAGCGCCTGCCGCTCGTCCTCGCGCAGGCCGCCCCACACGCCCGTCACCTGGCGGGAGTCGGCCATGGCCCAGCGCAGGCATTCCTCGCGTACGGGGCAGCGCCGGCAGATCTCCTTGGCCTCCTCGGCCTGGATCAGCGCCGGTGCGCCTGTCCCCACCGGGAAGAAGAGGTCGGGGTCGACATCCTGGCAGGCCGCACGTGCACGCCAGCTGTCCAGCATCAGTTCCTCCTGTCACATGCTTTCGTCTGTCCGTCGCGCGGAACTGCGGCTCTACGGCCGCGTGAAGAGCAGAGGGGTCTCGGCCGCCCAGCTGATCCGCGCGGCCTCCCCGCCCTCGGGCACGGCCACGTACGTCTCGCCCAGCCAGCTCCGCAGGCCCGCGCGGTCGACGTCGACCACGGCGAACACCCGTGCCGGGCCCAGCCGCATGCGGACGCGTCCTTCCCTGCCACCGCAGCGCAGCGGCCACAGCCGGACGTCGCCTTCGCCGCTCAGGACGCGGGTCCCGGAGCGCAGCAGCTCCCGGGAGAAGGTCCAGTCGACGACCTTGCCCGGCGGAAGCCGGAAGGTCACGCGTACCGCCCAGGGGTCGTCGGGGTCGTAGTGGAACGTAGCGTCGACGGGCAGGCCGATCCCTCCTTGGACTTGACGGGCGGTGGTGTGCAACGACCGCACCAGGGGTGCCGGGGGCGGCTGGGTGGTCTCGTGCCGGCTCGATTCAGACATCGTCACCAGTTCCGTCGGGGGAAATCGCGCCGCTGCCTGAGCGGCGCCGTACCCCGCTCGTAACCCCGGACAAGGATTTCACGCCTCTCTCTGGGAGAGAGGCGTGAATGGCACGCCTGCGGCCGAAGCTCGGGTGCTCCTGTGCAAGGACGAACTCCCTTGCGGGGGCGGGCCCCTCCCGCCGCCATCACACCGACACCGCCGGACCTCCGGTGCGAGAGCGGAGTCGTGGGCGTGCCGCCCCGCCGGATGGGCGCACACCCTCGTAGGCTGGATCGATGCGCCACCACGATCTTGTCGTCATCGGTGCGGGATCCGGCAACGCCGTCGTCGACGAATCGTTGGCCGATCTCGACGTGGCCGTCGTCGAGGAGCGTTGGTTCGGCGGAACCTGCCTGAACGCCGGCTGCATCCCGAGCAAGATGCTCGCCCACACCGCACATGTCGCACGGAGTGTCAGGGAAGCCGGGGCATTCGACGTGGACGCCGCCTTGAAAGCGGTGCGCTGGCGGGACGCGCGCGACCGGGTCTTCGGGCGTCTGGACGCTGAACGGGACCGGGGTCGCCGCGGCAGAATGGAAGACGACTCAGTCAGCGTGTACGAGGGCAGCGCCTGGTTCACGGGCCCCAGGACGCTCCGGATCGAACGGGCGGATGGAGCTCTGGACGTCAGCGCCGGGCAGATCGTCGTCGCGGCGGGCGGTCGTCCGCTCGTGCCCGAACCCGTCGTGGATGCGAACCTGCCGTACGAGACGTCCGACACCGTCATGCGGATCGACTCTCCGCCCCAGCGTCTCGCGATCCTCGGAGGCGGATACATCGCCGCGGAGCTGGCCGAGGTGTTCGCCGCGGCGGGAAGCTCCGTCACCATCGTCGAGAAGGAGGATCACCTGCTCGGCCCGCAAGACGAGACGGTCGCGGAGCGGTTCACCTCGCTGGTCCGTTCTCGATACGACCTCAGGCTCGGCCAGGAGGTCTCGACGGTCGGCGGTCGCCCGGGCGCGCTGCGCCTGACCCTGGACGACGGATCCACGGTCGAGGCGGACATGCTGCTCGTCGCGGTGGGCCGCGTCCCGAACAGCGACCGGCTGAACCTGGAAGCGGCGGGCATCGCCACTCACGGCGACGGCCGTGTGATCGTGGACGAACACCAGCGCACCACCGCGGACGGTGTCTTCGCGCTGGGTGACATCTGCTCGGCAGTGCCCCTCAAGCACGTGGCCAACCGCGAGGCGAAGGTCGTCGCACACAACCTCCGCCACCCGGACGACCTGATCGCCGCCGACCACGGCCTGGTGCCGGCGGCGGTCTTCACTCGCCCGCAGATCGCCTCCGTCGGCGCCACGGAGCAGGACTGCCGCGACAAAGGGCTCGACTACCTGGTGGGCAAGGCCGGTTACGGCGATGTCGCCTACGGCTGGGCCATGGAGGACACCACCGGCTTCTGCAAGGTACTCGCCGAAGCCGGTACAGGGCGGCTCCTCGGCGCCCACCTGATGGGCCCGCAAGCCTCTATCCTCATCCAGCCCCTCATCCTGGCGGCGACACTCGGCATCGACGCCGCGACCCTCGCCACGTCTCCGTACTGGATCCATCCCGCGCTCACCGAGGTCGTGGAGAACGCCCTCCTCGACCTCGGTCTGTGATGAGCGCCCTACCGAGGAGCCGCCGGCCGCAGCCTGCGAAGCGGTCGCAGGGCGCTGTCCGATCAGAGAACCTGATGAGCGGGTGAATGCGTTGCCGGGGTCGGGGCAGGCGGAGTTCAGGCGGGGAAGGCACCCCGCCGCGAAAGGCACACGGAAGAGGAGGGCGGCAGCAATCCGCTGGCTGTCCTCGCCTACCGGAGGAGTTGTTTTCGCGTGACTGAGCACGTGTGGAGCTACAAGTCGACCGCGGGCCATCTGGCCGGCACCGAATTGACCGGCTACAAGGTCGAGGCGATCGACGGCAGCATCGGGAAGGTGGACAAGCACTCCGACGAGGTCGGTGACGCCTATCTGGTTGTGGACACCGGGGTGTGGATCTTCGGCAAGGAGGTCCTCATTCCGGCCGGCACCGTGGTTCGGATCGACGTGGACGACCGGAAGATCTTCGTCGACCGGACCAGGGAGCAGATCAAGGACGCTCCCGAGTTCCACCGTGACAAGCACCTCGAGGACCCCGACTACCGCCACGAGCTGGGCACGTACTACGGACTGGGAGGCCCCTTCGGAGGCCCGCTGGTCTGAACCCTTGTGTGAAGGGGGCCCGAACTCGACGAGTTCGGGCCCCCTTCACACCTTCAGCCGGTGCAGGTGAGGGGCGAACCCAGGCCAGGAGTTCGTCGGACCTTCCCGCTGCCGGACGCGGAAGGAGTCGCCCTCCTTCCGCACCGACTCGGCGCGCTCGTCGCCGGTCCAGGAGGAGCCGGTGAGAATCACCGGAGCGGCGGCGGCCGGTGCGGCGCTCCCGGCGACCTCCGAGAGTGAGCACCTTCAGGACCCGGAACGCCCTGGTGGTGCGGGCGGCCGACGGGCTCGCCTCGGGCGGAGCGGCAGCGGTGGCGGTGGCGGCCGTGACGGACGGCGGCCGGGGCACCTGGCTCGGTGCCCCGGCCGCCTCCCTACCAGCGCCTCACCCGATCTCGACGAGGAGGTCGCCGCCTTCCACCTGCTGGATCCTGGTGATGGCCAGGCGGGACACCCGTCCGCTCCTCGGGGCGGTGATCGAGGCCTCCATCTTCATCGCCTCGATGGTGGCCACCGTCGCACCGGCCTCGACCTCGTCGCCCTCGGCGACGGCCAGCGTGACCACGCCGGCGAACGGCGCGGCGACATGGCCGGGGTTGGACCTGTCGGCCTTCTCGGTCACCGGGAGGTCGGCGGCCGCCGCGTTGTCGCGTACCTGGATCGGCCGCAGTTGGCCGTTCAGGGTGGACAGGACGGTGCGCATGCCGCGTTCGTCGGCCTCGCCGATGGCCTCCAGCTCGATGAGCAGCCGCACACCGGGCCCGAAATCGACGGTGTACTCCTTCCCGGGGCGCAGCCCGTAGAAGAAGTCCTTGCTGTCGAGCACGCTGGTGTCGCCGTACGCCTGGCGGTGTGCCTCGTACGCCTTCGTCGGGCCGGGGAAGAGAAGGCGGTTCAGCGTCGCGCGCCGGTCCTTGGCCAGGCCGGTGCGGTCTTCCGCGGTCAGATCCCGCATCGGCTTGGGTCCGGCGCGGCCCTCCAGCGCCTTGGTGCGGAACGGCTCCGGCCAGCCGCCGGGAGGCGTGCCCAGCTCGCCGTGCAGGAAGCCGACGACCGAGTCGGGGATGTCGAAGCGGTTCGGCGCCGCCTCGAAATCCTCGGGCGCCACCCCGGCGCCCACGAGATGCAGTGCGAGGTCACCCACCACCTTCGACGACGGCGTGACCTTCACCAGTCGGCCCAGCATCCGGTCCGCGGCGGCGTACGTCGACTCGACGTCTTCGAAACGGTCGCCGAGGCCGAGCGCGACGGCCTGTGTGCGCAGGTTGGAGAGCTGCCCGCCGGGAATCTCGTGGTGGTACACGCGCCCGGTCGGCGAGTCCAGACCCGCCTCGAAGGGGGCGTAGACCTTGCGGACGCTCTCCCAGTACGGCTCCAGGTCACCGACCGCCTGCAGATCGAGGCCGGTGGGCCGATCGGAGTGGTCGGTCGCGGCGACGATCGCCGACAGCGACGGCTGGGAGGTGGTACCGGCCATGGAGGCCACCGCACCGTCCACCGCGTCCGCCCCGGCCTGGATCGCCGCGAGATACGTGGCGAGCTGACCGCCCGCGGTGTCATGGGTGTGCAGGTGCACCGGCAGGTCGAACTCCGCGCGCAGAGCGGAGACCAGCTTGGACGCGGCGGGGGCGCGCAGCAGGCCCGCCATGTCCTTGACCGCCAGCACGTGCGCCCCCGCGGCGACGATCTTCTCGGCCAGCCGCAGGTAGTAGTCCAGCGTGTACAGCTTCTCCGTCGGGTCGGAGAGATCGGACGTGTAACACAGCGCGACCTCGGCCACCGCCGTCCCGGTCTCCCGTACGGCGTCGATGGCCGGGCGCATCTGGTCGACGTCGTTGAGCGCGTCGAAGATACGGAAGATGTCGATGCCCGTGGCGGCGGCCTCCTGCACGAAGGCGTCGGTCACCTCGGTCGGGTAAGGGGTGTACCCCACGGTGTTGCGACCCCGCAGCAGCATCTGCAGGCAGATGTTCGGCACGGCCTCGCGCAAGGCGGCAAGGCGCTCCCACGGGTCCTCCGCGAGGAAGCGCAGCGCGACGTCGTAGGTGGCGCCGCCCCAGCACTCCAAGGACAGCAGCTGCGGCAGGTTGTGCGCCACGGTGGGGGCGACGGCCAGCAGATCCTTGGTCCGGACCCGGGTGGCGAGAAGCGACTGGTGGGCGTCGCGGAACGTGGTGTCCGTGACACCGATGGTCGGCGACTCGCGCAGGCTCCGCGCGAAGCCCACCGGGCCGAGCGCGAGGAGCTTCTGCCGGGAGCCGGCGGCCGGCTCGCCGGCGGGCAGCGCCGGCAGCTTGGTGGCCGGGGAGATCAGCTCGGGCCGAGGGCCGTGCGGCTTGTTCACGGTGACGTCGGCGAGGTACGTGAGCAGCTTCGTGCCGCGGTCGGCAGAGTGGCGCGCGGTGAGCAGGTGCGGCCGCTGCTCGATGAAGGCCGTCGTGACGTGTCCCGCCTGGAAGTCCGGGTCGTCGAGCACGGCCTGCAGGAAGGGGATGTTCGTGGACACGCCGCGGATACGGAACTCGGCCACCGCGCGCCGGGCGCGGTCGACGGCCGTTCTGAAGTCCCGGCCCCGACAGGTCAGCTTGACCAGCATCGAGTCGAAGTGGGCGCTGACCTCCGTACCGGCGTGGGTGGTGCCGCCGTCGAGCCGGATGCCGGAGCCTCCCGGAGAGCGGTACGCGCTGATCATGCCGGTGTCCGGGCGGAAGCCGTTGGCCGGGTCCTCGGTGGTGATCCGGCACTGCAGGGCGGCACCGCGCAGGACGACGGACTCCTGCGCCAGGCCGAGGTCGGCAAGGGTCTCGCCGGCGGCGATGCGCAGCTGCGACTGCACCAGATCGATGTCGGTGACCTCCTCGGTCACCGTGTGCTCGACCTGGATGCGCGGATTCATCTCGATGAAGACGTGGTTGCCGTCGCGGTCGAGGAGGAACTCCACGGTGCCCGCGTTGCGGTAGCCGATCCGACGGGCGAACTTCACGGCGTCGTCGCAGATGCGCTGCCGTACCACCGGGTCGAGGTTCGGGGCGGGCGCGAGTTCGATCACCTTCTGGTGGCGCCGCTGCACCGAGCAGTCGCGCTCGAACAGGTGGATGACGTTGCCCTCGCCGTCGGCGAGGATCTGCACCTCGATGTGACGCGGGTCGACGACGGCCTTTTCCAGGAAGACGGTCGCGTCGCCGAAGGCGGACTCGGCCTCGCGGGCCGCCGCTTCGATGGACTCGCGAAGCGTCGCCGGGTCCTCGACCCGCCGCATGCCGCGACCGCCGCCGCCGGCGACGGCCTTGACGAACACCGGGAAGCCGATGCCCTCGGCGGCCGCCACCAGCTCGTCCACGTCGGTGGAGGGCGCCGAGGAACCGAGCACGGGTACGCCCGCCTCCCGGGCGGCGGCCACGGCACGCGCCTTGTTCCCGGTCAGCTCCAGGGTCGGCACACTCGGGCCCACGAACGTGATGCCCGCCTCCTCGCAGGCGCGCGCCAGTTCCGGGTTCTCGGACAGGAATCCGTAACCCGGGTAGACGGCGTCGGCACCGGCCAGGCGTGCCGCCCGGATGATCTCCTCCACGGAGAGGTAGGCCCGCACCGGATGTCCGGGCTCACCGATCTCGTACGCCTCGTCGGCCTTCAGCCGGTGCAGAGAGTTGCGGTCCTCGTGGGGGAAGACGGCTACCGTGCGCGCACCCAATTCGTAGCCCGCGCGGAACGCGCGAATCGCGATCTCCCCGCGATTGGCCACCAGTACCTTGCGGAACATCATGATCCCTTCACCCTGCCGGTGATGAGCAACGGATCGCTGACACCTCCCCGCGTACAAAGCGCCCTGGGAGAGGCACTCGCCCGCGTCGCGCCCGGCTCGTTTCGGTAACGCTAAGGGCTTCGCCGTGGCCTTCTGAAGATCCCACGACAGTGACATGGATCATCGCGACACCATCGTCCGTGATGGGCCCGGAGGGGGTACCCCGGCGGGACGTCGACCCCATCGGCTCGGCGCGCTGCCGCACCGTTCCTCACCGCCGAGAGGCGAGAGGCGTCGCTCGGCGACGACAGAATCCATTTCGCAATGGCTGAACCTGCACCCCCCTCCCTGTGACTCATCCGAACGGCACGGCGAACTCGCCCGGGCGTGTGGAGTCACTTCCAATGGTCCGGAGGCCGATGCAGGGGGAGGCGAGATGTCGTGGGCGAGCCGGCTGCGGAGCAGCCGGACCGGGGCCGAGTGTCGCTTTCCCGTTCTCTCCGAACTGACGAGCAGATTGGTGAGCGGAAACCTCCTCGACGCGGGGACCTGCCTTGCGGCCCAGACGTTCCTGGCCGCCG
Organism: Streptomyces sp. NBC_01353; assembly: GCF_036237275.1. GTDB lineage: Bacteria > Actinomycetota > Actinomycetes > Streptomycetales > Streptomycetaceae > Streptomyces. The sequence continues at coordinate 836,867 of NZ_CP108352.1, read as the reverse complement.
TACCTCTTCTGTTCGCTGTGGCGGCTTTCGCCCCGCACGGTGTGCGTGAGCAGCTGAGCGAGTCCCTGCGCGCCATGTTCGGTCTGACCGGTCCGGCGGACCGTCAAGTGAAGCCGGTCCTGGAGGGCCCCGGCGACGACGCGCTGCGGGAGACGAGCGGAATCGTCGGCATCCTCGTGGCACTCGTGTCGGCCACGAGCTTCAGCCGCGCCATGGCCAGGGTGTGCGAGCGGGCTTTCGCGATCTCGTCGACTGCGACGTGCACCGGATCGAGCCCATCGATCCATACCCGGAAAGCTACGACGCGACCGTCGAGCGCAATGCCCGCGAACAGGACGCCGACGCGCGCCCCGCCATCACGGTTCGTGCGGTCTGTTCTTCTCGGGCGGTCCGGGTAGGACGTGGCGGGCGGAGGGGAACACCGTTCTTGAGCAGCGCCAGACGCAACGGTGGCGAGGCTCGCCTTCCGGGTCCGCGATGTCCTGGAGCGACAGGTGGTCCACGCAAACCTGGCCCTGCCCTGGGTTTCGGTCGGCAGCGATCCGAGCCGGCGCGTGCTATGGCTGGTGGGGAAGTGCTTGTTCCGTCCAGATGGTCTTGCTGTTGTCGCTGAAGCGGACGCCCCAGTTCTGGGAGAGTTCTGCGCAGATGAACAGGCCGCGGCCGCCCTCGTCGCTGGTCTGCGCATGGCGGAGATGCGGTGAGACAGGGTTGGAGTCGCTGACCTCGAACGTGAGCGTACGACCGCCCTTGACCAAGCGGAGCGTGATGGGCGGGGTGCCGTATCGCACGGCGTTGGTGGCCAGTTCACTGACGATCAGTTCGGTGGTGAACGCGAGTTCGTCGAGGCTCCATGCGGCCAGCTGCCGCCGCGTGCGGGCTCGGGTGGTGGCCACGGCCGCGGGGTCCTTCGGCAGGTCCCAGGTGACGACAAGACCGGGATCGAGTGAGTGGGTGCGTACGAGGAGAAGCACCGCGTCGTCGCCGGGAGAGGGAGCCGGGACGGTGCGTACGGCCTCGTCGCGCAGGTCGTCCAGCGGGCGTCCGCTGTCGGCGAGAACCCGCCGGAGGCGGTCCTGGCCCGCTTGCGTGTCGGCCTCGCCCGCACCGAGGAACGCCTCGGTGTGCAGCGCGATGACACTTCCCTCGGGCAGCTCGAGACGGCTGCTGGCGAACGGTGCGCCCTCGCCGCCGCCCAGCGGGGGAGCGACGGGAACGTCGACGGTTTCGGTGGTTCCGTCGGGATACGCGACTACCGGTGGCGGGCCACCGGCGAGGGCGATGGTGCAGCGGAGGGACAGCGGGTCGTACACGCCGTAGAGGCAGCCGGCCGTCAGCGGCTGGGTCCGCACGGGGTCGCCGGGCGGCAGGTCGGCGCGTTCGGCGGCGAGTCGGGTCACGGTGTCGTCGAGACGGGCGAGGAGTTCGTCGGGTTCCAGGTCGAGGGAGGCGAGGGTGTGGATGGCGGTGCGCAGCTGGCCCATCGCCATGGCGGCGTGGATGCCCGTGCCGGAGATGCGGCCGACGGTGAGGGCGATCCGGGCGCCGGAGAGCGGAAACAGGTCGAACCAGCCCCCTCCGGCATCGGTCGACTGGTGGAAATGGGCGCTCTCGACCGCTGCTTGCGGCTCCGGGCGCTGGGGCAGGAGACGGCGCTGCAGGGTCAGGGCGATGGTGTGTTCCCGCGTGTAGCGGCGTGCGTTGTCGATGTGCAGCGACGTGCGCGAGGCGACCCCCACGGCGAGGTCGAGGTCTTCGTCCACGAACGGGTTGCGGTCAGGAAAGCGAAACAGGCTCAGCGTCCCCAGTACACCGTTCCGCAGGGTCAACGGGGCGACGATCGCGGAAAGTGGGCCTGCCGGGCGGGTGTGCCGCAGCGCCCCCGAATCGGGGTCGGCGGGGTCGTCAGGGTGGTGTGTGACCAGATGGGGCCGCAGGTCGGTCAGGGACTGGAGCCATGCGGCCGGAAAGCGGAACGGGCCGGCACCGGCGCCTGACGAGTCCGTTTGACGGTCCGCCGAAGCGAAGGCCATCCGCCGCAGGGGTACGTCGGGTGACACCGGCGCCGACGGGGGGTCCTCGCCGCGGACCACGGGGTCCAGCAGGTCGACCTCGGCGGCGTCGGCGAAGGCGGGTACGAGGACATCGATGAGCGCGGCGCATGTGGCGTCCAGATCCAGCGACCGCCCCACGCGTTCCCGCGCGGCGTTGAGGACTCGAGCGCGGGCGAGGGCACGCTCCCGAATGCTGACGTCCACCACTGCCGTGGAGGCGCCCAGCACCTTGCCGTCGGCGTTCTGGAGTCGGAACACGGAGACCGAGTACACGTGTTCGTGCTCCAGGTCGCTGGGCGGACGCGCACGCACGAGCCGGTCCAGCGCGGGCTCACCGGTGGCGAGTACCTCCCTCACCATCGCTTCGGCCTCGTCGGGATCGGAGAGGCGGAGCACGTCGCTGAGGCGGCGTCCGAGCAGCCGCCGGGTGTTGAACCCGTTCATCCCTGACGCCGCGGTGTTCACGCGCAGGACACGCAGCTGGGGATCCAGGACCTGCATGCCGATGGGTGACTGGGTGAACAGCGCGTTCAGCAGTGCCCGATCTTGGGCGTCGCTGCTTTCCTCCGACCGAACCAGGTCCACGCTCCAGCCCATGCCGCCGTCGCGCAGCGTCACGGGCCGCACCACGAGCCCCGGGGCCGCCCCCGTGCTGTCGCCATCTGCCGACGGCCATGATCCGGCCAACAGCTCCGCGACGGGGTGACCGAGGGCCTCGGACGTTCCGCGGCCGAACAGGGACCTGGCCCGCTGGCTCCACTCGACCACGACGCCCGCTGCGTCGACCACGAGCAGCGCGTCGTCCGATGCCATGTGCGGATCGCCTCCGTGTGGGTCGGTTCGACGGCGGGCAGGTCGGTGGTGGCACGCGGGGCGCCTGTGTCCGGACAGGTTCCTTCCAGGGTGCCTCCCCCTGAAGGACGCCGCACATCGGAGCAGGAGTCGGCGCCCGGACTGCCGGAAGCCGCAGGTGAATGGCCCGGTAACGGCTGCTACCTGGCGTGCGGCAACCGTTCCCGACCTGGAGGGCCGGACGCCCAGCCACATCAGCGGCCTGAAGGACGAGGCCCGCCCTCCGGGTCCTCCCCGCAGGAGCGGCCCCGGAGGCATCTCGCCGACCATGACGACGCTTACCGGACCCGTGGGCTCGACCTCGTCGACGCCGGGACGTCCGTGGCCGGAGACACCACCTGTGCGCCCGGCTCACCTTCGCCGTTTCAGCGAACGCATCATGCGGGGCAGTTCATCGTCGATCATCCGGCCGGCCATCGCACCGCCGAAGACGACCACGCCCACGGCGACGAGCCACGACTCGATGACGAGGAACGCGCCGAACGGGCCATAGGTGACGGCGCTCGACGCGATCAGTGGAGAAAAGACGAGCCGGGAGAAGATTCGCAGTCCGAGCAGTCCCAGCATGGTGGACACCGCCCCGGGCAGCAGAGCGAGCCACGCGACCCGGCCGCCGAGCAGCAGCCGCTGGGACCACCAGAAGAACAGGATGCCGCCCATGACGACGACGACACCACGGGCCGGGTCGCGCCACCATGATGTGACCGCGAACAGGTAGAGGACCCCGATGAGGACTGCCAGCCACACCACATGACGCCACCTGGCCCGCCAGCGGGCAGGGGTCAGATCCCAGGCCTTCTCGTAGCCGCTCTGCACCACTGTGCCGAAGGAGAGACCGAACACGGTGAGCAGGGCGAGGCCGAACGCCGTCGTGGTCCGCAACACCCGTCCCGGCAAGGCGAACAACCGCTCGATCTCCTCCCTGGCGGCCGCCGATACGCCGAGTCCGTCCCCCAGCCACTGCGCGAACCCCCTCCCACCAGCCGTATCCGCTGCGGATACAACGATGAGCAGCGGTACCAGCGTGAGGAACCCGAGCGCGGCGAATCCCAGCGAACGTTGCCACAGCTCCAGATCGCTGACCCGCCCCCACCGGTGCCCGGCTCGCGATCGGCGGATCACGCTGCGTATCCGGCCGAACGGGGGCCATCGCCTTGCGGGATCGGGGGTCATCGTCTCACTGGGGCACGGGCCGCTGCCGTCGGCGTCGATACTCCGGCGGCCTTCGGGACGACGAGCATGGCGCCCTGCACGAACCGCGCGGAGCGGGCGACTGCCGGGCGGGACGCTCCCCCCGTCAGATGGGAGGGACGGCGCCGATTCGCGGGCTTTCGGTACCGCCGCCGGCCCGGGGTCAGAGTCATTTCGTCAGCAACCGGTTGAAGAACGATCGGTACTCACGCAGGGCCATCCGCAGGCTCTCGGTATCGACCGCTTCTCCCTGGTTCCACTGGCCTTCCAACGCATTCTTGTGGCCGGCGAACTTCTCGGCCAAGGTCCGCATCACATCCGCGACCAGGCCGTCGGCGGCTTGGACGGCCTGCTCCGGGTCGTCCACGAAGTCGTTCTGGATTTGTTGCCAGCGTGACCGATAGGCATCCACGTCCTGCGCGGACAGCAGCGCCTGATCTTGGTCTTCGTCGCTCTGATTCCTTGCTGTGACAGGCTCCTCCGCTGCCCTCTCGGAACCATTTGTGGTGCTGTCTTCGACGCTGTCGGATTCCTCCGGTGGCAGGGCCGCGGTCTGGTCGGCGGTGGGTGTTGCTTCACCCGGGTACATCGGTGGCCCAGCGTCCTGTCTGTCCTCGGCTCCCTGATCGCGTGACCGGGCAATGTCCTCGGTCGTCAGCTCGCCCGCGCCGGCCCGATCCGGATTGTCGTTGCGATGCATCTCGTCTCCCGTACTGTAGTCATCCGCTCCGACGGGCGGCTCAAGTCCCGGTCGGGCCGGCCTGATGTCCGTCGGTGAGGAGTTCGTCGAACAGGGCTCGGTAATGCACCATGGCCCCGCGTAGCTGTTCAGTGGTCGCCTCGCGTCGTGTGCTGAGCGAGTCGACCTCGTGAGCCGCCCGGTAGTGCTGCAGGGTGCGGCCGTGCTCGACGGAGAGGTCCCGTACCTGCTGGTCGAAGTTCTCCGTTGGGTACCCGCGAGCCTGCATGAGCGAGGTGACGAGTCGGTCGGCGTCGTGGACGGCTGCGTCGGGATGATCGACGAACTGCTCCTGAACGCCGTCCCACTCGCGCGCGTACCTCTCTCGTTCCCTGCTCGGCAGGGGCTGCAGTTCGAGTGAGTCATGGCGCTTCTCGCGCTCGGCGAGGTCATGCTCGGCCACCCTGCGACTGCCGGTGTCCTCGACGGTCCGTTCGTACTCCGGGCCGAAGCGTTCCTGTAGACGGCGCCGCCGCATGGCGAGAACCGTGGCCACCGCTATCAGGGTGATCACCACCACGGCGGGGATGATGATGGCCAAAAGCGTCCCAGTTGACATTGGGGCGGCCCCCTTGGTCGATTTCGGATACGCCCCCACGCGTCGCGGCTGCCCCTCGCATCCTGTCCGAAACGGTCGCGCGTAGAAGGCCGCCTTCGGGGCGCGGGCGGTGGTCCCTGCCTTCGCCACCGGCTCCTTGGAGGGATGAGTCGTTGCCGCCGGGCGAATCGACCTCGTCGCTGAATCTGCTGGTGTCGGATGCCGGATGCCGGATGCCGGATGCCGGATGCCGGATGCCGGATGCCGGATGCCGGATGTTGGATGCCGGATGTTGGATGTCGGGCGAGTGGCGTCATTCCCCTTCGAATTCCATGACGTCCGCGAGAGCCGAATGCAACCTCGCCGTGCCGCCGACGTCGGCGGCGATCACTGCGTACAGCCAGGAGCGTTCGTCGTCGGGGGCGTCCGCGTAGAGCACCACTCCTTCGCCGCGGCTGGGGGACCAGGCCAGGTCCTTCGCCTGGAGCAGGCGCAGAGCGTCTGCGAAGGTGTGGGTGAGGCGGGATCGGCCCTCGGCGAGCAGCCAGGCGGGGGAATCGAATCCCGCGTCAGAGGAGAGGCGATCGACCATGGCCTGGGGAGTTGTGGTGGCGGTGCGTCGAACATTGCTCTCCGTGGCGTACAGAGTGCCGTCCGATGCCAGGAGTGCGTCGATTCCGTACGGCCCGCAGTACCCGTGGGCGGAAAGGTGCCGACCGAGCATCGCTCCCCAGTGCTCCAGCTCCCTCGTGGCCATGTCCGTGGCGTGGTCCAAGGGTGAAACGTAGCCGGTGTACGAGCCGGCCACAGTACGCATCTCGCCGGTGAACAAGAGATGGGGACCGCTCGGGAGCGCCTCCATCTGAACACTGACGGACCGGGCCTCGGCCAGCCACTCCTCGACCACCCAGCCGCCACGCCCTGCCGCCCCGGGCGGAGGCACGGCACGCGCCCAGCCGGCATCCGCGCCGGAGATGAACCTCAACCCGTGCCCGCCTGCGGAGCGATCCGGCTTCACCACGATCCGTCCGTACCCCTCGAGCATGGTGGAGATGGTCTCCACGAGGTCTCCATCGCCACAGCCCCGCCCAGGCGGCGTCCGCATACCCATTTCTCCGGCCAGGTCGCGAAACCCGCTCTTCGTGTTGAGCCGGTATACCGCCGCCGGCGCCGACGGTGGCACGCCGCCTGGCCCGTAGGGCGCAACCGGCACGCCCAGGCGGTCGGCGAAGGCGACAGTGGGGGAGTCCAGCGCGAGAGGGAGCAGTTGTGCTCCGGGCCGGTGGGCGATGAGCGCTCGGACCACGTCTGTCAGGCCTTCCCGGTCCAGAGCTTCCGCCATGGGGACTCCGGCGGAGGACGGGACGGTGAGCACAGTGATGCTGCGGTGCGGGATACCCAGCAGGCCGCAGGCGTAGCGCGTGAAATCGCGTCCGAGCGGCACGGGCGTCAGCAGTACGTCCCCCGGCCGCATCAACCAGATCTTGCGGGGTGCCTGCCGAGCCCAGTGGGCCGGCGCGTGATGGGCCCGGAGACTCACGGCGACGTCGGAGAAGAAGTTCGCGAACACGATCAGCGGTGCCCGGGGCTCTTCCATGCCCCCATGCTTGACCGCTGCGAGCGGAGGTGCACGTGCAGACCGCATTTCGAGCCGGTACGAATATGGTGGCTGGGTACATGCAGGACATGCGTGACACAGTGCTCGACCTTCAGGGACCACCATTGCCGGGCGCGCGAGGGGCGATCTCGACGGCGGTCATCGCTCATCTCGCCGCGGGGGAGCCCTTGCCGGTGCCCGCGGTGGCAGACGCGGATCCCTACGAGGACGATCTTCAGTTGGCCCTGTACGTCTGCTATGAGCTGCACTACCGCGGGTTCCGTGGGGTCGATCCCCGCTCTGAGTGGGACACGGAGCTCCTGGAACTACGGCGCCGGCTGGAGGACCGGTTCCTCGCCGCTCTCCGTGACGACGCCTCCCGCCATGCGGCCGTGACCGACGCGCTCGCGGAACTGTTGGTGGAGCCTGTACAAGGCCGTGGCGTCTCACACTTCCTGCGGGACCAGGGCGAGCTGTGGCAGTTGAAGGAGTACGCGACCCTGCGCTCGCTGTACCACCTGAAGGAGGCGGATCCGCATGCCTGGGTGCTGCCCAGGCTGCGGGGGCGCGCCAAGGCAGGAATGGCGGCCGTGGAGTTCGACGAATTCGGCGGGGGCCACGCCGAACGCATCCACGCCAGGCTCTTCGCCGACCTCATGGTCGATCTCGGCCTGGACACCACCTACGGTCGACATGTCGATGCCGCACCGGCGCAGATGCTGGCCGTCGTCAACCTGATGTCGCTGTTCGGGCTGCACCGCGCGCTGCGAGGCTGCCTCATCGGTCACTTCGCGGCCGTGGAGATCACCTCCTCGCCCGGATCCGCTCGCCTGGCCGCAGCGATGCGGCGCACCGGAGCAGGCCGAGCGGCGGAGTTCTTCTACACCGAGCACGTCGAGGCCGACGCTGTTCACGAGCAGGTCGTCCGGCGGGAGGTCATCGGAGGGCTCCTCGAGGACGAGCCCCATCTGGAGGCCGACATCGCCTTCGGGGTGGACGCCACGGTCTATCTCGAGGGCCGCCTTGCAGACCATTTCCTCGATGCCTGGCGGGACAGGAGGTCGTCACTCAACGTCGTCGGCGCATGAGAAATGTAGCGTGTCGCCACATACGATCGATCGTCGTGAGGTCATGAAACTCATCGCTCTGCCGGGTGTGTACGCCCCGCAAGACGACACGGCTCTGCTGGCGGGCGCGCTGCAACGCGAGACGTTGCCATCGGAGGCGCAGGTGCTCGACGTCGGGACAGGCACAGGAGTCCTTGCTGTGGCCGCGGCCTTGCGGGGAGCCGAGGTCACGGCTGTGGACATCTCCCATACGGCCGTCTGGACCGCCCGTCTCAACGCACGGCTGGCACGAAAGCGGATCAGTGTTCTGCGTGGTGACCTGACGACGCCGGTCGCGGGACGCACCTTCGACCTGGTTGTCAGCAACCCCCCCTACGTCCCCGGGCCGCTCGACGCTCCTCATCGAGGCTCAGCGCGGGCATGGGAGGCCGGGCGTGACGGTCGGCTGATTCTCGATCGAATATGCCAGGAAGTGCCTCGTCTGCTGAGGGTCGGCGGCGTGCTCCTTCTCGTGCACTCCGCGCTGAGCGGAGAAGCCCCTACTCTTGCGGGCTTGCGGGCGGCCGGACTGAGGGCCGAGACCCTTGAGCGGGCAGCGGTGCGATTCGGTCCCGTCCTCAGGTCAAGGCGATCGTGGTTGTGCAGCCAGGCACTTGTGCAGCCAGGTGACGAGTCGGAGGAGCTGGTGGTCATCCGTGCCGAACGAACCCGCTGAAAGCGTGCGTCGCATCACCGTCCAGGCGGACGGGCCGATGCTCGTCGAGGGTCCTGTCGAAGTTGCTCTGGAAGACGGCACCTTCGTCACGTCGGACCGGTTCTGCGTTGCGCTCTGCACATGCCGCCGCAGCCGTCACTATCCCTGGTGCGACACCAGCCACCGACGTCGGACACGGCCAGGACCGTCGAGAACCGAGCAGGTAGGCGAAGAGGCGTCGAATTCCGACTCCTGAGTTCGTGCGTCACGCTGTGGCTTCGGTCATTGCAAGGTGATTGTCCGGCGCCGCCCCGGGCGGCGAAGGGCACGCTTTGAAGGCCAAAATAGGGGCTTTCGGACGGGCGCCCTCAGAAGCGGGGATGTATGCCGTGCACGTGGGTAGACGCCTGTCCCGCGGCGAGAGGAACGCAAGATGAATCTCACCGATGCCTGGGAACCGCCTGTCGCGCGTGCTGCCGCCGGTCCGACTGATCGGTCCGACGCGGTCCGGCCGGGTTCCGAGGCCCAGGAAGCGCTGCCGGCCGACCACACGCAGGCCATCCTGGAGACCACCAAAGCGATCGGCTCCCTGCTCAAGACCTCGGGATGCCCGTTCGCGCTTGTCGGAAGCGTCGCCGCGTACGCGCACGGCATCCCCGTCCCGCTCCAGCACGACACCGACTTCGCCCTGCGGCGGGAGGACGCCGACACGGTCGTCCAACTGCTGGAGCAGCAGGGCGTACAGATCGTCGCACCGGCCGAGGACTGGCTGATCAAGGCCCGCGCGGGCGGGGAGGACATCGATCTGATCTTCGCGCTGGCCGGCCGCCCCGTCACCAGCGAACTCCTCGACCGGGCGGAGCCCCTGCCCGTGGACTCCGTCCACATGCCTGTCCTGGCCCCGACCGACATGATGACCAGCCGTCTTGCGGCACTCTCCGAGCATCACTGCGACTTCGGCGCCCTGTTGCCGCTGGCGCGCGGTCTGCGGGAGAAGGTCGACTGGGACCGGGTACGCCGCCAGACCGGCGACGCACCGATGTCGGCGGCGTTTCTGTACCTGCTGGAACTGCTCGATGTCATTCCGGTGGCGACTCCCCACGAGCGGAGGGATGACGATGACACTCGGTGACCAGGGGGCGTACCCGGTCGAGTACCGGATCGCGCATCTGCGGGAGCGGCTCGCGAAGGAGGACGTCGGGGAGCTCGGCGTACGCGTCGAACTGCGGGGCGGAACGGTGTTGCTCACCGGCACGGTGCAGATCGCCGAGCGGCGTGACGAGATCCTACGCGTGGCGCATGCCGAGCTCGCGGGCCTGCCCGTCCGCGCCGATCTCGTTGTCGCGGGCGCCGAACCCCCCGCCCGGCACGAGGAGATTCCGTGACCGGCCACGGTGCGGCGATGGCCGCGGGTCGGGCAGTGCGCGACGTCGTACGGGTAGCGGCCGTCGGTGACATCCACCTCGGCCCCGACTGCAGCGGACTGCTTCGCCCCGCCTTCGAGACGCTGCCGGAGTGTGCCGACGTACTGCTGCTGGCGGGGGACCTGACACGGCACGGAACGGTGGCAGAGGCGGAGGTGGTGGCCGAGGAGGTGCGCGATCTCGGGGTGCCGGTGGTGGCGGTGCTCGGCAACCACGACTACGACGCGGACCAGGAGGCAGGAGTCACGCGCACGCTGGAGGCGGCCGGGGTAGCCGTCCTCGAAGGGCGCGCCGCGCGATTGACGGTGGGGGAGCACACGGTGGGCATCGCCGGCGTGAAGGGCTTCTGCGGAGGTTTCGCGGGCCGCAGCGCGGGTGAATTCGGCGAGCCGGAGATGAAGGCGTTCGTCCGTACGACCCGGCTGGCTGCGGACGGGCTCCGGCACGCGCTCGCGGGACTGGCGGCGGACGGGTGCCGGGTACGGATCGCACTGACGCACTTTTCTCCGGTGCCGGACACCCTGGCGGGCGAGCCGCTGGAGATCTATCCGTTCCTCGGCAGCTATCTGCTTGCGGAGGCCATCGACGCGGCGGGAGCGGACCTCGCCGTCCACGGCCACGCGCACCTCGGCGCGGAGCACGGCACGACGGCGGGCGGCGTCCGTGTCCGCAACGTGGCCCAGCCGGTCATCGACCAGGCCTTCGCGCTGTACGACCTGCCACTCGATCGGCTGAGCGAGCCTCTGCCTGCGAGTGGTCGCGTACCTGAGGCATCCAGTACCTGAGCGGGTCGTCGGCCGCCCGCCGCACACGATGGGGTGCGGCCAAGGGGCTGAGTTCGACGGGGGCGGCCTGCCGCTCGACCGGCCAGCGCCGAGCGCGACTTCGACACCGAGATCGTCGACCAGTCGTCGGACGAGCGCATTTCCTGGCGCACTGTCGGCGGGGACGTCAAGCAGAAGGGGTCGTCACCTTCCAGCCGCTCGACGAGACGCACACTCGGGTGAGCCTGGCCACGGACGTGGAACCTGGAGGGTTCGTCGAGGAGGACGGGACGTGCTCGGCGTCCTCGACCGGCGCGTCAAGGGCGACCTGAAGCGGTTCAGAAGGGCATCGAGGAACACGGCCAGGAGACCGGCGGATGGCGCGGCCGGATCACCGTTCGCCGGCGGAACCCCTGAGACGCCGCCGGGCGGGATGGTCACCCCGACGCCGAGCGACGCCGCGGTGAGGAGAGAGTCTCTGGGGCAGTTACCGGTGGGTCCCGTCGACAGGCGACACGGCTGACCGGGCGTCAGCCCACACCGCGACAGGGCCCCGGAGAAGCCGGCAGCACGCTCAGGGCGGCGGAGGCGTCCGCACCGATCACCGTTGCCCAGGCCGTGAGGGCAGCCCTTCCTCTGTCAGGGCTTGAGGAGAGTCTTGATCATGCCGTCTTCCTTGGCCTGGAACATCGCATAGGCCCGTGGGGCCTCTTCCAGCGGCATCGTGTGGGTGGCGAAGCCCTCCACGCCCAGCGGGTCCGAGTCGTCCAGCAGCGGGAGGATGTCGTCCACCCAGGACCGTACGTTCGCCTGGCCCATCCGCAGCTGGATCTGCTTGTCGAACATCGTGAGCAGGGGCATCGGATCGATCGCCCCGCCGTAGACGCCCGACACGGAGACCGTGCCGCCGCGACGCACGATGTCGAGAGCGGTGTGGAGGGCGTCGAGTCGGTCTATGCCGACGTGCTCCATCAACGGCCTGGCCAGTGCGCCGGGGAGCGTCGCCGTGGCCCGCTGCGCCGCCGCCGTGAGCCGGGTCCCGTGGGCCTCCATGCCCACGGCGTCGATCACGGAGTCCGTGCCCCGTCCGTCGGTCAGCCGCCTGATCACGTCGGCCAGGTCCTTCCCGTGCTCCTTCAGGTCCAGGGCATGGATGCCGTGCGTGCGGGCGCATTCCAGCCGGGCCTCGACCAGGTCGACGCCGAGCACCAGTTGAGCGCCTCGGTACTGGGCGATCCTGGCAGCCATCTGCCCGATCGGTCCAAGACCCAGCACGGTGACGGAGCCCCCGGGCGGGATGTCTGCGTACTCGACGGCCTGCCAGGCCGTCGGCAGCACGTCCGACAGGTAGACGAAACGTTCGTCGGGTGGCCCCTTGGGGACCTTGACGGGCAGCGTGTCGCCGAACGGCACCCGCATGTACTCGGCCTGCCCGCCGGGGACCTGCCCGTACAGCTTGGTGTAGCCGAACAGCGCCGCGCCCTTGCCGTACGCATGGACCTGCGTGGTCTCGCACTGGGACTGGAGTCCCTGGTCGCACATGAAGCACTGTCCGCAGGAGATGTTGAACGGGACTACGACCCGGTCGCCGGCGTGCACTGCGGACACCTCCGAACCCACTTCCTCCACGAAGCCCATGACCTCGTGCCCCAGGATGTCGCCGGTATCGATGTACGGCCCCATCACCGTGTAGAGGTGCAGGTCAGAGCCGCAGATCCCGCTAGACGTGACCTTGACGACGATGTCCGTCGGTCGTTCCACTCGCGGGTCGGGAACGGATTCCACACGGACATCCCGGGTGCCCTGCCAGGTCAATGCGCGCATGGTTCCGCCTCCTAGGTTGGGTGCAATAAGAGACGAAAAGCGCCTTCCCTTACCTTTCATGACTATTCGCCACTGAACAGGGCGGCTGTCCTGCGGGAGTATGGGAGGTCGAGGAGAGTTATGCGGCTGCGGGAGCCTGCCGGACCGTCCGGGGTACACCCGCGCGCGCCACGCCGGGGTCTCCGCTCGCTGGACGTCGCCGCGCGGCTGCCGCGACTGCCTGAGGCCGTCGAGGGGGCCTCGCCCGGTGCAGTCGCGGCGACGACGTCTGCCTCAGCTCCCCGGGGAAGACCGCACAAGGGCAGACCCGCGCCCCCGTGAACTCGGCGTCCTACGCCGTCGTACGCGCCCTGCTGCGACGGCGCGACCTATTGCCGTTCCAGGTGACGACCACGCCGTGTCCAGGGGGTCCGCCGGCAGATGGTGATGCGGTACTCGATCAGGCGAGGAAACGCGGCCATTCGGCCTTGAGTCCCATGCCCTGGTGGGCCCGAGGGGCATGAGTGGATCGCGGTGCCCCTATGGTCCGGCACCTTTCCATACCGAGACTGAGGAAACCCCTTGGATGCGATCGTGCTGTTGCGTGAGGACCACAAGACGGTGGAGAAGCTGTTCAAGCGGTTCGAGAAGACCGGGGACGACGACCACAGCGCCCGACGTGATATCGCCGACGAGGTGATCGAGGAGTTGACGGCGCATGCCTGGATCGAGGAGCAGATCTTCTATCCGGCTGCTCGCGAGGCCGCTCCGGAGACCAAGGACCACATTCTGGAGAGCATCGAGGAGCACCACGCGGTGGTGTGGATGCTGTCGGAGCTCAAGGGGATGGACGTGTCGGACGAGCGTTTCAAGGCGAAGATGAGCGTCTTGATGGAGAACGTCCGGCATCACGTCGAGGAGGAGGAGAAGGACTGGTTTCCCGACGTGCGCAAGGCCATGGGGCGCAACCGGCTCGTCGAACTCGGCGAGCAGTTGCAGACCGCGAAGAGCGACGCGCCCCGCGACCCGCTCTCCGTGCCGAGCGCCGAGTGAGCTGGTTCTCACGGCGGAGGGCGAGGGTGTCGCTGCTGGCCGGCGCCGGGACGGCCATGGTCGTACTGGCCGGGTGCGGCGCTCCTGCCGCCCGCCTCGACGGCGCCGCCGACGCGGGCCGGCAATTCGAGAACGCGCTCGCCGCCGGCGACTACGCCCTGGCCTGCGGGCTGCTGGCGCCCGAGAGCCGTCAGCAGCTGGAGGAGGGCGAGAAGCAGCCGTGCGAGCAGGCGTTGCGCTCGCAGGACCTGCCGCGGGGCGGGAGCGTGAGCAACGTGGATGTCTACGGCAGACAGGCCTTGGTCCGCCTGGGCGACGAGACGGTGTTCCTGTCGCAGTTCGGCGGCGGGTGGAAGGTCACCGCCGCCGGATGCATCCGGGAGGCGGGGGACATGCCGTTCCGGTGCGCGGTGAAGGGAGCCTGAGTGAGAACTCTGTTCGTGGTGTGTGTACTGACCATCTTGGGAGGGCTCGGCTATTTCACCGCCATCGGGGCGATGCACAGGTGACCGCCGACCGCACCGGCAGAGCCGGGTTCTGGCGGGAGAACAGCCTCACCCTCGGCTTCGGGACTGCTTTCCTGGTCGTGTTGGCCGCTCAGGCGGTCGCGGGGCGGGCGGAGTTCAACGAGCAGCTCGCCGTCGAGGGGCTGCAGCAGATCGGGCTCGGCGACTATGTGATGTCGTCGGACTTCGCGGTCGACGTCACCGAGAACTGGCAGTCGGAGTTCCTGCAGTTCTTCCTCTACATCTTCGGCACGGTCTATCTGCTTCAGCGTGGCTCCCCGGAGTCCAAGCCGCTGCACGATTCAGGTACGGAGAGTGAACGCGAACAGCGCATGGGTGACCACGCGCGAGCGGACTCGCCCCGGTGGGCAGGGACGAAGGACTGGCGGCAAGCCGTCTACTCCCGGTCACTCGGTCTGGCCATGGCCGCCTTCTTCCTGCTGTCCTGGCTGGCACAGTCGATCGCGGGCGTGTCGGCGTTCAACGAACTGCGGCTGCGGCAGCTGCAAGAGCCCGTCAGCTGGGGTTCCTACCTCGCTTCGGCCGACTTCTGGAACCGGTCGCTGCAGAACTGGCAGTCGGAACTGCTGGCCGTGGCTGCCATGGCCATCCTCTCCGTCTACCTGCGCCAGCGCGGCTCACCCGAATCCAAACCCGTCGGAGCAACCCACACCGCCACCGGCGTGGAAGGTTGACCGTGTCTGACAGGTCGAACGACAGGGCGAAGAACGCGCTCATCGTCATCGACATGCTCAACACCTACCGCCACGAGGACGCGAGCCTGCTGCTGCCCTCCGTGGCGGCGGCGTTGCCGAGCGTGGTGGACCTGCTGAGACGTGCCAGGGCCGGCGATGTTCCCGTGATCTACGCGAACGACAACTTCGGGCTGTGGCGCTCGCACCACGGTGAAATCCTCGACATCGCGCTTTCCGGACGACGTCCCGATCTCGTGGAGCCGGTGGCACCGGACAGCGATTCACTGTTCGTCGTCAAAGCACGCCACTCCGTCTTCTACGAGACGCCGCTCGCCTACCTGCTCGACACGCTGGGCGTGGAACGACTCGTGCTGTGCGGACAGGTCACGGAGCAGTGCATCCTGTACTCGGCTCTGGATGCCCACATCCGGAAGCTGGAGGTCGCGGTGGCCAGGGACGCCGTCGCCCATATCCATGCCGATCTGGCGCACGCGGCTCTGCGCATGATGGAGCGCAACATGTCGGCGCAGGTACGAGCCGGGGCCGACATCGTCCTGTGACGATGGGTTCGGCGGCGGGGGAAGCTGCGTCCTCCCTTTGCAGGACGGCTCTGGGGCGTGGAGTCGCATGAGCCGGTGGGACGCATGGTTGACCTGTGAACGGGCACCAGCGAGCGGAAGTGTTTACCAGGCGGGTTCGCGTGGAGGCCACCATGATCCCCCTTCTCCTCGTGCCGTGATCCTGATCCTGTTCGGGATCGGCCTTCACGGCTCACGTGCTTTGGTACATCGCCATAGCGGTTCTGCTGCTGTGGCTGCGCGGCTTCTCTTTCCGTTCCGGCTCCGGCGGCGGACGCTGGTAGTCGGTGGTGAAGCCCTCGGACGAGAAGGGATCGAGAAATGAGCGCCGGTGAAAAGATGAAGGCCAAGGCCGAGCAGGTCGTCGGCAAAGCCGTGAAGAAGGCGGCACACGCCATGGGCAACGAGACCACAGCGGCCAAGGGCGCGGCTTTGGAGTCTCGTGGCAAGGCCAGGCAGGTGAAGGAGAAGGGGAAGGACGCCTTGGGGGGCTGATCTCCCGGCTGTAGACAGGTTTCTGCGTGGAGAAGAGGCTCTCCATGGGTATCATCGGCTGGATTCTGATGGGACTGCTCGCCGGCATCATCGCGAAGATGCTGATGCCGGGCCGGGACCCAGGCGGCATCATCATCACGATCCTCATCGGCATCGCGGGGGGACTGCTGGGCGGGTGGCTCGGCAAGGTCATCTTCGGCGTCGATTCCATCGACGGCTTTTTCGAGCTCTCCACGTGGATCGCCGCGATCGTCGGTTCTCTCATCCTCCTGGCCGGCTATCGGCTGGTGGCCGGCGCGAGACATCGGCACTGAGGGCTCCCTTGAATGATCGTGCACGCCATCGCCCCTGAAGTGGCAGTCGCGGAGGATCTTCCAGGTCTTCATGCGGGCGAAGGCGTGCTCGACATGTGCGCGGACCTTGCGGTGTGCCCTCAGTCTCGGGGTGGGAGCAGGGGCCCGAGTGGGCCGAGGTCGAGATTGAGGTCTTCCAGTGAGTAGCCGTGTTGGGTGCACAGGTCGGAGAGGCTGTCATGGAGGGCCAGCAGCGTGGCTCCCAGCTCCTCTTCCTGCTCGTCGGTGAGATCGCCGGAGTCCACCCGCCGCATGGCTTGGCGTTCGATGAGCTGGCGAAGCAGCTCGACGAGGGTGAGGACGAGTTTGAGGAGGTCCTCCTCGACGGTGTCGCGGTCGGCGTGGATGTGGTGCGCGGGGCGGGTCGGCGCGTCCTGCGGGTCGGGGGGCGCCTGGACGAGACGGAAGGCCTGCGACATGGTTTCGCGGACCTCGTGGAGGCCCGGTGCGGGGTCAGGGCGATGCTGCTGCCGGCGGCGCTCAGTACTCACTTCGACCGCCGTTCTGCTCCCTGAAGGGGGCCGTGTCGGACTCGACGGACACGATGAGGGCGCGCAGCGATATGCGGACGAGGTCGATGTCGGCGATGGACAGGACGATGTCGCCTGCGACGACCACTCCGCCGCTGAGCAGCCGGTCGAGGAGGTCGACCAGCGCGACCTGGCGGCCGGGCAGTGGTTCGTCGCGATCTGCGAGGGTCATGGCACCCGCTTCGAGGCGTCGGCAGCGGCTGGGGTCTCGGGCGGTGGCATGGCGAACGAGTACGGTGCCCAGGGACCGGTGACCTCGATGCGGATCTCGGGGAAGTCCTGCGCAGCGCGCGCGATGGCGGCCCGGAACTGGTCGGTCTGCTCGTCGGGAATGAGGTAGGCGTCGTTGAGGACGTTCTCCTGGGCGCCGGCCAGGGTGCCCCGCTGTGGGGCGTGGCGCACACGTTGCGCGGCGTGGCGGGCGGCCAGGGCCTCGATGGTCTCGGCGGCGCCCTGAGCCTGTCGGTAGATCGCTTCGCGGGCGTGGTGCTGGGCCCTGCGGTGCTGTAGGTACGCCTTGCCCGGCGTGGTGGCGGCCGCCGCGGCCTGGTCGGAGCCGGCAGGGGCTTCCGGGTCGGACCCGGAGGCCGGGGCAGGGAGGTAGATCTTGACGCCGAATTCGGTGTGGGACGCAAGCTGGGCCAACCGCTCGGCGAACGTGTGGCGCTGCGCGACGAGGGCCTGGCGTGCCCGGCTGTCGTCCTGATAGACGGTGGCCATCCGCAGGGGCAGGATCGTGGCGTGTGCGGCCACGGCCTGCACGACGTCGTGGTGGGCGCGGGCGACGTTCTCGAGCCACTCGAGATCCTCGAAGTGATCTTTGAGGGCGGCCTCGTTGAAGTCGCGCTGGGGTACTGCGCTGATGACGAAGGACAGAAGTGCTGGACCGGCGTCGGAGGTGTCTGCGGGATCGGCGGGATGGCCCAGGAGCCGGACGGGCGCCTCGCCGATGCCGCGGAGGTGTGTGAGCGCCTCGCGCAGGGGCTCCGTCTGCCGAACAACGGCGTAGACGTAGGTGAGGGCGTCGTGCTGCGCGTTCACTGCGGGCGCCCTTGTTTCGATCTACCCGGCTTGCTGGGGGGTCCTTCATCGGCGGACGGTTCCTCGGACTCCCGTTCCCCGATCTGGTCTCGGCGGAGTGCTTCCAGCTCGGCGCGCAGGCGGCGGTTCTCCTGTTCCAGCGGGCTGCCGGTGTGCCGGGAGGACAGTGAGGGGTCGTGCTCCCACCAGTCGATGCCCATCTCCTTGGCCTTGTCCACGGAGGCGACCAGGATGCGGAGTTTGATCGTCAACAGCTCGATGTCGAGCAGGTCGATGCGGATGTCGCCGGCGATGACGATGCCCTTGTCCAGCACCCGCTCGAGGATGTCGGCGAGGCTGGACGAAGAACTCGATCCGTACGGCATCGGGGCGGCGCGGGACGGGAACTCGCCGAGTCGGCCGGGAAGGGGTTCAGTCACGATTGCGGCCTCGCTTCCGGGTCCTGCTGCCGGAATGCTGCGATCTCGTCAAGACGGTCGAGCAGCTGGTCCTCCCGACGATCGAACGTCTCCTGGTCGATCTCTCCGCTCACCAGCCGCCGCTCCAGGTCGGCCAGCTCACGCCAGACGGGGGCGGGGTCGTAGTACTCCTCCTCGGCCCTGTCGACGACCTGCTGGGCAACCCATACGACGCCGCGCACCGGTGCGACCGGAAGCGTCAGTAGGTGTGTCAGCAGTCCCATCGTCCTCATCCCTTCCGAGGGGGTTGGCGGCTGTGGTCACTGCACGAAGCTGTAGGGGGGCAGCGGACCGGTGCATCGAAGGTCCACGCCACCGCCGAGCTCGGCGCTCAGGCGCGCCTGGGTCTTGAGGAAGTCGTCCTCGTTCTCGTGGGGCACCAGCAGCGAGAGGTTGAGGAAGTCGCCGGCGGAGGTGGGGCGGCTGACGTGGTCGCGCGCGAAGGGCAGCAGCGCCTCGACCAGGCCGGCGGCCAGGCTCTCCTGCCGTGCCTGCACCTCGCGGGCCACCAGCTCCCCCAGAGCGAGCGGCACCTGCGGATCTCGGTCACCGGCACGTATGCGTTCGTTGAGGTCCCTCGCTTCGGGCAGGTCCTCGAGGATCTGGTGAAGCAACGGATCCTCGTCCTCCTGCACGGCCCGGACATGGTACTCGGCGCAGCCCTCCAGGCGCTGCAGAGCGGCGCGATAGCTGTCGGCGTTCTGCTCCAGGGCCTGCTGGACGGTGAGTTCGTCCGCGGCGACGTAGCCGAACTGCAGAGGGAGGACGACTCCGTCCGCCATCAGGCGCTCCTGGACCTCCTTGTGCGCGATGAGATCCCGGCGCTTGGGCCGGACCTCCTCGGAGATGTCGCTGACGACCGCGCAGAGCGTGCCGCTGGTGACTGTGCGCAGAGATGAGGGGTTGGAGCCCACGCCGTTCATGCCGTCGATGCGGTGGGGATGGGCCCTGGCGGTGATCGCGTACACGTACAGCGCCATCGGTCACTCCTTCTCCCGGCGTGCCGTGCGCCGGGCAGGGCGTCGCCGTCTGGGGGCGGCCTCTTCTTCTTCCTCTTCCTCATCCTCGTCCGGCTCTTCGGACTTGGAGGATTTGCCGGACAGGGAGTCGGTCACCGCTTCAACAGCTCCGGTCAGCGCCCCCTTGGACTTTCCGTGGGCCCCGCCTTCCTGCATGCTGTCCACGAACTCCGGCAGCTGAGTCGGCGCCTTGCGGCCGGCTTCGAGGTCGAGGCGGTTGCATGCCTCGGCGAAGCGCAGGTACGTGTCGACGCTGGCCACGACGATGCGCGCGTCGATCTTGATGATCTCGATGCCCACCAGCGAGACACGGACGAAGATATCGATGACGAGGCCGCGATCGAGAATGAGCTCAAGTACGTCGTAGAGGCTGCTGGTGCTCCCGCCTCTACCTCTGCTGATGTTGCTGCCGCCTTGCGGCACCACGGTCATGGCGCCTCCTTCTTCGCGGGATGTTGCGCCCCTGCCCTCACATCGGCCGGTCAATCATGCCGCGGGTGTAGCGGCGGGTACGTTCGTAGGAGATCAGCTCGCCCTCCTCGTTCAGAGCGACCCGGTAGCTGGCCATCACGCTGGTGGTGTCCGGGATCCGCTCCAGCTCGACCACCTCCACCTGCGCCTCCCAACCATCGTCGGTGGGCTTGAGAGAGGAAACGGAATCGGGTACCCGGCCCAGGAGTTGAGCCAGCTGCTCGATTGCTGAACGCATCGCTGACGCAGCGTTGGCCACTCCGGAGCGTCGCCGGGCGGCAGTTCGCCGAGACCTGTCCTGCCCTTCGCCCTTGCCGTCAGGGCGCGAGGATCCGCGCCGGGGGCGTGCAGGTTCTGCTGCGGCCATATGTCACTCCCCTGGGGAGACAGCCCCATAGAAACTAGAATGTCACTAAATGCGGGCATAAGTCTTGCCGTGTGGGCAGAGGCCACTTGTAGTGGCGCAGAAGGTACCGATGACTGCCCCAGCCGGACTGCTTCGTCGGTCGCCAGTGCAGAAGCCGCGATCCACGATCAGCTGTCTGCGAGCGACATCGAAGAGGGTCCGCCAGCGCCCTGGCCAAAAGGGGATGATCATGCAGGACACGACAAAGATCGCGCTCGCAGCCGCGGTGGCTGGGGGCTACGTGCTCGGCCGAGCCAAGAAAGGCCGCCTAGCTTTCACCGCGGCCACCTATCTCGCCGGCCGTCGTTTCGGGCTGGAGCCTGGACAGCTGATGAAGGAAGGCATTTCCCGACTGAAGGAGATGCCGCAGTTCGCCGACCTGGGCGATCAGCTGCGCGGGGAAGCCCTCGACGCAGGCAAGGAGGCCTTCAGCGCCGCTGCGAATCGCAAGCTCGCTCAGCTCGCGGATTCCCTGCACGACCGCACGCTGGAACTCACGCGCGGCAGTTCTGAAGGGGAGGAGGACGAGGAGGAGGAAGAACCGTACGAGGACGAGGAGGAAGAAGAGGAAGACGAAGAGGAGGAAGAGGAGGGGCCTGAGCCTGAGGAGCGCGAGGGAGGAGAGGAAGGGGAAGAGGAAGAGGAGGAAGAGGAGGGGCCTGAGCCTGAGGAGCGCGAGGGAGAAGAAGAGGAGGAGGAAGAGGAGGAGGAAGAAGAAGCTCCTCCACCGCGACGGCGGGCCCGCTCAACGGCTCGGAGCAGCGCGGGCTCCAAGCGGGCTGCTCCTGCCAAGAAGGCTCCTGCCAGGAAGGCGCCGGCCAAGAAGGCACCGGCCAAGAAGTCGACCAGCAGAAGGCCCGCAGCGAAAGAGACTCCCGCGAAAAAGAGTGCCGCCTCCAAGACCACCGCGAAGAAGGCGGGCGCGTCGCCGAGGAAGAAGGCAGCAGGCGAAACCACCCCACGCAAGACGGCCGCCAAGAAGACAGCTGCCAAGAAGGCGCCGGCCAAGAAGGCACCAGCCAAGAGAGCACCCGCCAAGAAGGCACCCGCCAAGAGGGCACCTGCCAAGAAGAGTTCAGGAAGCAGCTCACCACGTAAGTCAGCTGCCAAGAAGACGGCGGCCCGCAAGACGTCTGCGCGGAGGTAGGTCATGGCAAAGTCAGACCGCGACCGCGCACAGGGATCCAACGCGGGCTTGGACCAACTGCTCAAGGAGCTGCCCGAATTCCTCACCGCCCAGGCGGACCGGCTGGCTGACAAGGCATCCGACAAGCTTGGAGGCCTTACCGACCAGCTCTACGACGTGGCGGAGAACGGGGGCAAGCTCTCCGACGTCGGCGGAATCGGCGCACGCATGCTGCAAGGCAAATCGCCGCTGAAAGCCATTGCCGGCCAGTCCTTTGGAAAGATCAAGGACAAGGTGACCGACACCGCATCCCAGGTCGTCGGCAAGGGAGGCAAGGGCCGTCAGAGCGGCGGTGGCAAGGTGGTCAACATCTTCGAGGTGGCCGACATCGGACTGCCGATCCGTACCGTCTACGACCACTGGACGCAGTACGAGAAGTTCAGCGGCTTCGCCAAGGGCGTGCGCGATGTGTCCCGCGACGACGAGACCACCAGTGACTGGAAGCTCAAGGTGGGACCGTCGAGTCGGAGCTGGAAGGCAACCGTCCAGGAGCAGGTTCCCGACGACCACATCGTGTGGACCTCCGAAGGGGCCAAGGGATCCACCCGTGGCTCCGTCAGCTTCCACGAACTCGCCCCGTCACTGACCCGGATCGTCGTCGTCTGCGAGTACCATCCGGCCGGATTCTTCGAGAAGACGGGCAACATATGGCGGGCCCAGGGCAGGCGCCTGCGCCTGGACGTCAAGAACTTCGTCCGCTACGCCACCCTCACCACAGAGGAACCGGAAGGATGGCGGGGGGAGATCCGGGACGGCGAGGTCGTCCAGAGCCACGAAGAAGCTTTGGAAGAGGAAGAGGAAGAGCAAGGCGGCGAAGAGTCCGAGTACGCGGACGAGGAGGGCGGCGGAGAAGAGGAAGCCGAAGAAGGCGGCGAAGAGGAAACCGACGAATACGAGGACGACTCGGAATACGACGCCGACGAGCAGCCCGAAGATGAGGCAGAGGAGGGCGACGAAGAAGACGTAGAAGAAGACGAAGACGCAGAAGAAGACGCAGAAGAAGACGCAGAAGAAGACTACGAAACCACGCCTGCTCGCCGACGCCGCCGCTAGGTCGCGTCCGCCCGGGCTCGCGCCGACGAACAGCAGCCGACGAACAGCAGCCGACGAACAGCAGCCGACGAACAGCATGGGACGAGGGCCGACAGGACAACACATCTCCCGTCGGCCCTCGGCTCGTGCCGTCCGCAACCCCGCGTCAGTGCTTGAGCGTGTCCTTCGCCTTCTCAGCGGTCTGCTTGGCGTCACCAGCCGCCTGCTCAGCGCGCCCCTTCAGCTCCAGACTCTCGTTGCCGGTGGCCTTCCCAGTGGCCTCTTTCGCCTTGCCCTTGGTGGTCTTGGCGACGTTCTTGGCCTTCTTACCTGCGCCCATTCCTCTCATCTCCAGATATCGAGCTGTGTGGGCTGTGATAGCAATCCGGCGTGTACCCCGGATGAGAACGAGTACGCCCTGACCTGACAATGACGCGAATATGGTTCCGCTCGCCGTGGGGTCCTGGCGGTGGTACGCCGTGTCGACGTCGTAGAGCCCTCGAGCCCGCCGAGCCGCCCCGGTCAGGGTGAGGGGGACGCCGATGCTCTGGCACATACGTCGGGTGCGTGGATGGCGCTGAGCGTCCGGCGGAGGAGGGATCGGCCGCAGGCAACTCGCGGCCCCGAACCGATTCCCCAAGGGCGCGAGTCTCCACAACCTGCACCCGTCTCGGAGATGGTTCAGGCCGTCACCGACGAGAACGGGCTCTCATCGAGTTGCTGCAGAAGTTCGGCGGGATCTCGGTAGACGGCGGCGGCGCCGGCCTCTTCCAGGTCGTGGCGGGGGATCCCGCCGCACAGCATTCCCACGCACGTCACACCGGCCGCCGTGGCGGCCTTCATGTCCCACACCGTGTCGCCGACGAACACGGCCCGCTCGGGCGGTACCCGCGCCAACTCCAGGGCCTGCTCAACGGGTTCGGGTGCGGGTTTGCCGTCCTCGACGTCATCGGCGGTGGCCGTGTCCGAGATCGCGTCGTCGGCGTCGATCGAACGGCGCAGAGCTCTGAGCTCGTTGTCCTTGGCAGAGGTCACGAGCAGGACCGTCCAGCCCTTCCGCGCCAGAACCCGCAGCAGTTCGGAGGCCGAGTCCAATGCGGGAAGTCGGTCGAAATACGTGGCGTAGAGGGTGTCGTGTGCAGCGCTCAGGCGACCGTCCTCCGTACGATCACGGCCCTCACCCAGGACGTGATCGAGCAGGTCCTCGCCGGGCAGACCGACAGCACGATGGATGGCGTGCATCGGGACGGAGTGCCCCGCCTGGCGCAGGGCCTCCCACCACGCCGTCACATGCAGGTGGTTGGTGTCCGCGAGGGTGCCATCGACATCGAACAACGCTGCGCGGCTCATCTCGACTCCCTCACCTCACACGTCCCGCAGGGCGGGCAGCAGCTTCGTCTCCGCCCAATCCAGGAAGGGCGCTTGGTGGTCGCCCCCGATCTGGACCAGGGCGACCTCGGTGAACCCGGCTTCGACGTAAGGGCGCACGGCCTCGACGAAGGCGTGCACGTCGTCGCCGCAAGGGATCGCCTCGGCGACGTCCTCGGGACGCGTGTGTGCCGTGGCTCCGGCGAAGCCCGCCGGGCCGGGCAGCTCGGCGTTGACCTCCCAGCCGCCGAGGGCCCAGCGGAACTGCTCGTGCGCCCGAGCCACCGCCGCGGCGCGGTCGGGGTCGTAGCAGACCGGGAGCTGCCCGATGCACGGCTTGCCGGCGCCACCGTGCGTTGCGAACGCGCTCAGCAGGTCCGTCTCGGGCTCAGTGGCGATCAGTACGTCCGCTTGGCGGCCCGCCAGCTCGCAGGACTGCTCACCGGAGACGGCGATGCCGATCGGAGGCGGTGCGGTGGGAAGGTCCCAGAGCTTGGCGTTCTCCACGTCGAAATGCGTGCCGTGATGAGTGACGTACCCGCCGTCGAACAGCCCGCGAATGATGCCCACAGCCTCCTCCAGCATCTCCAGGCGGACGTGGGCGGCCGGCCAGCCGGGCCCGACGATGTGTTCGTTCAGGTTCTCGCCGGAGCCGAGGCCGAGGCGGAAGCGGCCGTCGCACAGCAACTGCATCGTCGCGGCCTTCTGCGCGATCACCGCAGGGTGGTAGCGGAAGGTCGGGCAGGTCACGAACGTCATCAGAGGGATGCGTGAGGTCGCCTGCGCCGCCGCGCCCAGAACGCTCCACGCGTACGGCGCATGCCCCTGGGAGTCGAGCCAGGGGAACGAGTGGTCGGAGATGACGGAGAAGTCGAAGCCCGCACGCTCTGCTCCGACGACATGCGACACCAGGTCTTTAGGACCGGCCTGCTCGGTCATCATGGTGTAGCCGATTCGTACCATATGAGGCGCCTTGCCCTGATGTGCCGCAACGAAACCCTCCGTACCCCGCGCCTAGGCGTGCGGCGGACCGGCGTTGAATCGCCCCTCATTCGGACGAGTTGTCGAGGCCGCGGCGCCGTTTGCCAGGCTGCCGCCGACTCCCGGGGCTGCCGGCTCCACAGGAGTCACACGGCTCCGCAGGGGTTGCACGGCCGCCACCCCGATCGCAGGGGGAGGCAATCGGGGTGACGGGAGGGACGGACCGTGTTGCGGGCTCACGGAGTGATCAACCCTTGAAGATGTCCTTCCCCTTCTCCTTGGCCTCTCGGGCCTTGCCGCGACTCTCCAGCGCGGCACCCTTGGCGGCTGTGGTCTTGTCGCCTCGAGCGCCGGCCGTCTTCCTCACGGCCTTGCCGGCCACTTGCTCGGCCTTGGCCTTGGCCTTCTCGCTGGCACTCATGTCGGTCCTCTCGTACTCACTCCCTCCTTCCTCCTACCCGCCCCCCAGATGCGGAACCGGGCCTTCCGTACACGTGTTCTCGACTGCCTGGCCGGTCGGCGAAGGCGGTACGACCGCGAGTTCGGCTGGAGGGGGCGTCTGATCGGCCGCCTGCCAGTCGCCCGTCCTGGGGGAGGGTCATCGGCTGTTTGCTGGGTAGTCGCGCCGTGCTGGACGTCGCTCCGCCGATCCGTGACACGGACGGCAGGGGGCGGGAAGAGGCAGATCGGCAAGAGTCGAGCGTCCGCACGGAGCCCGGCCGGACCATGGAACAAGGTGCGGCCACGCCGACGTCTTGGCGCAGGCAAGTGCCGCCCCCGCGCCGCCGCGGCAGGGGCGTGCTCGTCCGATGGGGCCAGGAGGCGCACATGAAGGTATCCAAGATCGCCTACAAGCCGTTCGGCATGGCGCTCGGAGCCACCAGCGGCATGGCCGCCGGAGCGGCCTTCAAGCAGGCCTGGAAGATGATCGGGCGCGACCGCGATGCACCCGACGCCACCGACGAGGACCGCACCTGGCGAGAGGTCCTGCTCGCCGCAGCTCTGCAAGGCGCGATCTTCGCTGTGGTCAAGTCCGCCGTCGATCGAGCGGGCGCTGCCGCCACCCGCCGCCTCACCGGCACCTGGCCGAGCTGATCACGACGCTGGATCCTCGGGCGGCAGCCGGCTGATGCGCGGGCGTTCTTCCAGGGCGTGGCCGACACGACAACGCCCGGGATGATCCCGGGCAGAGAGGCGCTGCCGACAGCCCTTCGTCAACATTCTGTGGAACCCCGGCCGGGGGCCGGATGCCCCACGATCAGTCACCCGACGTGCCGGTGGGCCGAGTACGCGCCAGCCTGGGAGGAGTTCTTCTGCACATACGACTCGGAGGTTCTCCGCAGTGGACCGACCTCGACAGCCCGGCCCGCGCGGATGGCTCGGACGTGTGAAGCAGAGTGCCTCCGCCTTCGGCGAGCGTCGAGCGCGGCTCCGCGCCCAACGGGAAGCCGAGGACGACGGAGCCTGGGACGACTCGCTTCCTCCGGAGCTGCGACGCGGTGACGGGCCGAAGCCCCGGAGCTCCGCGGATTCGGTGCCCTGGGCAGTTCGGGTGGCCGCGGAGGCCGGTTGGCGGTTCCTGGTGCTCGCTGCCACCCTCTGGGTGCTGATGCGGGTCATCGGAGCGGTACGGCTGGTCGTGCTCGCCTTCGTGGTCGCCCTTCTGGTCACTGCGCTGCTCCAGCCGACGGTCGCCCGGCTGCACCGACACGGACTCTCCCGTGGTGCGGCGACGGCGTTGACGGCGACCTGCGGATTCGTGCTGCTCGGACTGGTCGGATGGTTCGTTGTCTGGCAGGTGCTCGACAACCTCGGGAACCTCTCCGAACGCGTTCAGGAGGGCATCGACGAACTCAAGCAATGGTTGCTCGACAGCCCGCTCCACGTCACGGAGAAGCAGATCAACGACATTGCCGAAGCCCTGAGCGACACAGTCGGCAACAGTACGAGTGAGATCACGTCCGCCGGCCTCCAAGGCGTGACCGTACTGGTGGAGGTGATCACCGGGCTGTTGCTGGCCATGTTCGCCACCCTGTTCCTGCTCTACGACGGCAAGCGCATCTGGCTGTGGTCGCTCAAGCTGGTCCCCGCCGCGGCACGCCCCGGTGTCGCCGGCGCCGGCCCGCGCGCCTGGCGGACCCTCACCGCCTACGTGCGGGGCACCATGATCGTTGCCATGATCGACGCCGTCTTCATCGGCGTGGGAATCCACTTTCTCGGCGTACCGCTCGCCGTTCCCATCGGCGTGGTGATCTTCCTGTCCTCCTTCGTGCCCCTCGTCGGCGCTGTCGTCTCCGGAGCACTCGCTGTCGTCGTGGCGCTCGTCACCGAGGGAGTCTTCACGGCGCTGATGGCGCTGATGGTCGTCCTCCTGGTGCAGCAGATCGAAGGACACGTGCTGCAGCCGTTCATCCTGGGCCGGGCTGTGCGGGTTCACCCGCTGGCGGTTGTCCTGGCCGTCGCCACAGGCGGCATCGTCGCGGGTATCGGCGGGGCCGTGGTGGCGGTCCCGCTCGTCGCCGTGGGCAACACCGTGGTCGGATACCTCCGCGCCCATCCCGCCGGGAGCGTCACGGACGCGGCGCACTCCCAGGTGCTTCCGGGTGGGGAGCCGGAGGCGGACACCGAGGAGGGCACGGACCAGTGACCACGTCATCTCATTCCTTGTGGCGCCAGAGACGCGGATGCCCGCCTGCGGCAGAGCGCAACGTGGGCAACGGGTGGCTGCTGGCTTCGCCGTACCCCTGGGGCGACAGGTCGTGTCGGGGCGCCCGGTCACCGTGCCGCTGAGCACGGAGGGGCGGGAGTCGTCGAGCCGGCGGAGGGTGTGATGGTCGGTCGCCTGATCCTCGGACCGGCGAGGAGGTCGACGGGCTGACCTTCGTGGCGGGGTCGACACCGAGGGCCGGGAACTCACGCGTGAGTCACCGCTTCCGTAGCGCTCACCGGTGACCACGGCGGACCCCTGGGCCCGGCGGCGGCACCGCCGCCCCGCGCCGAGCCGCCGCTCTCGTTCGAACCAGTCCACGGGAGGCGCGATCGCCGCCGATCCGGGCCGAAGGGTGTAGGGCCCCACTGACCTCTGAGCCGGAAGCGGGGTGAGATTTCCGTCCTCCCCGACGACCTCCACAGGTCCCTCGATCGGCACGGATGACCATCACCCTTGACGATGGCCGCCGATCCGCGTGCGTGCAGCCGCGCTGCCGGTCACGCCGCGAGCACAGGATGGGTCTCAGGGCAGTTCGCTGCCGCGCTCGCCCAGTGCGGTCACCCGGGCTCTCTGCGGGTGTGGGCGCGGCCTGCTCGGGTGGGGTTACCAGTAGTGGCGTCGGCCTCCGACCGCGTGGCCGACGGATCCGAGGATCCAGAGGACGGCGCCGACGACGACCAGGACGATCCCGATGGTCCAGAGGATGGAGATGCCGGTGAGGAATCCGATGATGAGCAGAACGACTCCGACAAGGAGCATGGCGTGCCTCGGTTTCTCGTTGGGGCCAGGCTCGTGGGCGAGGCCACGGCAGACGGCGGGCGGCGAAGCGGGGAACGTCCCGCCACCCGTGAGCAGCGACTGCCCGTGTCCCGCTGTTGTATGTGTCATCCCGGCTTCGGGACGGGACCCCACGGCGGCCGGCCGGGCGCGCGCAGCCTCCGCACGATCCGGAGATCGTCGAGGCGTCCCCCGCTGGAGGCCGATGGTCCAGCATCTCCGAACTCCGCCGGATCGCCGAGCCCTTCCCCTCTCCTCCCGGCAGCCGACCGCAGAAAGACGTCGGGAACAGCCGCCAGGGGTGCTCCATGCTCAAGATCAGATTGCTGCCGGCGAGATTCGTGCTTCGGGCCGTGCGACGCGCCCGCCGAAGTCGCCACGACCACGTCGTGCGGGCCTAAGCCCCAGCGCCTCGGTCGATGTTCGACGTGTCGGGAGGTCTCAGCCCTGACACGTGACGAAGATGGTCGTGTCCGTAACCGTCCGAACTGAGGGCGTGTCTGTGAACTGTCGCTGTGCTGGAGCGGTCCTGCGGTGAAAGCTGACGAGCCGACGGGGAGTGGGATGGGTCCCGTTCTGGCGTGGGTGCTGGAGCGGTCACACGACGCGTCCGCCGGTGAACTGCCCATCCTGATCGACGAGGCCGCTCGGCGCCTGGGGGCGACACGGGCGCGTGTGTACGTGGCCGACGTACAGCAGGCGGGGCTGGTGGTGCTCCCCCTCGGCGACAGCGCAGGCCCGCGGTCGGATCCATCGGCAGCGGACGACGGCGACAGACTCGCCATCGACAGCTCACTGGCCGGTCTGGCCTACCGCACCCAGCGGGTTCAATTGGGCAGTGACGGTACCACCGCCTGGCTGCCGATGATCGACGGGGTCGAGCGCGTCGGAGTCATGGAAGCGGGCCCAGGACTGGATTCCGGCTGGTTGGACTCCTGCAAGGCCCTGGCAAGCCTGGCCACGCTGCTGGTCATCTCCAAGACCACCCATAACGACCTCCTCGTCGCGCGAGGTCGAAGCCGCCCCATGACGCTCCAAGCCGAACTGCTGTGGGCGTTCCTGCCACCGAGGACGATCGGGACCAGAGAGGCCACGTCGACCGCTGTGCTGGAGCCTGCCTACGACATCGGCGGCGACGCCTTCGACCACGGATTCACCAACGGGCGCCTGCACCTGGCGCTCCTGGACGCCATGGGCCACGACCTCGCCTCCGGCGGCGCGAGCGCGGTCGGCCTGGCAGCCTGCCGATCCACCCGCCGCTCCGGCGGCACCTTGCCGGACATCGCCAGAACCATCGACCGCACCCTCGCCCAGTGGATCCCGAACCGCCTCATGACCGGGATCATCGCCGATCTCGACACCGTGCGGGGAGAGCTCACCTGGGTCAACTGCGGCCACCCCGCGCCCCTGCTGATCCGCGACGGTCACGTGCTGACCGCCGCTCTGGAAAGACCTGTGCAGCTTCCCCTTGGCTTCGGATTCCACGCCCAGCTGCCCCCGGCGCAGCACCGTACGCGGTTGGAACCCGGCGACCGTGTCCTTCTCTACAGCGACGGCGTCACCGAAGCACGTTCCACCAACAATCAATTGTTCGGCGAAACCCGCCTCGCCGACACGATCATCCGCTCCATGGCGGCAGGCGACCCCGCACCCGAAGCCCTCCGCCGCCTGATCGAGAACCTCCTGACGCACCAGAGCCATCACCTGACCGACGACGCCACCATCCTCCTAGCGGAATGGCACCCCACCCACTGAGACCGAGCCGTCGTCACGCAGAGCGCCCCCTCAGAACCAGCAGCTCGGGGACCGACCCGCGTGATACCCCGGTCACCCGGGGCGCCTCGGATCCTCGACGCGCACTGCTCGGTGGTCGAGTTCGCCTGTCGCGGCCTGCCGATCGCTCTGGAAGGGACCAGGCGTGCCTCACATCGCACTCTGGGATGGAAGGCCGGGAGACTGCGCGTTCCCGTGCGCGGGCCGCGGGCGGTCGTGGTTGTGACGGAATCCCGTGTGGCGTGGCCTGTCGCTCCTCCCACCTGGCGGTGCATGTTCTGAGCCGTACAGGGCTGGAGACCGCGCGGCTGTTCGGCGAGGAGACCGGACCGACTCCCTGTGCCTCAGCGACGTCACCCACGTCTCGCCCGGTCATCCGGCCTGAGACCAGATGGCCATCTAGCAAGGGCGCCTTTCCCTCCACGCGTACGCAACGTCGACCACGATGAACCCCTGGTGCCTTCAGTCCGCGCCGTGGACGCTGTGGTGAACGTCAGGGCCGATGCTTCGGGTCGTCGGGAGTCTCCCAGGAATCCTGACGGGCGCGCGCCCGAGGGTTCTGGTCCACAGCGCGGGCGCCGGGGTCTTTGCGGGCCGCTACACGCCTGCTGCCGTACCAGATGGCGGCCACCAGGAGCGCGGCCACGGCCACGCCTAGCACGATCAGGAAGAGCGACGACGAACCGGCGGCCGCGAGCGGCAGGTAAGTGATCATGCGCTGCGACTACCCCCGATGGCCTCAGGCACACGGACCCGGAAGACCCAAGGACACGGCCCGAGCTACTGGACAGCGGCCGATCAGCCTCATGATCTGGCTCCGGGCGGCCCTCCCCTGCCAGCGGCAGAGGCGCATTCGTCACCGCACGCCTTGCAGGCCATGGCGCACGCCGGGAGGTTTACGGCCGTGATCAAGCCTGTCCGCGCCTGCAGAACGGCCAGCGTCTCTGCGGGATGATCCTCGCGCAGAACCTCAGCGACAAGGAGATCCCCGAGTTTGCGAGCCGCGTGTACGGGGGCGCCCACTGAGGCCCCGCCGGTCCCGGCTTGCAGGCCTGCCTCAGCTCCTGGTCGCGCGTCGCGTGCCCGGGCGAGTCGTTCCGGCCAACGCCGCGGAGCGCACCCTCTCATCCGCGTCCAGCAACGCCCGGTCCCCGGGACATTTCGGCGCCCCGTCCCCCTGCCGGACACTCCGTGTCCTCGTCACCGTGAGCGTGATCAAGCCGTCTTTCCGTCACCTGATCGGCTCAGCAGGACCTAGAGTGTGCGCGTGACCGAGCAGAATCCCGAACTCATCGCCGGCCGGTACCAGTTGGTCGAACGCATCGGCCAGGGCGGTATGGGCCGGGTCTGGCGTGGCCTGGACCAGCAGCTCTTCGGGCGTGAGGTCGCCGTCAAGGAGATTCTCTTCCCGCCGGGCCTGGACGACGGCGACCGCGCCGCGTTGCTCAGGCGATTCACCGGCGAGGCCCGCGCAGCGGTCACTCTCAGCCACCCCGGGGTCATCACCGTCCATGACGTGGTGGAGCACCACGGCGCCCCCGTCATCGTCATGGAGTTGATCCGCGGGCAGTCCCTGGCCGCTGCCATCAGCGATCGGGGCCGACTCCCTGTACGGCGGGTGGCCGAAATCGGCGCCGCCATGCTCGACGCGCTGGCCGAGGCGCACGGGGCAAGGATCGTCCACCGCGACATCAAGCCGGACAACGTGCTGCTGGCCAAGGACCGTGTCGTCCTGACCGACTTCGGCATCGCCCACCTCGCGGACGCCACGACCAAGCTGAGTCACAGCGGGATCGTCATCGGCACGCCGCAGTACATGCCGCCGGAGCAGCTGGAGGGCAAGCGCCCGACCCCAGCCAACGACCTGTGGGCGCTCGGCGCCACCCTCTACCACGCCGTCGAGGGGCACCCGCCGTTCGACGCAGACGGGCTCCACGCCCTCGCCGTGGCCGTGTTCACCCGCCCGCACCGGCCACCGGTCCACGCCGGCCCGCTGACCCCTGTGCTGGACGCGCTTCTCACCAAGGACCCGGCGCAGCGCGTGGGCGCCGCGGAAGCGGCCGAGATGCTCGCGTCGGTGCTGCGGTCCTCCCCGCCCCGGCCCGACGTATCCGCCGGGCACGGGCCGGCGCACGACGCCGACCCGGACCCCGACCTCGAACCCGACCTCGAACCCGAACCCGAACCCGAACCCACGCCCACCCCCGCGCCCGATCCGCGGGCGACCCCCGCACCGGCACCGGACGCGGCGGCGGAGCACGCTTCCGCTCCGACGATGCCGCAGCAGGCACCGACACCGACGCCGTCACCCACCCCCACGGTCCTGGACTCCGGGTCCGCAGCCGGCGCCCCGCGCCGCCCCGTGCCGGACCGGCCGACCGTCCCGCCTGTGCCCGTACCCCCGGCCGGGAACCCGGTCACGCTCGGTGCGACGGCCAAGTCGGAGCACGGTGAGCGGGCGTCCGCCCGGCGGCGCGGCCTCACCCGGCGCTCCGCGGTCCTGGGCACGGCGCTGGCCGTGCTCACCACGGGCTCCGTCCTGACCTGGACTCTCACTCGTGACGATGACGCACCCCGCGGCGGGGCAGCCGGCAGCGGCGCGGGGGCCTCCTCCGTCACGGTGGTGATCGGAGTGGACGCACCACTGAGCGGCGGACTGTCCTCGATGGGCGTCGGTATCAAGAACTCCGCCGACCTGGCGGCCAGGACCGCCAACGAGTCCCGGCACGTCCCGGGCGTGACATTCGAGATCAAGGCGCTGGACGACGGGGCTGACCCCGCCAAGGGCGCGCCCATCGCCGCCCAGTTCGTGTCCGACGAGAAGGTGCTGGGGGTCGTCGGCCCTCTCAACTCCGGTGTCGCCCGGACCCTGGTGCCACCGCTGGCGCGGGCGGATGTGGTCAACGTGTCACCAGGCAACACAGACCCCGCCCTGACCTTGGGCCCCGACTGGGCCGCGGGCACCAGGTCCCGTCCTTACTCCACCTACTTCCGCACCATCGCCACGGACGTCGTCCAGGGGCCGTTCGCCGCCCGATACCTGCATGAGGCGAAGAGGACCAAGCTCTACGTGGTCGACGACGCAAGCGCCCACGGCACCGCTCTCACCTCCGGTCTCACGGCCGAGTTCACCAAGCTCGGTGGGACCGTCGTCGGCACCGAGCAGGTCGATCCCGCGGAACGCGCCTTCGCGGGCCTCGCCGTCAGGGTGCGGTCCTCGGGCGCCGACGCCGTCTACTTCGGCGGCTACTACGACACCGCAGCGCCGCTCTCCCAGCAGCTCAAGAAGGCGGGGGTGAACGCCCCCCTGATGGGCGGCGACGGCATCTTCGACCAGCAGTACCTCACGGCGAACCCGCAGGCCGAAGGCGACCTCGCGACCAACATCGGCCTCCCCGCGGAGGAATCGGAGGCAGGGCAGGACTTCCTCGCCCGGTACCGGAAAGCGGGCTACCCGCAGCCGGCCGGCTGGTACGGCCCTTACGCCTACGACGCGACGTGGACCCTCATCGAGGCGGTGAAGGCCGTCGTGACGGCCAACGGCGGTACCCTCCCCGACAACGCCCGGGCGAAGCTGGCGCAGGCCGTCGCCGGGTCGGCCTTCGACGGTGTCACCGGCCGCGTCGCCTTCGACAAGGACGGCGACACGGTCAACCGTCGGCTGACGGTGTACACGGTGAACGCCGGGAGCTGGAGGACCGTGACGAGCGGCGCCGCCACCCCCTGACACCCGCCGAAGCGACACGGCCCGGAAGCAGTCCGGCCCAGGTGCTCGGCGGAACAAGCGGCGCGGCCGCTGCCCGCGATAGAGCACCGCGTACTCCGACAGACCTCGGAACACAGGGCTGCTCCCATGTGCCGTTCCCGCCCACACATCATGAGCGACAAGTGACGGCCCAAGCGCTGGTCAGGAGTGGGGCAGCGGTGGGAGGAGCTGGGAGTTTCGATGCGAACCCGGCCCCACCTCGGACAGGACGAGCGAGAGGCGCCTGACGGGCACAAGCCCAGGTCAGGCGCCTCTTCTTGTGCTCCTAGAAGAAACCCAGCTTCTTCGGCGAGTACGAGACCAGGAGGTTCTTCGAGTGCTGGTGGTACACGCGCCGCACCGATCCTGACCAGGCAAAATGAAGGCATCTGCCTCCGACGGTCCGGTGCTGGCCCGCAACTGGCCCGGATCTTGGTTGTGGGGAATGGGGGCGCACTGTCGTTCCGTGGCCAGGGCCCGAAGCGATGGTCGTGGGTGGAGGGCCTCAGAGCTTGGGCTGTGCCGACGGCGCGCCTACGAACGGAGGCAAGTCGTTGCCGGCCCAGCGCTGGCGGTGGTGGCGAACGTACCGGGATTCGATGAAATGCCACCGGTGGAGTTCGATCCCTTTCCCGGGCTGGCCCGTCACGGTGTCGACGATCGTGGGGTCGTCGGTCGGGACCATGCTCCCGCGTCGAAGAGGACGTGGCAGGTCGGGCAGAGGCACAGCAGGTTCTCGACTATGTCGGGTCCGTTGTCCTCAGATTCTCCCCAGCGACTGCCGCGAGGGGGCACCGCTGGTGAGAGGCATGACTTCGGCCAACGGAAAGGGCACGC
The DNA here is from genome assembly GCF_036237275.1 of Streptomyces sp. NBC_01353. GTDB lineage: Bacteria > Actinomycetota > Actinomycetes > Streptomycetales > Streptomycetaceae > Streptomyces. The sequence continues at coordinate 802,130 of NZ_CP108352.1, read as the reverse complement.
CCGGTATTGGAGGGTCGACTGCTTCCGGAGACGTTCACTGGGCGGGCTGTCCCTGCCCGCCAGGTGGTCGAGGTGGTTCTGGGCGAGTTTCGCGAGCGCGGGCCCGTGTTCGTAGCCGAGCGGCGCGAGTTCTGGGGGGTAGGACGTAGCCGTCCGGCATCCGTGCGTACGTCTGCTCCATGAGTTGCCGGTAGGCGTCCGTGAGTAGCCCGGGCCAGTCGCCGGTCAGGGGTGGGCGCATGCGGGACTCGGCGGCGAGGGCCGCGTGGTGGGCCAATGCCTCCTCGACAGCGTCGGCGGCCGTCCAGTCGCGATCGGCTTCCGGCCCGGCTGCCACGGGGCCGGCCAAGGGCTCGGAGTGCCGTGCAGGATCTCGGCAGCGATCTCCTGGGCGATCAGCGGGGAGGCGTGCAGGCCGTCGCGGTGCGTGCCGGTGGCCACCCGCAGACCGGGGCGCCCGGCGTTCCCCAGGAGTGGGTGTCCGTCGAGCCCCACTGGGCGGTTGCCGTGGTGGAGCCGGTCGATCCTGGCGCCCGTCAGGCCGTCGTGCAGTTGGCCGAGACCTGCGTCGAGGAGGAAACGCAGGGCACCGGCGGTCGGCGCGTTGCCGGGGTGGAGGACCGGTGCGGCGGAGGCGCCGAGGTACGTGCGTAACACCACCGGGGGCACAGGGGCGGAGGGCGACGGCGGTGCCTTCGGCCGCGACCACCGGCAGGACGGGCAGTTCCGGGTCGACACAGTCCAGGAGTGCGCTGGACCACGCGCCGGCCGCCACGACCACCCGGCTGGCCCTGAACTTGCCCTGGCGGGTGGCGAGTTAGTGCGCGTTGCCGTGGGCGCGCAGCCGGCCGACCGCGGCGCGCTGCACGTTCGGCAGGCCGGTGCGGTGAAGCGCACCAGCCGTATCCCGCCCTCCGGCAGACCGGCCGCGAAAGAGGCATTGCCCGGCGGCTGGACGTTCCCGAGGAAGGCGTTGATCACTTTGAGGCCGTAGTGGGGATCGCCCTCGCCCTCCAGAACACCGAGCTTGACGAGGGACCGGCAGGCCGAGCCCGCACGGTTCGTCCAGTTCACATGGCCGTCCCCGGAGACGTGGGCGTGGCCGCTTGCTTGGAGTGCGAGGCCTCCTCCAGTACCGCTACTGGATCGATACGGTCCAGGGCGGCGGCAACCGGCGAACGCGTCAGGATCAGCATGATCCATCCGTACCATCGGCCCCGGTTCCGCACCGGCCCAGGGACGGTCTCGCCCCCCCGAACAGCCCAGTACGCTCCACTCCGCTGCCCCAAGTATGCCGGTGGCGCAGCAGTCCCCGGGGTTGGGCCGCGTGTGGTCCGGATCTTGCTGAGGGCAGCGTGGCGGAAGGCAGCGGTCCAGGCGCCGGGGGAGGGAAGGGTGCGCCTGCTGCCGGCGGCGTAGATCTCGGCACCGGCCTGCTCCAGAAGCCATGCCTCGGCCGTACCGGGTCGGAAAATGGTTTGAGCTCGGGCGGCGGCGCCGACAGGATCGGGGCACACCGATGAGTTCTTCCCGGCGCCGCGGTCTGTTGGTGTGACCTGCTATGTGCGGAGGACACTCACATGACGGAAGGCGCCATGCTCGCACCACAAGCAACACCCACCCTCTCGCCCGACCGTGTCACCGCCGTGCTGCGGATCCTCGTGCTGTCCACGTTCGTCGTGCTCCTCAACGAGACGATCATGGTCAACGCGATCCCGCGACTCATGCGCGAGTTCGAGGTCACCGCGGCAGCCGCAGGGTGGCTGTCCACGGCCTTCATGCTCACCATGGCCGTCGTCATCCCGGTGACCGGGTGGTTCCTCCAGCGCGTGACGACCCGGACCGCCTTCGGCCTGGCCATGGCGCTGTTCCTCGCCGGCACGGCGCTGGCCGCGGCCGCGCCCACCTTCCCCGTGCTCCTGGTCGCCCGCGTCATCCAGGCCAGTGGCACCGCCGTCATGATGCCGCTGCTCATGACGACGCTGATGACCCTCGTGCCCCCGCACGACCGCGGCCGTGTCATGGGCAACATCACCCTCGTCATCTCCGTCGCACCCGCCCTCGGCCCTGCGGTCTCCGGTGTGCTGCTGCAGCTGGGAACATGGCGCCTGCTGTTCTTGGCGGTACTGCCCATCGCCGGAGCCATGGCGATAGTCGGTCAGCGCAAACTGGTCAACATCGGCGAGCCGCAGGCCGGCCCGATCGACTGGTTGTCCGTCCCTCTGGCGGCAGCGGGCTTCGGCGCCCTGGTCTACGGCCTGAGCGGCCTCGGCGCCGGGGACGAAGCCCCGGCGGTCGTGCCCCCAGAGGCCACGACCCTGGTCGGTGCCGTGCTGGTAGGCCTGTTCACATGGCGGCAGCTGGCACTGCAGCGCTCGTCCACTCCACTGTTGGACCTGCGCACCCTGACGTTTCGTCACTTCTCCGTGGCCCTCGGCCTGATGTGCCTGTCTTTCATGGCGCTCATGGGTGCGTTCATCCTGCTGCCGATCTACTTGCAGGAGGTGTGCGGCCTGACCTCACTGCAGACCGGGCTGCTCCTCATCCCCGGCGGCCTGACCATGGGCCTGCTCGGACCACAGGTCGGAAAGCTCTACGACCGGATCGGCGCACCACGACTGGTCGTCCCCGGAGCCGTACTCACAGCGCTCTCCCTCGCGCTGTTCGCCCTCACGGGCGAACAGACCTCGCCGTGGCTGGTGCTTGCCCTTCACGTGGCACTGAGCGCCGGCATGGCGTTCGTCTTCACGCCCGTCTTCACCTCCGGCCTGTCCGTACTTCCGCCGCACCTCTACCCCCACGGCTCCGCCATCCTGGGCTCGCTCCAACAGGTCGCGGCCGCTGCCGGCACCGCCCTGGTCATCAGTGTCATGTCGGGACGCGCCGCCACGGCAGCAGCCGATGGCGCCGACCCCACGGACGCCCTGGCCACGGGCATCCGGTGGGGATTCGGTATCGGCGCCGTGCTCGGGGGGCTGACGGTGCTGGTCGCGCTGCTGGTCCGCACTCCGCCCGTTCCGCAACAGCCCGTTGCGCCAGAGGTTCAGGACGAAGACGGCACCACGACGAACAAGACCGCCCATACACCCACCTAGCGGCCTGGAGGTCATCGGTGAAGGGGGCCGGCGTGGTCGACGTCGGCACCGGGGGCCAGAACGGCCAGGTAGGAACCCCGGTCGGTCTCTGCGAGGTGGGCGAGGGGCGCGGCGTGGCCGGGATGCCGGCGGTGACCTTGCGTCCGGATCCTGTGGATCCGAGCCCACGTGTGCGGCCAACCAGGTGCTGCCCGGCCTTCGTCCGAACGGAGAGGCCGGGCAGCGGCAGGCCTTCCTCAGACTACGGAGAGCAGGTCCACCACGAAGACGAGCGTGGAACCCGCCGGGATCAACGGCGAGGGGGACTGGTTGCCGTAGCCGAGGCGTGGGGGCACGATGATCTCGCGCCGACCGCCGACCTTCATCCCCCTGACTCCCCGGTCCCAGCCCTTGATGACCCTGCCGCCACCCAGCGCGAACTTGAATGGCCGGCCCCGGTCCCAGGAGGCGTCGAACTCCTTTCCGGACTCGAAGGTGACCCCGACGTAGTGAACCTGGACAACCCTGCCCGGCTTCGCCTCAGGCCCGTCCCCGACGACGAGGTCCCGGACGGTCAGCTCGGGGGGAGCGTCACCCTCCGGAAGGTCGATCTTGGGCTTCGTCGGTTCACTCATTCATGCCGCCTCATTCCTCTCCGCCGGAAGCCCTCGTACGGGACCAGCCGGGCGCATGGTCATTCCCATGCGGCAGATGATGACGCTACCGAGAACGCTGGTCGACTGAAGCGCATCAAACCCGACGGAGCACGACGCTTGGTGTGACTGGGCGTACTTCGTCTTCGGTACAGCCATGACGAGGCCCGAGGTGACCGGTGCTCGTCGTCGGCGGCCCTGCCGCAGGCCCGGGGGCCGCGTCCAGCCTCCGCGGACGCCCCTCGGAAGGGACCATTTAGGATGACGACCGCGATGATGGCGCATGGGGTTGACGTCACACGCGGTCGTGCCGGTTGTGCGGTCTTTCGTCCGTGAGCCGCCCGGCCGGATGCGTCCGGGTAGCTGTTCTACGGGGGAGAATTTCGGTGTTCGGAATCATCAGGCCATGCCGTCATCGGCTGGGCGAGGGCTTGCGTACCGAGTGGATGGCGCACTTGTGTGGGCTGTGCCTGGCGTTGCGCGGAGAGTACGGGCAGTTCGCGAGGGTGGCCACCAACTACGATGGCCTGATCGTCTCGGTACTGACCGAAGCGCAGTCGGAGCGAACCGGCGACTGGCGGCGAGGGGCCGGTCCGTGCCCGCTGCGCGGGATGCGCTCGGCGGACGTGGCGCAGGGCGAGGGCGCGCGGCTGGCGGCGACGGTGTCGCTGGTGCTGGCTGCTGCGAAGATACGTGACCATGTGGCCGACGGCGACGGCCTGTTGGGACGCCGCCCGGTGGCCCTGGCGGCACGCCGGATCGCCCATGGCTGGGACCGTGCGGGTGCCGCAGGCGGCGAACGGCTCGGCTTCGACACCGCGGTGCTGCTCGGGGCTGTCGAGCGCCAGCCGCAGATCGAGCGGTCGACTGGCCGAGGCGGCTCGCTGCTGACGGTCACGGAGCCCACGGAGACGGCAACCGCCGCCGCCTTCGCGTACACCGCCGTGCTCACGGACCGCCCGGACAACGCGGAACCGCTGGCGGAAGTCGGCCGTCTGTTCGGTCGACTGGCGCATCTGTTGGACGCGGTGGAGGACCTGGACGCGGACGAGGCGTCGGGCGCGTGGAACCCGATCGCCGTGACCGGCGTGGACCGCGCTGAGGTGCGCAGGCTCTGCGACGACGCCGTTCATGGAATCCGGCTTTCTCTGTCCGACGCCGTGTTCGTCGACGGGCGGCTGGTACGGGCGCTTCTGGGCGGCGAGTTGGAGCGTGCTGTCGATCGAGTCTTCGACCCCCGGCATCGCCACCACCGGCACAGCCGCCAGGCGCGGGGCCTGCGCATGCTGCCTTGGCTGGGTCGCCGCACGGCGACGGAAGAGCCCTCGGAGACCGGCACGGGCGCTACTTGCGGCGTAGGCGTGCTTGCGGGTGCGGCCCCGGAGGGTGCGCCGACGGCGTCGGGCCGGCCGCCGGAGGGGCAGTGTCGGCGGTGTCGCGAGCAGCGCCGACTGTGCGGCGATTGCACGCTGTGCTTGAACTGCTGCCGCTGCGACGACGACGCGGACCCGGGTGATGGAGAGCCCTGGCAGTTCGGCGACGGCAACCGCAACGGCGGCTCGAGCCGGGATGCTTCCGGCAGGGACGGTTCCGGGGGTGACGGCTGGTTCGGCGGGCATGGCGGCGGTAACTCGGGAGGCGCCTCCGGCGGTTCGGGCGGAGGCCACGCGTCCAGTGGCTCCGGTGGCTCCGGCGGGGGCTCGGGTGACGGCTGCGGCGGGGGCTGCTGCAACCCGTGCAAGTGCTGCTGCGACTGCTGCGACTGAGCAACGGATGCGGGTGATCGGGAGCCTTGGGCCTGCGACGAAGCGCATGCAGGTCTTCCAGCAGCCTCGTGGCGGCCTCGTGTTCCCCGTGCTCCTGGTCGCCCGTGTCATCCAGGTCAGCGGCACCGCCGCCCATGGTGCCGCTGCTCATGACGACGCTGGTGACCCTCGTGCCCAGGCACGACCATGGCCCTCATGGATGCGTTCATCCTGAAGGCACCTGACCGGAGGGCTCCTCACTGGGGAGCGGCCCGCCGGGGTTCCTGGTGGGCCGCGTCGTTCGTGGGGTGCGCTCCGCGGCGGTGCCGTCGTTGGATTCCTCGCGGCCTGCCGATCCGTCCGGCGGCGACGAGGAATGTGCCGCTGCCGGACGTGGCGGGTGGTTCCCCAAGAGGCGTGGGGAGTACCGCGCCGTCCCATGCGCAGTGCATCGAGAACGTGTGAAGGCGGCGCCGGACCTGACGGAGCCCAGGGGTGCGCACCCGTGTCCATGCCGCCGTTCGCGTCAACATCAGGCTGATTCCATTTCGAAAACCTTCGCACGGCAAGGGTGTTGCGGAGTGCCGTTCACTTGGGCGCATTACTCTTCTTTGACTCGCCCATGGGCTTGCTTTGGTGAAGTCTGATGATGGTTCAACCGGAGGGAGGAGCGCCGAGATGTCGTCCGTCCGCGTGTCCGCGGCCCTGCGCACGGCCCTCCTCCTCGTCCTCGCCCTCGTCTGTGCCGGCCTCCAACTCACCCCCGTCGGGTCCGCGACCCAGCTTCATCGGCCCTGCCCCCAGCATGTCGCTCCGGCCGCGGCATTCGAGTTTGCGTACACCGGGGGCGGGGAGGCCGACAGCTCCAGGGGCTCCGTCCTCCACCGTGACCGGCGGCGGCCCGTCACCGCGACCGCAGGCCTTCCTGGCCCGCCGCTCGTCGCTCGCGCCGCCCCGCTCGCGGATCCGCCGGCCGGCTGCCCCGGTGGCATGGACACCCGGCCGAGACCGTTCGCCGCCCACGACTCCTCCGCCCTGCAGGTGTTCCGCTGCTGACAGGCGGTGCCAACCTGCGCCGACCTGTCAGCCCGACGCGCCCCCTACGGCGCGCCAGGAGGAATCAATTCATGCAGCCCCTCATCGACAACGCCCGCCGATTCGGACAGCGCCCTGAGGAGTTCGCCGCGCACGCTGCGGGCCAGTCCCAGGCCGTCCTGTTCGTCACCTGTTCCGACTCCAGGGTCGTACCCGCCCTGATCACCGGCGCCCGGCCCGGCCAGCTCTTCGAGCTGCGCACGGCGGGCGGCATCGTGCCCCCGTACGGCACGGGCAACCCCAGCGGGGAGGCCGCCACCATCGAGTACGCCGTCGAGGTCCTCGGCGTCGAGGACGTCGTCGCCTGCGGCCACTCCCACTGCGGCGCGGTGGGCGCTCTCGTCCGTGGCAACGACCTGAGCGCCGTGCCCGCCGTACGGGACTGGCTCGCCCACGCCGCCCCCGACGGCGCCCCGGGGCGCCCCGACGACCCGGCCGTCACCGACGCCATCCGCGGCCACGTCCTCGCCCAACTACTCCGGCGGCGCTCGTATCCGTGCGTCGAACGGAGGCTGGCGGACGGCCGACTCCACCTGCGCGGCTGGTACTACGAGGTGCACACCGGCGCCGTCCTGGAGTACCGCTCCGGAGCCGACGCCTTCGAGGCGCTGTGAGGAGGGAAATCCGGATGCCGCGCTCCTTCCCCTTCCTGCGGCAGGACTTCGCTGCCTCGCTCGTCGTCTTCCTCGTCGCCCTCCCGCTCTGCCTCGGCGTCGCCGCCGCCTCGGGCGTCCCCGCCGAACTGGGCCTCATCACCGGCATCGTCGGGGGTGTTGTCACCGGCCTGATGCGGGGCAGCAGCCTCCAGGTCTCCGGCCCGGCCGCCGGCCTCACCGTGCTCGTCCTGGAGGCGGTCCGCGCCTTCGGCCTCGCCGCGCTCGGAGTCATCGTGCTGGCGGCCGGCGTGCTGCAGATCGCGATGGGCCTCCTCCGTTGGGGCCGCTGGTTCCGTGCGATCTCCCTCTCCGTCGTCGAGGGCATGCTCGCGGGCATCGGCCTGGTCATCATCGCCGGGCAGCTCTACGCCGCGGCGGGGATTCCCGCCCCGGCCTCCGGTCTCGACAAGCTCACCGGCCTGCCGGGCGCGCTGGTCGAGGCCTTGGGCAGCCGCACGGCCCTCGTGTCGCTCGCCCTCGGGGCCGGCACGGTCCTCCTCATCGTCGGCTGGCGGCTGATGCCGCGCCGGGCCCGGGCGGTGCCCGGCGCCCTGGTGGCGGTGGTGCTGGCAGCCCTCGCGACCGCCGTGTTCGGCCTTCCGGTGGAGACCGTGCGGGTGAGCGGCGTGCTGGAGGCCGTCCACCTGCCGGGCGCCGAAGCCCTCTCGTCCCTCGCCGACCCGGCCCTGCTCGGCACGGTCCTCGCGTTCGCCCTGATCGTCTCCGCCGAGTCGCTGTTCAGCGCGGCGGCGGTCGACCGGCTCCACTCGGGACCGCGCACGGACTACGACAGGGAACTCGTCGCCCAGGGCTCGGGCAACGCCTTGTGCGGCCTGCTCGGCGCCCTGCCGCTCACCGCGGTCATCGTGCGCAGCGCGGCCAACGTGGAGGCCGGTGCCCGGACGAAGGCGTCCCGGGTCCTGCACGGTGTCTGGCTGCTGCTCTTCGTTGCCCTGTTGCCCGCCGTCCTCGCGTGCATCCCGCTGGCTGCGCTGGCCGGGATCCTCGTGCACGCCGGCTGGAAGCTCATCCCGTTCAAGGGTGTCCTGACCCTCTGGCGCCGTCACCGGGGTGAGGCCCTCGTCCTCGTGGCGACGGCGGCGGCGATCGTCGCGGTCGGCATGTTCGAGGGTGTCCTGATCGGCCTCGTCCTGTCGGTTGGGAAGGCAGCGTGGGAGGCCTCGCAGTTGCGGATCGAACAGAGTGACGACGGGCGCGACGTGGTCCGCGTACGGCTCCAGGGGACGGTCACCTTCCTTCGGCTGCCCCAGATACTCGACAGCCTGGAAGCCCTGCCAAGCGACCGACGGGTGGTCCTGGACCTCTCCGGTGTCCACCACCTCGACCACGCCTGCCGTGCGGCGCTGGAGGCATGGGCCGAACGGCACAGCGGCGCCGACGCCGAAGCCGTACGCGCCGACGCGGCCCCGAACCGCCGCGAGGGCGCGGCCGCAGCCTCGGTAGGCAGCTCGCGCTGACGCCTGAGGACCGACGGGGGGCGACGCGCGGCCGCGTCGCCCCCCGTCGGTGGGTGATCAGGCAACCGGCCGGAGCATTTCGGTGGCGTACGGGGAGTGGCGACCCACGCCGATGTCGAGGGCGGCGGACCGATCATCGCGCCCGAAGGGTTCCGAGGACGACCTGCGCGCTCTGCTCCTCGGCGAGGCCTCCGCCGCTGATCTGGTCCAGGAGGGGAGGCTGCGGGTCGACGGCGATCTCGGGGAGCTGTCCGGGCTGATGGGCCTCCTCGGTGCACTCGATCCCGACTTCGTCATCGTCACTCCCTAGGCGTGCCGTGACCGCGTCCACCGAGGCGTGACTCCCGACGGTGGACCGAGCTTGGACCGGAAATAGACCGGAACGGCTGGTCAGGAGCGGGATACGGATGTGGATGAGGCTGACGGGAGGCGCCTGACGGGCAAAAGACCAGGTCAGGCGCCTCTTCTTGGGCTCCTAGAAGATCGTCGCCGCCCAACTGGCCCCGGCCGCCACCTGGGTGAACCGAGCCGGCTATGGCCGGGCCGCGTCCGGAATCACCGCCGACGGTGCCCGTCTCAAGTGGGCCGTCACCCGCCAGGGCATGTGGTGCTGGGGCCGCAACGTCGTCGCCCACGAGACGGCCCACATCTTTGGGCTGCCCGCGCCGCATCGACCGCCACTGCGTCACCTTCCTCGACGGCGTCCTCGAGCTGGCCGCGAACCGCAACGCATGCCCGCCGGAGCCGTCAGAGCCGGACCGTCCAGCTGACCGTGGACCTCATCGTCCGGGCAATGGCGCGGTCCCGCACCGAGGGCGTGCGGTCCTCGGCGGTGAAGGACAGTGTGTGCGTCGGAAGGTCGAGCAGCCGCAGGGTCAGGTCGGACACTCGTACGTCGGTGCGGCCCGCGAGAGACTTCATCTCCCGCCCATCCAGATACCAGCGGATCGTGAGTTGACGCCTGTCCGCCCCCGTCAGCCGGGGTACGAGGGCTTTGGCGGTGTCGTCCGTGCGGAGGGTGCGATCGGTGGCCGTGACGGGGGAGGTGATGCGCGCCTCGCGGTAGAAGCCGGCGATCATCGCCTCCACTCCGGGCAGATTGAAGGGCTTGCCGAGGGAGCGCATCAGGGAGTTCTCGGTGGGACGCCGCAGCCCGGTGACGTAGTAGCCGCCGCCCTCGTACGCGCCGACGGTGCCGCCGTCGGGAGACTGCTCACCGAGCCAGCGGTGCCACTTGGCACCCCGGCCGGCCAGCTCGTCGGTGCTGAAGGTGGTGATGTTGGAGTCGGCGGGCTCGGGGCCCACGTACCGCTCGTAGTCGGGGTAGTCGGGGTAGAAGTACTCGTCGGCGAGCTTGCCCAGGGAGTGGCCGGTCTCGTGGATCGCGACCTGGCCGGACTTCTCGTTGCCCGCCGAGGCCGTTGATATGCCCTCGTAGCCGAGGGTCTTGCTGGGCTCGTTGTAGCCCGCGCCGCCGTACTTGGTGCTGTTGGCGAGGACGAGCACCAGGTCGGCCTCGGGCGCCTTCGCCACGTATCCGTCGACCTTGTCCTGGTCGACGCAGAGCAGCCGCTCGATGCCGTCGCACCAGAAGTACGAGCCGAGGGCCGTGTCCCGGAGGGTGTCGGGAGAGGGGTCGCCGGAGACGCCGGACTGGTTCGAGACGGCGTCGACTGTCCAGACGTTGAAGAGGTTGCGGTAGGTGGTGTACGGCTCGACGGCCGTCAGCTCGGCCCATTTCTGCTGGGCGTCGGCGTGGAAGCGGGGCAGTTCGGCGACGGTGTAGCCGTCTCCGACGACGATGATGTCGAGCCGGTCGGCGGTGGGGCCGTTGTCGACCATCTTGGCCACCTCGCCGTCGGCGACCGCCTCGGTCGCCGTCAGACGGGAGGCCGGCTGGTTCCGGCCCTCCGGCGGCACATGCGTGTAGCCGGATCCGGCGAGCGTCCCGTGTTCCGGCCCGGGTATCTCGACCTCGACTCCGGCCGTGGGGGGTGCCGTCGGGTCCGCGACGGCGCTGCCGGGTGCGGCGGCGAGTACGGCCGCGAGGGCGACGGCCACTCCGGCCGCCATGGCTCCGCGTCGTGCTGAACGCATGAAATCAGCCCCTTGTCAGGCGAGTTAAGCGCGTCAGTAAATGTGTTAAACGAGTTGCTTAAACTAGGGGGAAGGCAAGGGGTGCGCAATGCCTACTGCTTCTGGATACTGGGGAGTTCACGAACCAGGGGGTCCGCATGGACGATCCGGCCACGATCGGCCACCGAGTACAGCGGCTGCGCACTCAACGCGGGCTGACGCAGCGACAGTTGGCCGAGCCTTCGTACACCCCCGCGTACGTCTCGACGCTGGAGTCAGGCAAGGTCAGGCCCTCGGAGACCGCACTGCGCTTCCTTGCGGAGCGGCTCGGTACGACGTACGAGGAGCTGGCCACCGGCCGCCCCGCGCACCTCGCCACCGAGCTGCGGCTCGCTCTCACCGACGCCCACCAGCAGCTGGCCACCGGGACGGCGGACGAGGCCGCCGTGCGCTACCGCCGGCTCCTCGCCGACGCGGAGCACCTCGGACTCGTTCCCGAGCAGGCCGAGGCGCTGCTCGGGCTCGGCGACTGTGCCCTGGAGACCGGTGAACTGGTCGACGCGGGCCACCACTTCCAGGCCGCCGAGCGGCTCCTCGCCGAGGAGCCGCTGCCCCGCCGCGCACGCGCGATCCGGGGCCGTGCCGTCGCACACCTCTTGGCGGGGGAGCTGCGCTACGCCTGCTACCTCCTCGAATCCACCATCGACGAGCTCGGTGCGAGCGGCCTGGCCGACCCCGAGGCGCTGGTCATCCTGTACGCCGCCGTGATCGGCCCGTACATCGACATGGGTGCACACGCCCGTGCCGCGCACGCCGCCGAGCTCGCCCTGGCGCTGGCTCCGCAGGTCGACGATCCGGCGCTGGTGGCGGGCATGCACCGGCAGGTGGCTCGCACCTTCCTCGCCGAGGGGCGCACGGCCGACGCCGACGCCTCACTGGCCAAGGCGCAGGCGATCTACCAGCAGCTGAGCCTGTGCACCGATCTCGCGCACTGTCACTGGATGCGCGGCTACGTCCAGGCTCAGAACGGCGAACTGGCGGTAGCCGAACAGGAGTTGCGCGCCGCCCGGGACATGCTGAACGCCAAACGCGCGGCGCTGTTCACCGCGCAGGTGGAGGTGGAGTTGGCCGATGTCCTCCGGCGGCTCGGACGGCACGGCGAGGCGTCGGATCTGCTCTCTGCATTTCTTGAGCTGGGTGACCGGCACGGCGCGGTGCACGCGGGGGGTGCGCACAGGCTGCTCGGGCTGATCGCCGAGGAGCGGGGGGACAGCGAGACCGCCGAGGAGCACTACGTCATGGCACTGGGGCTGCTGGAGCGCAGCGGCGCGAGCGGCGACCTCGCCGATCTGTGCCGTCTGCTGGGCGACCTTCTGCGCCGCGGCGGCCGCACCGAGGCCGCGCTGGACGCGTACCGCACGGGGCTGGGCCATCGGTCGCCCCCTGGCACGACGACGCTGGGGCCGGCGCCGACGGCAGTGGCGTTCCCGCGGCACTGAACGAGCAGCCGACAGTGCACTTCCAGCATGGTCCGGATCTTGGTTTCGCGACGCCGCCAATTGCGCTGGCGGAGGACCCGGTACTGCTCGCGGCGTCCCGGCAGGAGCATGCATGCCTGCAGAACGACCTTGCGGCTGCCGCGTCTCTGCGGCCTGTACGTCGTCAGCCCCCTGGGGGCCGAGCCGCCCTACGGCATCGCATGGTGGAACGACGACACCTTCACGGTGTGCGAGGTGAAGTCGTTGACGACAACGAATCCGAGCAGATCCGAAGCGGGCTCGGCCAACTCCTCGACTACACCGAACGCCTGCATCCCTATACGAAGGCTCAGGTGCCTGCTGTGGATCGAACATAGACCGCAGGAGAAGAAGCACTGGATCAGAGTCCGCAGGCGCGCCGGCATCATCCTGTCAAGGCCAGGCAAGGAGAACCGGATCTTCCGAGGCGGCTGAACATCCCGCCCGCCCAGACCGGCGGCGGTGCGTTCCCCGCCACGCTCACCCCGCCGCCGAGCGTCCCCCGCACCTGTCGTGGGGTGATCCGCGGGGGAGCGCGTACGCGGCTCGTCGTCGGGGCTTGCTCCGGGAACGGCCCCCGATCTTCGAGAAGCTGGAGTGCTCGACCGTCGGTCCGCAAGAGAGTGACTCCCTGCTATTTCTTGCCGACTCCGAGGTTGACGAGGAGGTTGAAGACGGCGGCGACGGGATAGCTGATGAGGTCGGCGACGGGCGGAGCGAGCAACCCCCGCGGGTACGGGACGACCGCACCGCCGGGCGACCGGCCGCCGCCGAGCGGAGATGGCCCAGGCGGGGATGGCTTCGGCAGCGTACTCGGCGGCAGCGTCCGATACCGGTCGCTGTCTGCTGTTTCGGCGCCACTCGTGTCGGACGACGACTGCGGCCGGTTGGCTTTCCCCGGGGAGGCCAGAGTGTGATCGGTGCGTTCTCCCGTACATCTCACTGGCCGTGCGGACGCTGCTGGACCTCCGTATCCGGCGCTTGGGGGTTCGGGCCCCGGAAGCGGGCGAGTGTCTTCGCGAGGGTCTTCCATGGTGAGGGGTCCTCCTTGGCCGTCGCCGGCGATGCCGTCCGGGGGGCGCCGTCGCCGCTGTTCGCCTCGGCGAGGGCGTCGAGCGCCGACTCGGCGGCCTCCCGGTACAGGTCGCAGGATGCTGTCATGGCTTCGAGTGCCTTGGCGTACCTGGTGACCATGGCCCGTGCGTGGACCAGTTCCTCGGCCGGGGTGAGCAGGTGCCAGCCTTGGCGCAGCCGTGTCAGGGCCTGTTCGGCGTCGGCCGGCAGTGGCTGGGGCAGTGAGGCGAACTCCTTGATCTTGTCTAGGAGTTTGAGCCGTGCCGTCCAGGAAGACATTGCGAATCGTGAAGTGCTCCGCGCCGTAATCGAGGGCCTGCGGTGTCGGGGGCAGGATGACGGCCCCACCGCGCGGTATCCCCACACCCAGCTCACGCTTCATCACGAAGTCGGCGATCAGCGCCTGCTCCGGCGTGGCCCGGTGTTCGACCACCTGGTGCCGCAGGCTCGGTGGCAGGAACGCCGTGATCGGCTGGCGACCCCTCCTGGACGTGGACGATGTCGTACGGCGCGATCCGCCGGCCGATCTCCGTCGTGCTCGGTTCACGTGGCGTCGGGGCGCTGGAGAGGCTCTCGGGAAGGCAGGCCACGTTGTGGGTGAGCACGCTGAAGGCGCCCGAGTCGGCGGCCGTCGCCCGTGGCGCCATAGCGGTGAGTCCGGCCAGAGCGGCTGCCGCCGCCGTCAGGCAGGCGAGGAGTCTGCGCATGGGTGTCTCCAGGTGGGTGGGGGGTGGCCTGTGGTGGCGCGGCGCCGGCGGCCCGGGCGGAATCGTCCGCCCGGGCCCGGCCGGCAGCGGATCAGGCGCAGGCGCTTCCGTTGACTGCGAAGGCCGTGGGGGAGGGGTTGGTCCCGCTGTACGTTCCCTGGACTCCGAAGCTCGCGGTCGCACCAGGGGCGATCGCTCGGTTCCAGTCGGCGTTGCGGGCGCTGACGGCAGTGCCGTTCTGGGTGACGGTTGCGTTCCAGGCGCTCGTGACGCGCTGCCCGCCCGGGTAGGTCCAGGTCAGCTCCCATCCGTCCACGGCCGTCCGGCCGGTGTTCCGGACAGTGACGGTCGCGGTGAAGCCGGTGCTCCAGACGTTGCTCACCGTGTACGTCACCGCGCAGGCGGCGGTGGGCGGTTCGCCGGTGGAGGTCCGCTCGGCGGCGTAGGCGGCGAGCCAGGCCAACGGGGCGTTCCAGTTGACGGCCACTTCGTTGGTCGAGTACGAGTCGATGTGGTCGATGTAGCAGGCGGCCGGTGCGCAGCCGGTCAGCTTCTCCTGCGCCACCGGGTCCTGGAGCGCGCTGTTGGGGCCGCCCGCGAGCGATCCCGCCGGCGGGTGGGGCAACGAGGGGTCCAACTGGTGGGCCCAGAAGCGGTGGTGCTGGTTCTGCGAGGCCGCGTCGCCGTAGCCCGTCACGTACGACAGACCGAGGACGTTGCGGCCGAGCAGGTAGTCCATGGTCTCCAGCGCGCCGGCGCGGTAGCGCCCGTCACCCGTCAGTTCCCCGGCGACGGCCATGACGACCGCGTCGTTGGCGACCTCACCGTTCGAGCCCCAGAAGTACCCGTCCGCCGGAACGGGCACCGCGTAGCCCTGGGCTGCCATTCTGGACAGGTAGCCGTCCGCGGCCGCGGTCACCGAGGCACGGACCCGGGCCACGTCGGCGGCGGGCAGCCCGTTGGGGACGGTGGCCAGGGTGAGCCGGCCGAGCGCGGCGGTGTCCGCCCAGCCGAAGCCATAGGGGGTGAAGGCGGTGGCGGAGGCATGCCAGGACGAGGAGGTGACCGCGTCCCGGTAGGCGCTCTCGCCGGTCGCCGCGTACAGCTCGGCGGCCGCCCAGTAGAACTCGTCGGTGACCTGCGTGTCCCCGTAGGCCCCGCCGCCCGTGCTGTCCGAATCCGGCGCGTACACGGCCGGGTTGGCCTGCGCCGCCGTCCAGGCCCGGCGGGCGGCCGACAGGCAGCGGTCGGCGTACGCGGCGTCATACGGACGGAAGACCCGGGCGCACTGTGCGGCGGCCGCCGCGAGGTTGAGGGTCGCAGCCGTGGACGGACGGTGCAGTTCACGGGGCTGGGCGTCCTGTTCGGGGCGCATCGGCATGCCGGTCCAGGCCGCGTCATGGATCTTGTGGAACGCCATGCCCGCGTACGGCTTGCCCTCGGGCACCTGCATGCGCATCAGGAAGTCGAGCTCCCACCGCGCCTCGTCCAGGACGTCCGGCGTTCCGTTGCCGCGCTCGGGGACGCGCAGGGTCGAGTCGCCGAGCGCCGCGTCCTTACCCGCTCGCTTGGCCCGCTCGAAGGAGTTGACGACCAGCCAGGTCGAAATGCCGCCGTTCACCACGTACTTGCCGTGGTCGCCCGCGTCGTACCAGCCGCCCCTGACGTCCTGGGTGTAGTCGCACACGGTGGCCTGGCAGGGGACGGAGACGTCGCCCTTGTTGGGCGCGACGCCGAGGTGTCCGGCCGGGCGCGCGTACGCGGAGCCCACCAGGGAGGCGTCGATCGTGATGCCGCTGCGCTGGTGGTGGAAGAACGCCATCGAGTCGGCGCGCAGCGTGTCGTAGAGGTCCGCGCGGATGTCGAACGGCGCGCTGCTGCTGCCGTCCACCGCCAGGGAGTATCCCGAGCCCGTGCTCCGGTACGAGGAGAAGTCGGCCACCTGGACCGACTGCCCGGACGGCGTGTCCGCGCCGCGCGGGACGGTCGATCCGGACCCGACCACGGTCCCGGACGCGTTCCGCAACTGCCAGGTGAGCGCCTGTGTCGCCGTGGTGACGATGGTGGCGCGCTTGGGGCCGTCCGGAAGATAGCCGACCTGGTTGACGCGTACGGCGGTGGTCGCGTGGGCGGCGGTGGGGGCGCCCGTGGCGGCCGGTGCGGAGATGAGACCGCCGAGGAGGAGAACGCCCGTGAGCAGCGCGACGGGTAGGTGTGGGGGGCGGCGTAACGACAGGGCTGTGCGGGACATGAGCGGCTCCTGTGTGTCGTCGTGTGTGATCAGCAGGGGGAGTTGGTCTGGGTGAGCAGGCTCATCCGCCAGGGAAGTCGGAGGCAGTCGCCTCCGGCGGCGGGGCCCATGCCCTGGTAGACGTACTGGAGGCGGCACGGATCGATGGTCAGGGTCTGGTCGTTGCC
This sequence comes from Streptomyces sp. NBC_01353, assembly GCF_036237275.1. Taxonomy (GTDB): domain Bacteria; phylum Actinomycetota; class Actinomycetes; order Streptomycetales; family Streptomycetaceae; genus Streptomyces. The sequence goes on along the minus strand of NZ_CP108352.1, from coordinate 785,637 downwards.
GGCGCGGACGAGCTCGCCGTGGCTGATGTCCTGGGTCCAGGCGCCGCCGGGGAAGGTGACGTTGGCGCGGCCGGCGAAGGGTTCGTTCTCCGTGGCGGCGAGGGGCGTCCAGGTGCCGGTGAGGCTGGGGGGAGCGGAAGTAGCGCCGGCCGGTGGAGCCTATGGATTCCTGGAGGAGCAGGTACCGGTTGCTGCCGGCGACCTTGTACACGTTGGTCGCCTCGAACAGGTTGAACGTGGTGTCCGACAGCACCACCCGCGTGTTCCCGAAGCCGTTGGGGAAGTTGGCCAGGCTGGTCTGCGCGCGGTAGACGTGCCCGTTGTCGTCGCTGAAGAACAGGTGGCAGGTGGCCGTGTCGCAGATGACCCAGAGTCCAGCGCTTTGCCGGAGCGCTGTGCCCTGAGACGGTGGTAGCCGCCCGAGTCGACGAACTGGAACCGCTGGTTGGCGCTGTTCGGTGAGGGGCCACTGCTGCACGGCCGTGCCGTTGCCGGTGTCCGCGCCGGACACGTCGAGCGCTTTGCCGCTGCCACGGTTGACCAGGACGTACCACGCGTTCGTATGCACCGTGGCGGCCTGCGCCGTCCCGGCGGTGCCCACGCCTGTCAGGAGCGCGGCCAGCAGGGCGGCCACCGCGGCGACCACCGCCGTCTCCCTGCTGGGGGTTCGTGCGGGCGTTGGAATGTAGCGTGCATGTCAATTCTCTCTCCTCTCTAGTTGAGCGTGCCTGATTGGGAGCGCTCCCACTCGACGAAATATCGAACGATGGTCGGTGGGTCGGGGATCTGGAGCGCAGATTAGTAACGCCCGACACCACCGTCAACGGCCTCGACCGCATCGGTGGGAAGTCCTCTACCTGGTCAATTCGCAGGGCGCGATGTTCGACGGGGCGGCGGGCCCGAGGGGCCCACCGCCCGTCGTCCTCATTTCGCGACGAAGACCCGCACGTCCCAGGCGCCGAGGGAGACCCGCTCCCCTGCCGGGACGGTGAAGCCGTTCAGTGCGTCGACCAGGCCCCTGGGCGCCGGAACGTCGGTCGGCTGCCCGCTCCAGTTGTGGACGACGTGGACACGCCGTCCGTCCGGCGCCGTCCCGGTCGTCGCCGTGACCGATGCGGGCAGGTCGCACCAGCCGCTGGAGGCGACCGGGGCCAGCCACGCGGCCAGTTCCCGCGCGAGGTCGCGCCCGGGCACGGTGCCGACGCAGGTCACACGACCCGCACCGTGACGGCGGGTGGTGACGGCGGGCCAGCGGCCGAAGTGTGGGTGGTCGTACGAGGCGAGCACCGTGGCGTCGATGACGGTGAGGCCCTCCACCCAGCGGGTCGCGGTCGCGCCGGCCGGAACCGCCAGCGGGCTGCCGGGCGCCGCCTGCACCGGGAGTTCCCCGGACACGTTGCATATCCACGAGTCGTGGTGGAAGTTAGTTGAGGACGAGCAGGCGTTGCCGAGCCCAGTACTCGGCACTCATGTCGAATCCCCAGAACCGCAGCTCAGGGGCGTAGACGCCCAGAGCGATGGGACACTGTTCGAAGGCCCGGTCGGCGATCAAGGTCGGCCGCGCCGTCGCGGTGGAGAAGATCTTCGACATTCCAGGGCACCGGCGCGTAGTTCGGTCGTGAGGCGCGTGCCGGCCGCGTTATCGGTGCGGCCCAGACGGAGAAGTCGTACGGTGCGCGCTCCTTGAGGGCGATGCCGGAGCGGCCGGTGGTGCCGCCCGTGCCTGCGAGGCCGAGGCGCACGCGGTTGCGGTCGCACTCGTTGAACCGTTCGGTGTCGTCGACGACCCGCAGCGTGCCGGTGGCGCCGCCGGACGTGGTCGGCTGCCGGCGGTGGACGGTTCTGGGGCGTCGTGCTCTCGGTGCGCGGTGCGGTACGGGTGGGGTTCTGGCGCGTGTCGGCGCTCGGGTTCCCGTCGCCCGGGTGTGTGCGTCCGCCTCAGCGGGGCCTTCTCGGCGCGGCGCGAGGGTGGGTGAGTCGCGCCGCGGCGGTGCTGGTGTGGTCACCCGGTCGGGGGGTTGCCGTAGTAGGCATCCGGTCCGTGCTTGCGTGTGAAGTGGCGGTCCAGTAGGTGTTGCGGGGGTTCGACGGCGCCCAGGGCGAGGGTGTGGAGGGCCATTTCGGCCACAGCTTCGCAGATGATGGCGTGTTCCAGGGACTTGGTGGCGTCGGCGCCCCAGGTGAAGGGGCCGTGGTGGGCGACCAGAGCGCCGGGTATCTCGCCGGCCCTGGTGTCGTCACGGTCCAGCAGATCCACTATGACCTCGCCCGTGTTGTATTCGTAGTCCTCGGCGCACTGCTGCGGGGTGAGGACTTCGGTGACGGGGACGGGGCCGTTGAATGTGTCGGCGTGGGTCGTGCCGAGCACCGGGATGGGACGTCGGGCCTGGGCGAAGGCGACGGCGTGCGTGGAGTGGGTATGGGTCACGCCTCCGATGGAGGGAAAGGCCAGGTAGAGGCTGCGGTGTGTTTCCGTGTCGGTGGACGGGCGCAGGTGGCCGTCCACGACTCGCCCGTCGGAGAGGGAGACGACGACGAGGTCCTCCTCGCTCAGGACGTCGTAGGCCACTCCCGAGGGCTTGATGACGAAGACCCCGGCCTGTCTGTCCACCCCGCTCACGTTTCCCCAGGTCAGCGTGGCGAGCCCGGCTCGGGGGATGCGGAGGTTGGCCTCCAGTACTTCTCGGCGCAGCTCCTTGGAAACCGTCGTGCTCACGGGGTGCTCCGTCCTGGTGGGGGTGGAGGAGATGCGGGCGGGGGCGGTCACAGGCTCTGGGCCAGACGGTGGTAGGCCTGGTTCCAGCGCAGTTCCCGCGTGAAGCGCCGGACGGTGGTCTCCTGGTCGATGACGACGAGCTCGGTCCGCAGCATCTCGGCGAGGTCTTCGAGCTCCTCGCCGCCGAGAGCGGTGGTCAGGACGGTGTGGTGCGGTGCTCCGGCCGTCAGCCAAGCCTCGGTGGAGGTGCGCAGATCCGGGCGGGGGCGCCAGACGGCCCGGGCGACGGGGAGCTGCGGCAGCGGCTCGGGCGGGGCGACGACGTCGATGTGATTGGCGACGAGGCGGAACCGGTCGCCCATGTCGGCGATGCCGACGACCACGGCCGGACCGGGGTCCGCGTCGAAGACGAGGCGGACCGGGTCCTCGCGGCGGCCGATGCCGAGCGCGTGGATCTCGCAGGTGGGCGTGGCCGTTGTGAGGGAGGGGCAGACCTCGAGCATGTGGGCGCCGAGGATGAGCTCTTGGCCGGGTGTGAGGTCATAGGTGTAGTCCTCCATGAAGGAGGTGCCGCCGGGCAGGCCGTGCGCCATCGCCTTGAGCGTGCGCAGCAGGGTGGAGGTCTTCCAGTCCCCTTCACCGCCGAAGCCGTAACCGTCCGCCATCAGGCGCTGCACGGCGAGGCCGGGCAGCTGGCGCAGGCCGCCGAGATCCTCGAAGTTGGTGGTGAAGGCGCGGAAGCCGCCTTCGGTGAGGAAGGCGCGTAGGCCGGCTTCGATCCGGGCGGCGTAGCGCAGTGAGTCATGGCGCTCGCCGCCAGGCCGCAGCTCGGGTGCGAGGGCGTAGAGGTCCTCGTACTCCTTGACGAGCGCGGTGACGGTGTCCTGGTCGGCGGCGTCGACCGCGGCGACGAGGTCGTTGACGCCGTAGGTGTTGACCGAGACCCCGAACCGCAGCTGTGCCTCGACCTTGTCGCCCTCGGTGACGGCGACGTCGCGCATGTTGTCGCCGAAACGGGCGAGTTTGAGGGTGGTCAGTTCGGATCGGCCGACGGCGGCGCGGGCCCATCCGGCGATGCGGTCGACGACGTCAGGGGTGGAGACGTGGCCGGCCACGGTCTTTCGGGGGACACCGAGGCGGGTCTGGACGAAGCCGAACTCGCGGTCGCCGTGGGCGGCCTGGTTCAGGTTCATGAAGTCCATGTCGATGGTGGACCAGGGGAGTTGGCGGTTGGCCTGGGTGTGCAGGTGGAGCAGGGGCTTGCTCAGCGCGTCGAGGCCGGCGATCCACATCTTGGCCGGGGAGAAGGTGTGCATCCAGGCGATCAGGCCGATGCAGCGGTCGTCGGCGTTGGCCTCCAGGCAGACCGCGCGGATGGCGGCCGCGTCGGTGAGGACCGGCTTCCACACCAGGCGGACGGTCATCTGGGGCTGGTCGGCCAGGGTCTCGCAGATGGCGCGGGACTGGTCGGCGACCTGGGCCAGTGTGTCGTCGCCGTAGAGGGCCTGGCTGCCGGTGAGAAACCAGATCTCGCGGTCGGGCTGGGCGAGCGTCATGTCGGGTGTGCTCCTCGGAGGTGCTGGGGCGGAGAGGTCGGGCCGATGGAGGCTGGGGGCGGGGAGGCGGCCCGGTCAGCCGGTGGTGGCGACGCGTGCGGTGTTGCGGATCCGTCGCAGGCGGTGCAGGAGGAGGTCCGAGCCGGTGCCGAAGTGCTCGTGCAGGGCGCGGTACTCGCTGAACAGCGCGTCGTAGGCGTCCGCCCGTACGGGGTCGGGCACATATGTGTGTCGCTGGACGCTTCCCATGACGGAGGCGGCGGAGCGGACGTCGGGGTAGGCGCCCGCGGCGACGGCGGCGTGGATGGCTGAGCCGAGTGCCGGCCCCTGTTCGGAGGTGCCGAGGGAGACGGGGCGGCGGAGCACATCGGCGTGGATCTGCATGAGCAGGGCGTTCTTCTTCAGGCCCCCGGTCACGATGAACTCCTCGACGGGAACCCCGCCCTCCTCGAACGCCTCGACGATCATCCGGGTGCCGTAGGCGGTGGATTCGAGCAGGGCCCGATAGACGTCTTCGGGCCGGGTGTCGAGGGTGAGTCCGGCGATGACTCCGGACAGGTGATGGTCGACCAGGGTGGAGCGATTGCCGTTCATCCAGTCCAGGGCGACCAGTCCGTGCGCGCCGACCGGCTGGTCGGTTGCCTTGCGGGTCAGGAGTTGGTGCAGGTCCTCACCCGATGCCGCGGCCTCGGTGCGGTAGTGGTCCGGGACGCCCTGGCGAAGCCACCAGGCGAAGATGTCGCCGACCGCGCTCTGGCCGGCCTCGTAGCCGTAGGCGCCCTCGACGATGCCGCCGTCGACGACTCCGCAGATGCCGGGGACCTCGGCGAGGGTGGCGCCGTTGAGGACGTGGCAGGTGGAGGTGCCCATGATGGCGAGCATCCGGCCGTTCTCGACGGCGCCCGCCGCGGGCGCGGCCACGTGGGCGTCGACGTTGCCGACGGCGACGGCGATGCCCTCGGGGAGGCCGGTCCAGTGCGCGGCCCGGCCGCTCAGTCCGCCGGCACGGGAGCCCAGGGGTGACAGCGGGTGCTCCAGGCGCGTGGCGGGGAAGTCGGCGAATTCCGGGTGGAGTCGGGCGAGGAAGCCGGGCGAGGGGTAGGCGCCGTCCTGGTGGATGCCCTTGTAGCCGGCGGTGCAGGTGTTGCGGGACTCGGTGCCGGTCAGCTGCCAGACGATCCAGTCGGCCGCCTCGATCCAGCGGGCGCAGGCGGCGTAGACGGCGGGGTCCTCCTCCAGGATCTGCAGGGCCTTGGCGTACTGCCACTCGGAGGAGATCTTGCCGCCGTACCGTGCGATCCACTTCTCGCCGTGGGCGTGAGCGAGGGCGTTGATGCGGTCGGCCTGGCCCTGGGCCGCGTGGTGCTTCCACAGTTTGGGCCAGGCGTGCGGGCGGTCGGCCCACTCCGGTGTCAGGGCGAGGGGAGTGCCGTCCGGGGTGGTCGGCAGGACCGTGCAGGCGGTGAAGTCGGTGGCGACGCCGATGACGCGGGCCGGGTCGACTCCTGCGTCGGCGAGCGCCGCCGGAACGGCGGTACGCAGGACGTCGCGCCAGTCCTCGGGGTGCTGCAGGGCCCAGTCGGGGGGCAGGGGGGCGCCAGTGAAGGGAAGGCGGTCCTCGATGACTGCGTGGCGGTACTCGTGGACCGACGAACCGAGTTCGGCGCCGTCCCGGACCCTGACCACGACGGCGCGCCCGGAGAGGGTGCCGAAGTCGACTCCGATGGTGCAGGCCTCGGGATGGTGACGGGCTGCGGGGTCGGAAAGGGCTTGTGTGGTCACGGTGTGGTCTCTCTCGTCATGATCAGGGCCAGAGGAGCACCCTGATTGTTAACGCTCACAATCAGGTTGGACAAGAGCTGCGTGTAGTTCTGTCGAACATTCGGCAAGAAACGAGGCCTCTGAAGTGAGCGCTCACCTCCACGCCAGAGGTGGCCCCCGGCATCGCGACCAGCCCGGCAGGAGGTGGGGCGGTCGGCGGGGGCACTTGCGCGCGCGGAACGACGCGCATGCGCCGCCAGCCGCCAGCCGCCAGACGGCCGACGCCAGACGGCCGACAGGAGGCCTGTCACTGGCGGCCAGGAGGTGGTGGCGAGAGCCGCCCGCCGCGTCAGGCTTCGTTCGAAGGTCGCGTGCTCGCGCGCATGATGAGCTGCGGTTGCACCAGGAGGTGCTCGGCTTTCCGGGCGCGGCCCTCGATGTGGTCCACCAGGAGCCCGATGCTGCGGCGCCCGATGGTGGCGAAGTCCTGGCGGACCGTCGTCAGCGGCGGAGGGAAGTACTCGGCCTCCGGGATGTCGTCGAAGCCGGCGACGGCCACCTGTCCGGGGGTGCGGATCCCGCCCTCGCGCAGCGCCCGCAGGACGCCGAGCGCCATCTGGTCGTTGGCGACGAAGACGGCCGTGACCGGGGTCGCCCCGCGGCGGGCCAGGGCGAGTCCCGCGAGCTCCTGCCCCGCCCGGTACCCGGACAGCGGGCTCCAGTCCCCCGTCAGAACGCGTGGAGGGCGGATGCCGTTCTCCTCCAGGACGGCGCGCCATCCCGCGGCGCGGGCCTCGCTCTCCAGCCAGTCGTCGGGACCGGCCACGTGCCAGACGGTGCCGTGCCCGGCGGCGAGCAGGTGCTCGGTGACCATGCGGGCGCCGAGCTCCTGGTCAAGGGAGACGCTGGGCAGGTCGAGCTGATGACCGCCCTCCACGGTGACCACGGGGAAGGGCGCGTCCAGTTCGGCGAGCGCCTGCACGTGCGAGCGCTGCGGAGTGATGGCGACGACGCCCTCCACGCCCCAGGCCGCGAGATGGTCGATGGCGTCCTTGAGCCCCTGCCCCTCTCCGGTGCGCAGACTGACGGTCGAGACGAGGTAGCCCTCCTCCCGGGCCGCCTCCTCCAGGCCGGTCAGGGTGCTGGCGGGGCCGTACAGGGCGGTGTTGACGGCGATGACGCCCAGCGTCCTCGTACGGCGCGTCACCAGGGCGCGCGCGGCGGAGTTGCGGCGGTAGCCCAGCCGCTCGATGGCCAGGGTGACCTGGTCACGGGTGGCCGCGCGCACATTGGGGTGACCGCTCAGCACCCGGGAGACGGTCTGGTGGGAGACCCCCGCCTCTCGTGCGACGTCGGCCATCGTCGGCGGGCGGACGTCTTCCGCGGACTGCGCCACGTTCGCCTCCCTTCTCCGTGCTTACGGCTGTGTATCGATGCGAGAAAAACCTTATCGCCTCTTGTATCACGGCGTTGTGAGCGCTAACAATCTAGCTCGACCAGGGTGCCGACGCCCTGGCCCCCAGCCGGAACGGTGCCGTCCCGGTGGTGCGAGGACACGCGCTGCCATCGAGCCCGCCCCCGGTCGGAGCCGCCCTCGACGACGGGATGGGTAACGCCCATGAAGAAGTTCCGATCCGTATCCGCTCTCCTGGCCGTGACCACCGGCTGTGCCCTGCTGCTGACCGCCTGCGGGCAGAACAGCGAGGGCGGCAGCCAGCAGTCGAAGGACGAGAAGGACCTCACCATCGGCATCGCCATGCCCACCAAGTCCTCCGAGAGGTGGATCGCCGACGGCCGGAACATGACCGCGAGCCTGAAGAAGGCCGGCTTCTCCACGACTCTGCAGTACGGCGAGGACGACCCCGACCAGCAGGTCGCCCAGATCGAGAACATGATCACCCAGGGTGTCGACGCCCTGGTCGTGGCCGCCATCAACGGCGAGGCCCTCTCCAACGTCCTCCAGCAGGCGGCCGACGCCCACATCCCGGTGATCTCCTATGACCGGCTCATCCTGGGCTCCCCGCACATCGACTACTACGCCTCCTTCGACAACGAGAAGGTCGGCGAGCTCCAGGCCACGTACATCGTCGAGCAGCTGGGACTGAAGGCCGGCTCGAAGAAGGGCCCCTTCAACATCGAGCTGTTCGCCGGGTCGAACGACGACAACAACACCAAGTACTTCTTCAACGGCGCCATGAAGGTGCTGAAGCCCTACCTCGACAAGAAGCAGCTGGTCGTGCGCTTCCAGCAGACCCAGCTGAACCAGGTCACCACGTTGCGCTGGGACGGAGGGACGGCGCAGAAGCGCATGGACGACCTGCTGACCTCCTCGTACTCCACGGCCCGGGTCGACGCCGTGCTGTCCCCCTACGACGGCATCTCCATCGGCATCCTGTCCGCTCTGAAGTCCGACGACTACGGAAGCGCCGCCAAGCCGCTGCCGGTCGTCACCGGCCAGGACGCGGAGGTCGCCTCCGTGAAGTCGATCATCGCGGGCCAGCAGACGCAGACCGTGTACAAGGACACGCGCGCACTCGCGCAGGTCGCCGCGGACATGGTGACGGCCGTCCTCGCCGGCAAGAAGCCCGAGATCAACGACGACACCACGTACGACAACGGCAAGAAGGTGGTCCCGGCCTTCCTGCTCGACCCGGTGAGCGTCGACAAGTCGAACTACCGGAAGGTCCTGGTCGACTCCGGCTACATCGACGCCGGGGAACTGCGGTGACACCCGCCTCGGCCCACTCCCCCGACGTCTCCGCCTCGACCTCGTCCCCGGTCGGCCCCGTCCTCGAGATGCGGTCCATCGTCAAGACCTTCCCCGGAGTCAGGGCACTCTCCGAGGTGACCCTGTCCGTGGAGCGCGGCGAGGTGCACGCCCTGTGCGGAGAGAACGGTGCCGGAAAGTCGACCCTCATGAAAGTCCTGTCCGGCGTCCACCCGCACGGGACCTACGAGGGCGAGATCCTCTTCGAAGGCGAGCCGTGCCGCTTCAAGGACATCAGGGCCAGTGAGCAGCACGGCATCGTCATCATCCATCAGGAGCTCGCACTCGTTCCCTACCTGTCGATCACCGAGAACATCTTCCTCGGCAACGAGCCGTCCCGACGGGGGGTGATCGACTGGCGCGAGGCGCTGCGCCGAGCTTCCGAACTGCTCAGGCGGGTCGGTCTCGACGAGCGCCCCGAGACCCGGGTCGCCGACATCGGTGTCGGCAAGCAGCAGCTCGTGGAGATCGCGAAGGCGCTGGCGAAGAACGTCCGCCTGCTGATCCTCGACGAGCCCACCGCGGCGCTCAACGACGAGGACAGCGCGAAGCTGCTGCGGCTTATGCGGGAGTTGAAGAGCCAGGGCATCACTTCGATCATCATCTCGCACAAGCTGAACGAGATCGCCCAGATCGCCGACTCCGTCACCATCCTGCGCGACGGGCGGTCCATCGAGACCCTGGACGTCAGGGACCCGGCCACCACCGAAGAGCGCATCATCCGCGGCATGGTGGGGCGGGACCTCGACAGCCGTTTCCCCGACCGCACGCCGTACGAGGGCCCGGCCGACGCCGGCCCTGTCCTGGAGATCCGGGACTGGACCGTGCGTCATCCGCTCGACCGCGGCCGCAAGGTCGTCGACGGGGTCTCGCTCCAGGTCCGCCGGGGGGAGATCGTCGGCGTCGCAGGGCTCATGGGGGCCGGCCGGACCGAACTCGCCATGAGTGTCTTCGGGCGCTCCTACGGCCACTACGAGCAGGGCGTCGTGTTCAAGGACGGCCGCGAGGTGCGGACACGTACGGTTCCCGAGGCGGTCGCCCATGGCATCGCGTACGCCACCGAGGACCGCAAGCACTACGGTCTCAACCTCGGGGACTCCGTGAGCCGGAACATCTCGCTCGCGTCCCTCGGCGCCCTCGCCCGCCGCGGCGTCGTCGACGGGCATGAGGAGCGCAAGGTGGCCGAACGGTACCGGCGGACCATGAACATCAAGGCTCCGAACGTCCTCGAACCGGTCGGCCGCCTTTCCGGCGGCAACCAGCAGAAGGTCGTCCTCAGCAAGTGGATCCTCGCCGGACCGGACGTCCTCATCCTCGACGAGCCCACGCGGGGAGTCGACGTGGGAGCCAAGTTCGAGATCTACACCGTGATCGACCGGCTCGCCGCCGAGGGCAAGGCGATCCTCTTCATCTCCTCCGAACTGCCCGAACTGCTCGGCATGTGCGACCGCATCTACACCATGACCGCAGGACGCCTGACCGGCGAAGTCGCCCGCGAGGACGCCACCCAGGAAGTGCTGATGCGGCACATGACGCAGGACACCCCCGCACCACCGGCGGTCACCGCAGGCGCCGCCTCCAGCGAAGGACACCAGGCATGAGCACCGACGTCAGCACGAAAACGACCACACCGGCGCCCCCGGGCCGCGGGGCTCCGTCCACCGGGGCACCGCTGGCCCGGGTGCTCCTGGACGGCGTCCGACGGAACATGCGCCAGTACGGGATGCTCTTCGCACTCGGCCTGATCGTGCTCCTGTTCCAGATCTGGACGGGCGGCGATCTCCTGCTGCCGCGCAACGTCTCCAACCTGGTGCTGCAGAACAGCTACATCCTCATCCTGGCGATCGGCATGATGATCGTCATCATCTCCGGGCACATCGACCTGTCGGTGGGCTCCCTGATGGCCCTGGTCGGTGGGATCGGGGCGGTGCTCATGGTCGAGCACCATGTGTCCTGGCCCGTCGCGGTGCTCCTCACCCTGCTCCTTGGGGCCGTCGCCGGCGCGCTGCAGGGATTCTTCATCGCGTACGTCGGCATACCGTCGTTCATCGTGACCCTCGCCGGCATGCTGCTGTTCCGCGGGCTCACGGAGATCTTCCTCAAAGGGCAGACGCTCGGCCCGTTCCCGGACGGACTGCAGAAGATCGCCAACGGCTTCCTGCCGGAGGTGGGGCCGCAGACCAACTACCACAACGGGACCCTGCTCCTCGGCCTGGGACTGATCGCCTACGTGGTGTTCCAGGAGGTGCGGGACCGCCGCCGCCAGCGGGAGTTCGCCCTGGAGACGCTCCCCACGGGCCTGTTCGCGCTGAAGGTGACGGCGCTGATCGCCGCCGTCCTGGTCACCACCCTGCTGCTCGCCAGCTACAAGGGCGCCCCCGTGGTCCTCCTGATCCTGGCCGCGCTGCTGGTGGGCTTCGGCTACGTGATGCGCAACGCGGTGATCGGCCGCCACGTGTACGCGATCGGGGGGAACCTGCCCGCCGCGAAGCTGTCCGGGGTCAAGGACAAGAAGGTGACCTTCGCGGTGTTCCTCAACATGGGAATGCTCGCGGCGCTCGCCGGGCTCGTCTTCGCTGCGCGCTTCAACGCGGCCTCGCCGAAGGCGGGCGTGAACTTCGAACTCGAGGCCATCGCCGCCGCGTTCATCGGCGGGGCGTCCATGAGCGGCGGCGTCGGGACCGTCCTGGGAGCCATCATCGGCGGCCTGGTCCTCGGCGTGCTCAACAACGGCATGAACCTGGTCGGGGTGGGCACCGACTGGCAGCAGGTCATCAAGGGCCTCGTGCTGCTCGCGGCGGTCGGCTTCGACGTGTGGAACAAGCGCAGGGCAGGCGCCTGACGCCGCTGCGGATATGGCTGTGCCCGCCGGCTCCTCCACCGGCGGGCACAGCCATGTCGGCGTGTTCGTACGCAGTCAGTCGCGGGTACTGAACCGCAGGACCGTCCTCGACCGGTACTCGTCACCGGGGCGCAGCACCGCGGACGGGTCACCGGGGCGGTTCGGGGAGTCGGGGAAGTGCTGGGTCTCCAGCGCGATACCGGCGCCCGCCCGGTAGGGCGTACCGCTCTTGCCGAGGACCGTTCCGTCGAACTGCCCCGCGGTGTAGACCTGGAGTCCGGGCTCCGTGGTCAGCACCTCCATGCGGCGGCCCGTGGCCGGCGCGTGGAGGACGGCGGCCCGGTGGAGGGTGTCGTCGCCGCCGCGCCGGTTCAGTACGAAGTTGTGGTCGTATCCCCCGCCCGCGTCGGGGCGGGCCAGGGCCTCGGCGATCCTGAGCGGCCGCCGGAGGTCGAACGCGGTGCCGGAGACGGGGCGGTGGTCCCCGGAGGGGATGAGATCCCCGTCGACCGGTGTGTAGTGGGTGGCGTCGACGGCGAGCTCCTGGTCGAGGATGTCGACGGCACCCTCGCCCTCGAGGTTGAAGTAGGCGTGGTTGGTCAGGTTGACCAGGGTGGTCACGTCGGTGACCGCCGCGTAGGAGAAGGAGAGTTCGTTGCCGCGGCCGATGAGACAGCTGACGGTGACGTCCAGGTTTCCCGGGAACCCCTGGTCGCCATCGGGGCTGCGGAGGTGCAGGAGCACACCGGTCCACTCCGGGGTGTGCACGCTCTCGGCTTCCCAGAGCCGGGTGTCGAAGCCGTCGGTTCCGCCGTGCAGGCAGTGGCCGTTCTCCTGCGTGGTCAACTGGTACGGCTTCCCGTCCAGGGAGAACCGGCCTTGTGCGATGCGGTTGGCGTAGCGACCGACCGTGGCGCCGAAGTACCGGGCGGCGGTGGCCGTCTGGGCCGGATCGCGAGGAGCGAGGACGACGTCGGCCGGGGTGCCGTACCGGTCCGGCACCCACAGCGCGTGGAGGCGGGCGCCGCGGGTGTGTACCTCCGCCGTGAGGCCGTCCGTAAAGCCGAAGGTCCATCGTTGCCCGGAGTCCGTGCCGGGGTGGCAGACCGGTGGGCCTCCGGTGAAAGGAGGGCGGGAGGACGGGGTCATGGGAGTTCCTTGTTCGGAGTGCGGCACAGCCGGGAAAGGGGGCTGAAGGCCCCGCTTTCCCGGCCGCGGTCGTGGTGGTCAGTGGTCTGCTCGGGATCCGGGCTTGCCCGGGAGGTCTAGTGCGCCGGGCGGGAGCCGCCGAAGAGCCGTTGGAGGAGGATGAAGACGAACAACAGGCCTCCGATGACGATGCGCGTCCACCACGAGCTGAGCGTGCCCTGGAAACTGATGATGGTCTGGATCAGGCCGAGGACCGTCACGCCCAGCGCGGTGCCCAGGACGAAACCGGAGCCCCCGGTCAGCAGTGTCCCTCCGATGACGGCGGCCGCGATGGCGTCGAGTTCCATGCCGACGGCGTGCAGGGCGTACCCGGACAGCATGTAGAACGTCAGCAGCAGACCGCCGAGGGCGGAGCACAGACCGCTCACGGCGTACACCGCGACCTTGGTGCGTCCCACGGGCAGGCCCATGAGACGGGCGGAGGACTCGTTGCCGCCCAGGGCGTAGACGGTACGGCCGAAGCGGGTGTGGTGCAGGACGACGAAGGCGAGCGCCAGCACGACCAGGGCGATGACCACGGCGGGTGAGATGAACAGGCCCCCGGGCAGGAGCACCCGCGTCTGGGCGATCCGCGTGGTCGTGGGGTCGGTGAGGGAGATGGACTCGGTGCTGATCATGTAGCAGAGGCCGCGGGCGAGGAACATGCCCGCGAGGGTGACGATGAAGGGCTGGATCTCGAAGGCGTGGATCACCCAGCCCATCAGCGCGCCGCCTCCTGCACCCACCAGCAGGACCACCGGCACCGAAAGGGCGAGCGGCAGGCCGTTCTGTTCGACGAGCCAGGCCGTCAGCATGGTCGACAAGGCCACCATGGAGCCGACGGACAGGTCGATTCCACCGGTGAGGATGACGAACGTCATGCCGATCGCTACGACGAGCAGGAAGCCATTGTCGATCAGGACGTTGAGCAGGACCTGCGCGGAGAAGAAACCTTCGTACTGCAGGGAGCCGATCGAGAACATCGCGATCAGCAGAGTGGCCGTCACCATGAGCGGCAGGCGGGTGGCATGCCGTACCGAGAACCGGTGGAGCGGCTTGGTGAGGGAGCTGAGGGCGGTGCTCACGGGTGGACCTCCTGCCGGCGGGCCGCCATGTCGTCGGCCGCGGGGGTCGGGTCCGGGGCGGCCGGTCGGCGACGGTGTGAGAGTCGCGCGCGGAACGCGGACGACTGGACGAGACACACGACGATGACGACCAGGGCCTTGAAGACGAGGGTGGTCTCCGGCGGTACGCCGAGGGTGTAGATCGTGGTCGAGAGGGTCTGGATGATCAGCGCGCCCAGGACCGTCCCGCCGAGGGAGAAGCGGCCGCCCGTGAGAGCGGTGCCGCCGATGACCACGGCGAGGATCGCGTCCAGCTCGATCCACAGGCCGGCGTTGTTGCCGTCGGCGCTGGAGACGTTGGAACTGATCATCAGGCCGGCCACTGCCGCGCACACGGCGCTGACGACGTAGACCATGACCAGGAGCCCGCCCGCCCTGATGCCGACGAGCCGGCTCGCGACGGGATTGCCGCCCACCGATTCGATCAGCATGCCGAGCGCGGTCCGCCGGGTGACGAGGGAGGTCACTGCGACGAGGGCCGCGGCAAGCAGGACGGCGAAGGGGAGAGTGAGCCAGTAGCCGCCGCCGATCATCTTGTAGGCGCTGCTGGACACGCTGATGATCTGGCCGTCGGTGATCAGCTGGGCCACGCCGCGCCCGGCGACCATGAGGACCAGCGTGGCGACGATGGGCTGGACGCCGAGCCGGGCGATGAGGAAGCCGTTCAGCAGTCCGATCGCGGCAGCGACGACGATCGCCACGATGATCGCCGACATGACGGTGCCCAGGCTTCCGGGCTCCTTCGCCGTGGCGATGTGCTCGCACGCGAGTGCGCCGGCGATGGCCACCGTCGAGCCGACCGAGAGGTCGATGCCGCGGGTGGCGATGACCAGTGTCATGCCGAGCGACACCAGGATCAGGGGGGCGCCGAACTGGAGGATGTCGATGAGGCTGCCGTAGAGGTGTCCGTTCTGGACGCGGATGGCGAAGAAGTCGTGGGTGAGGGCGACGTTCCCCAGCAACAGGGCGGCGAGAACGGCGGCGGGCCAGAACAGCCGGTGCTCGGTGAGCCGCCGGGCGCCGGCCGCCGGGGCCGGACGCGTCCCGGGTCCCGTGTCGTCAGGTGGGGTCATGAAGTGGCTCCGGTGGCGATGGCGCCCAGAATCCGGTCGGGCGTCAGGGACGGGTCGTTGGGGAGAGTGGCGACGAGCCGGTGGTCGCGCAGTACGCCCACGCGGTGGCTCAGCCGCAGCACTTCCTCGAGTTCGGCGGAGATGAAGAGGACCGCGGTGCCTTCCGCGGCCAGGCGGGTGACCAGTTTCTGGATCTCCGTCTTGGCGCCGATGTCGATACCGCGGGTGGGTTCGTCCAGAATCAGTAGCTTGGGGTCGGTGAGCAGCCACCGGGCGAGCAGCACCTTCTGCTGGTTGCCTCCGCTGAGGTTGCGGACCTGTGCCTCGGGGTTGGCCGGGCGGATGTCCAGCACCTCGATCCACTGGGCGGCGATCTCGTCCTGTCGGGTGCGGGAGAGGGGTTTGGTCCAGCCGCGTGCGGCTTGGAGGGCCAGCACGATGTTCTCGCGGACCGTGAGCTCGCCGATCAGTCCCTCCGTCTTGCGGTTCTCCGAGCAGAAAGCGATCTTGCGGGCGATCGCGGCGCGGGGGGATCGCAGTGCGGTGCATTCGCCGTCGATCCGGAGTTCGCCTTCGTCGGCGTGGTCGGCTCCGAAGAGCAGCCGGGCCGCCTCTGTGCGTCCGGAGCCGAGGAGTCCGGCCAGACCGATGACCTCGCCGCGGTGGATGTCCAGGTCGTAGGGCTGGATGGAACCGGTACGGGCGAGCCCTCGGGCGCTCAGGAAGGGGGCGCCCTCGGAGTCGGGGGCGATGGCGGTGCCCGTGTGGGACGTCTCCGCGAGTTCCTCGAGGATGCGCAGTTCGCTGCCGACCATGCGGTGCACCAGGGTGACGGGGGTCAGCTCGTCGATCCGGTACTCGCCTTCGAGGCGGCCGTTGCGCAGGACGGTCACCCGGTCGCAGAGGTCGAAGACCTGGTCGAGGAAGTGGGTGACGAAGAGGATCGCGACGCCCCGGTCGCGCAGCCGGCGCACCAGGGCGAACAGCTGGGCGACTTCGTCCCGGTCGAGGCTGGAGGTGGGCTCGTCGAGGATGAGGACCCTCGCCTTGATGTCCACGGCCCGTACGATCGCGACGAGTTGCTGGACGGCGAGGGAGTGCGCGCTCAGCGGCAGGCGGACGTCGAGGTCGAGTTCCAGTTCGGTGATGAGCCGTGCCGCGCGCTCGTGGAGGGCCGACCAGTGGACCAGGCCAAGCCGCCGGGGCTCACGGCCGATGAGGATGTTCTCGGCGACCGAGAGGTTGGGGCAGAGGTTCACCTCCTGGTAGACCGTGCTGATTCCGGCTTGCTGGGCTTCCAGCGGTTCGCCGAACCGCCGGGGGGTGTCGTCGACGGAGATGGTTCCCCCGTCGGGCGGGTGGACCCCGGTGAGTACCTTGATGAGGGTCGACTTGCCGGCGCCGTTCTCGCCCATCAGCGCGTGGACTTCGCCCGGGAAGAGGCGCAGGTCCACGCCGTCGAGGGCGAGGACCCCGGGGAAGGACTTGCGGATGCCGCGGGCCTCAAGGACCGGCCGGTCGGTGCGGGTCTGCGTGCGGGGGGTGGGTGGGGCTGCCATCCGCCCTCCTCTCCTGAGAGGAACGGGGGGGGCGGCGCGAGGGCCGCCCCCGGTCTCGTACGGGCGGGACGGTCAGTACTGTCGGCCAGGCAGGGCCGCCGCGGCCTGGTCCTGAGTGAAGACGCCCTCCTCGACCTCGACCCGTCGCGGGACGGTCTCTCCCGCCGCGACCTTCTTGACGAGCTCCATGAGCTGGTCGCCGAGGAGCGGGTTGCACTCGACCACCACGTTGATCTTCTTCTCCTGCATGGCGACGAAGGCGTCCTTGATGCCGTCGACGGAGATCACCTTGATGTCGACGCCCGGCTTCTTGCCCGCTTCCTCGATGGCCTGGATGGCGCCCAGGGCCATGTCGTCGTTGTGGGCGTACAGGACGTCGATGTCCTGGTGGGACTTGAGGAAGGCCTGCATGACCTCCTTGCCCTTGGCGCGGGTGAAGTCGCCGGTCTGGGAGGCGACGACCTTGAACTTGGGGTCGCCCTTGATAACTTCGGCGAAGCCGGCCTTGCGGTCGTTGGCGGGCGCGGACCCGGTGGTGCCCTGGAGCTCCACGACGTTGACCGGCTCGGAGGTTCCCTCGTACTCCTTCACGAGCCACTTGCCGGCCTCCTGTCCCTCCTTGACGAAGTCGGAGCCGAGGAACGTCTGATAGAGGGAGGTGTCCGCGGAGTCGACCGCGCGGTCGGTGAGGATCACCGGGATGCCGGCGCTCTTGGCCTCCTTCAGGACGGTGTCCCACCCGGACTCCACCACGGGGGAGAAGGCGATGACGTCCACCTTCTGCTGGATGAAGGTGCGGATCGCCTTGATCTGGTTCTCCTGCTTCTGCTGCGCGTCGGAGAACTTCAGCGTGAGACCGGCCTTCTCGGCCGCCTCGCGGACGGACTTGGTGTTGGCGGTACGCCAGCCGCTCTCGGCTCCCACCTGTGCGAACCCGAGCACCAGTTTTCCGTCGGAGGAGCCCTTGCCGGTGCTGCCGGTGTTCACGGGTTCGGTGGTGCAGGCGGTCAGCACCCCGCCGGCCAGAACGGCGGCGGCGATGACGCGGAGGGCTCTGTGGGCCATGTCGTGTTTCCTCTCGAGACGTGCGTGACACCGGGCGAGGTCCTGAAGGCGACGGGCCCGGCGGAGGCGTGGCTGCGCGCTGGACGGTTGTGGCGGGCGAGGCGGATGAAGCGTCTGCCCCGACAACGGGTGAGCGGGCGAACGCGACACATTGTGAGCGCTAACAGAGACGTAACTCAAGGGCTCGTGCGACCGTTACCCGTTCTTGATAGACGGGGGCGAGCCTGGTAGCTGTACGGCGAAACGGCCCAGAGGCCGGTCAGGACGCGTGGTTGACCGTGGCAGATTCGCCCCTCGTGGCGTGCCTGCATGCTGCGGCCGGTCGATTTTCCCCCACCCTGGCCCCCGTGTGGCGGCGGTTTGGCCAGGTCTTGACCTCACGCTTGTGAACGTTAACACTCACTCTCGATCGAGGCAGTCTGTGGTGAAGGAGTGAACGGTCGAGGACCGGGAGTCTCGCCGGGTCGCAGGACCGGACTGGGGAATTCCGGGTGGTTGGGGGAATCGGGAAAATGTTGTGTCTCCAGGCACAGTCCGTCCCCGGGGCGGTAACGGCGGCCACCGCTTCCCGAGGCGGTGCCGCCGAGGGAATCCGCCGTTCTCCAGCCACCAGCGACGCACCTTCGTGCCGTCGGGCAGGTGACCGAAGGGTTCCGAGACGGGCGGGCGGGCCTGCTGGCGCTGTTCTGTCATCTTCGTGTTCCGAACGTCGTCGGTGAAAACAGACGTCGGCAAAAACCTGCTCGGCGGCCGGGACGAGGTGAACCGGGTGGCGACGCGGCACCCTCTGTCCGCGCGCGTGGAGGCATCTTGCGCTCGGGGGGATCAGAGGCTTGGGTCCTGTCCTGCGGGCAGGAGGTGTCGTCCTCCGCTTGAGGCCTAGGGTCGCAGGAGGACTTTCCCGACCCCGGGACCGCTGCTGCCGATGAGTTCCATGGCGCGGGCGAATTCGTCGAGGCCCAGCTCGTGTGTGAGGAGCGTCAGTGGAGTCAGTTGCCCGGCGGAAAAGGCACGTACGGCGTAGGTCCAGGCAGAGGCGGAGGCTCCGAGCACGGTTCCGATCGACAGCTGTCGGTGGATGACGTGGACGGGATCCAGATTCTCCGCGCCGCGGGCCGGGATGTCGGTGAGGACCAGGCGTCCTCCTGGCCGCAACAGGGACATGGCGGCGCGTGCGGTCGAGACCGCGCTCACGGCATCGATCACCACGTCGAAGTCGGAAGGGCCGGCATCACGGCCCCATATCCCATAGGTGGTGGCCCCGAAATGGTGGGACAGTCCGGCATGGTCGGGGCTCGAACCGAGTACCAGAAGTTCCCTGGGGGAGGAGGTGCCCAGGAGCTGGGCGGCGAGGAGGGCGACGGCGCCGGTTCCGATGACGGCCACTCGTGAACCCGGCAGCGGACGCGCCTTCAGGACCGCTGCGGCCGCGCAGGCGGCGGGCTCGAGGAGCGCGGCGGCCGTGAGGTCGGCGTCTGGCGGGAGGGTGTGCAACAGGCGGGCGGGAAGTGTCACCGTGGTGGCCATGGCGCCGGGATGGGTGAACCCTGTTTCTTCGTAGCCACCCGTGCACAGGTGGGTTTCGCCCTCGCGGCAGCGGTCGCATGTCTCACAGTTGCGCAGTCCCTCACCCACCACCTTGCGGCCGATCAGAGACGCGGATGTCCCCGCTCCTACGGCGGTGACGGTGCCCGACCACTCATGGCCTGGGGTGACCGGAAAGTGAACGTTCTCGGGGGGGTGATCGCCCAAGTAGACGGCATGGTCACGGCCGCAGAGCCCCACGGCGTGAACCTGTATCTGGGCCTCGCCGGGACCCGGCGGTCTGGGGGTGTGGTCGACGAGGCGAAAGGCCCCAGGGGCCTCAAGGACGACGGCCTGCTGTCGAGGGCTCACAGGTGCACACCTCCAGGGGTGCGACGCTCCCGGCCCTCGGACCGGAGGCTCGTCATCCGAGTCTTGCCGACCACGGCCGGCCCAGCCTCGGCGGGGGCCGGGACGTACGTCAGGTTTCGCCATGATGTCTGCTCCCCGCAGGGGGTAATCCGAGTGATAGGCACGTGAGCGGGCCCTTGCTGTTCGATATACCGAATGCCGTTCGAAATTCTGCCCGCGACAGTACGAAGCGCAGCGCGAAGGTGTCAACAGTCCTCCCACACAGGGAGTTTCGCGGTCTGGACGTGCCTCGACCGCCGCAGAATCAGGCGCGGACCTCGCATGGGGCCGAGGCAGGGGCGGGTCATCGGAGCACGAAGCGGCCCGCTGCACCAGGGTCTCCGGTGCGGCGGGCCGCTCGGTGGTCTCAGCTCTGCTGCAGGGGGGGTCAGGATGAACGTGAAGTCCGCCGATGCGAGTTCGAGCCGGTGCTGGGGCAGGACACCCGGTCCCACAGCGGCGGTGCCGAGGCGCTGGACGGCATGGTCGGTGTGGAGGTGGATCACCGGGCCCGGTACGAGATCGTTGTGGTGCCGTGCGGCGTCGAGCTGTTGGTCGGTCCAGCGGCGCGCGGCGAAATGGAACGGCTCTTCGCCCACGATGCACAGCCCCGTCCCGGCTCCGTCGGTGAAAGCGGCCCAGCGAATGTCCGCACGGTTGCCGTTCTCCTGGGGACGCACGTAGGGCGTCTGCAGCTCGTCCACGGTCGCGCGGAAACGTCCGACGCGAACCGCATGGCGCGAGTCGGGGTAGGCCTCGCCGGGGCCCGTGCCGAACCACTCCACCCGGGACGATTCGGCGGGAAGCTCCCAGTCGAGTCCGATGCGGGCCAGTGAGCGGGACCCGTTCCTGCGGACCAGCTCCCGGTACTCCTCCGACGGGAGTGTCGGGTCCACCATGGGGTCGGGGAAGTCGTCGCCCCGCTCCGGCCAGTGGCCGACGGGTTCGGCATGCACCCGCAGGCGCAGGCTGTCACCGTCGCTTTCCCAGCGGTTGGTGGTGAGGTAGCCGGAGCTGCCCGTGGCGGCGGCGCTGCGGACGACGACGGCCATGCCCCGCGCGTCGGGGGTGACGGAGACCGTGCGGTATCGCAGTGGTCGAGACCGCGGTCCTTCCAGTAGGAGGCGTCGCGCTGGTGCCAGCCGCGGTCGTTGTCGGTGGGGGCGCGCCGCCGAGACCTGCACTTTCCTTTCCCGAATCCGCGAAATGCCGGGGGCGGGTGACTCCCGGCCCTCCACGTCCGCGCCCTCGCTGCTGCCCCGAAAGGCACAGCCCTGTCCCGAGTGGCAGAGCACTGCCGGCCGCTTCGCCCAGGCTCGTTGTGACAGCCACATGACCACGTGGTGCGACATTGCTGGAATCCGCCCCCGCGGCCGTGGCGGCCCGCGAGGCCGTGAACCGGGCGGACGAGACCTCCCTCCGAGGAGGCGTGCTCTTCGAAGGTCGCCTCCTCCACGCCCTGTTCGCCGGCCGTGACCAGTCCGAAGGCATGGGCGCCTTCCTGAGAAGACTTCTCCGTCCTTCAACCTGGGATGGACGACGACCGAGTGGAGCCAGGATCATCCTGGCTCCACTCCAAGGTGCGGGCGTGTCACTGGAACTGTGCGAAGAACCTCCAGATCTCTCCCTTGGTCCAGGTCGCGACGCCGCTCTCGTTGGGGGAGCCGTCGACCGGACCGGGCATGTGGCCTCCGTCGAACGCGGCCCATTGGACCGGGTACCCGGCACGGCAGCCCGAGTAGGTGGTGGTGATGTGCGTCCGGCTGCCCGGCACGGGCTCACGCGGGCTCTGAGGAGTGCAGCCGTTGTTGCCGACGAATCTGTCGCGCAGGGACCGTCCTTGCGCGATGTTGAGGACGGAGTCGCTGATGCCGTGGATTCCGAAGTAGGCGATGGGCTGAGTGCCGCCGCTGCACCCGCTGATCTCGCCGCCGGAGATGACCGCGACAGCTCTGAAGACGTTCGCCCGCGAGCATGCGAGCGCGTAGCTCATACCGCCGCCCCAGCTGAATCCCGTGGCGAATCGCTGAGCCGTGTTGACGCAGAGGCCGCCCTCGATTCGCCGGATCATGTCGTCGACGAAGGTGACGTCCTCACCGCCCGAATTGGCCCAGCCGTTGCCGAGGCCCTGGGGGGCGACGAGGATCGCGCTGTTGCTCGACTGTTCCTGTTGGCCGTAGTAGGACCAGGCGGTCCCGCTCGTTCCGCCCGAGGCGACGTCGCCGGCGGTTCCGCCCCGCCAGTGGAACGCGAAGATCAGCCGGTAGGGGTGGCTGTTGGTGTAATTGCCGGGAACCTTGAGGATGAAGCTGCGGCTCTTACCGCTGCTCTGAATCGTGTGCGTACCGCTCGCCAGAGTCGGGGCACTGCCGCATGCACCGCCGCCACCGGACGACAGCTTGATCATCTGCCATTGCTGGTTGGCGCCGCCCCAGTCCGCGTACTGGACGACGTTGCCGCCGTCGGCGGCGGAGGCGCCCTGCACCTCCACGGCCTTGCCGCTGTTGCGGTTGATCAGCCGGACGTGGCCTGCGTCGGAGTCGGCCAGGCGGAACTGCTGGTTGGCCCCGTTGCGGTCGGCCCGCTGCGCGATCGCGGCACCGTCGGCGGTCGAGGCGCCGGACACGTCCAGAACCTGGACCGAATGCCGGGCCTTGATCCGGTAGAAGCCGCCGCCGGAGTCCACGAACTGCCACTGCTGGTTGGCTCCGTCGTTGCGCGTCCACTGGCTGACCCGCGCGCCGTCGGCGGTGGACGCGCCATGGACGTCGAGCGCCTTGCCACTGTTGCGATTGACCAGGACGTACCAGGCGTTGGTGTCCACAGTCGCCGCCTGGGCGGGCGCCGGATTCACCGCGAGGAGCATGCCGATCGCGAGGGTCGCCGCCACCACGGCGGCGATCCGGGACCACCAGCGATGTCTTTGCGGAGGGGCGGGGGAAGCCGCACCGTAGGTCTTCATCGGTTCACCCTTTCGCTGTGGCGGTCAGGTGCGGGCCCAGCGTTGGTTGTTGCCGTTCGAGCAGGAGTAGAGCTGGATCAGGGTCCCGTTGGCGGTGCCGTTCGCGGCGGCGTCAAGGCAGAGGCCGGACTGGACGCCGACGATGGATCCGTCGGAGTTGAGGCGCCATTTCTGGTTGTCGCCGCCCCAGCAGCTGTAGATCTGGACTTTGGTGCCGTTGCCCGTGCCGGCGGCGTCCAGGCACTTGTTGCCGTAGACCCTGAGTTCGCCTGCGGCGGTGTGGGTCCACTGCTGGTTGGTGCGGTTGTTGCAGTCCCACAGGTTGAGCTGGGTGCCGTCGGTGGTGCTGGCGCCGGGCACGTCCAGGCAGCGGCCTGAGCCGACGCCCTTGATCTGTCCAGAACCGGGCGAGGGGGTCGGATTGGGAGTGGAGGAGGCGGCGTTGAGTGCGTTGAGGACGGAGGTGTAGGCGGGCTTTTTGCTGCCGTCGCCGTTGAACAGCAGCGGCGAGTGCTCCGGTCGCCAGGAGTCGGTGTCGCGCACACCCCAGACGGTGATGCCGAGGCAGCGCGGGACGGCCAGGCAGTCGTTGGTCACGTTGGCGTAGGTCGTCGCCGAGGCGCCCTGGATGTCGAGTTCGGTGACGGCCACATCGACGCCGAGGGCGGCGAAGCTCTGCAGGGTGGTGCGGAAGTTGCTGTTGTAGGGGCTGTCGCTGTTGAAGTGCGACTGGAAGCCGA
This sequence comes from Streptomyces sp. NBC_01353, assembly GCF_036237275.1. Lineage (GTDB taxonomy): Bacteria > Actinomycetota > Actinomycetes > Streptomycetales > Streptomycetaceae > Streptomyces. The sequence goes on along the minus strand of NZ_CP108352.1, from coordinate 762,349 downwards.
CGCAGTCGATCGGCACGCCGCGCTGCTTGAAGTCCCGGACCATGGCGTACATGGCCTGGGTCTTGGCCCAGGTCCAGTTCTCGACGTTGTAGTCGTTGTAGCAGAGCTTGGCGGCCGGGTCGGCGGCCCGCGCGGTACGGAAGGCGACCTCGATCCAGTCGTTGCCGGAGCGCTGCAGGTTGGAGTCGCGCCGGGCTCCCGAGGTGCCGTCGGCGAAGGCCTCGTTCACGACGTCCCACTGGACGATCTTGCCCTTGTAGTGGCCCATCACGCCGTTGATGTGGTTGGTCATCGCCTGGCGCAGCGCGCTGCCGCTGAGGTTCTGCATCCAGCCGGGCTGCTGGGAGTGCCAGGCCAGGGTGTGGCCGCGTACCTGCTTGCCGTTCTGCACCGCCCAGTTGTAGACGCGGTCACCGGCGGTGAAGTTGAACTGGCCCTGCTGGGGTTCGGTGGCGTCGATCTTCATCTCGTTCTCGGCCGTCACCGAGTTGAACTCGCGACCCGCGATCGTCGTGTACGTCGAGTCGTTGAGCCGGCCCGAGGCGATGGCGGTCCCGAAGTAGCGGCCGCTCTGCGCCGCCGCGCCGCCGAGCGTGCTCTCGGCGGCGTGTGAGGTCAGCGGCGCCACCAGTACGGCGGCCGAACCGAGGACGCCGACGACCAGGGCCGTACACAGGCCGCCGATCTTCCGGCGGACGGTGGTGGGGGGAACGGCATTTAATCGCATGACTGAGCCTCCAGGGCAGAAACTACGGAAGGATTGGAGCGCGGCGGAATGAATCCGCGTCAGCGGCGCCCGCGGCCAATGACAAAGGACGCTCACCACCAGGGCGTAACGATCCAAGGTCGGCACCCGGCACCGGGACGGACGGGCGACGCCGTCTCGGGACTCAGTGTGGAAACTCGACCGAAACATGTCAACAGTTTCGAAATGCTTTCGAGAATCTTTCCCTCAAGGGCGGCCAAGTAGCGGCTTGAGGCTGCACATGGGGTCACCGAAAGACTTTCGATGACGATCGTAGAAACCCGGGTCGGGCAGGGATGTCAGCGCCAACAAGGGGGCGCTGGATTTGAACGGCGGCTCCCGAGGAGAGATCTCGCCATAAACGAGTATGTTATTCCGCTCGCACCTCTGGGACGCCGAATTCCGTCGCCCCAGAGCGGCCACCCCGTTGAAGCTGGGAGCGTGACTTCACGTGCAATCCGTACGCGGCCCGCGCCGACGCTGGTGTCCAGGCGGTTCCCGCCGGGTTGGGTACGTGATGTCGAACCTCGTGAAGTGGGCCTGGTTGGTGGAGGGGCGGCCGTTGGAGGTGGCGTAGAGGCCGAGCTGGACGCTGGTGAACAGCGGCGTGAGGAAGGTGGCTTCGACGGTGGCCAGGTTCTGCCAGGCACCGTCGGGTGCCGCGTGGGCGAAGGTGTGGCTGAAGCCGCGGATGCGGACCTCCAGGCGAATGGGGCCTGGGGGGACGGGAATGCGGGCCAGGACCTCGGGCCCGTGGCGGAGGCTGAGTCCTTCCGTGGTGCGAAGGAAGAGGAGATGGGTGTCGTCGTCGAGGACTACGGCGAGGCCTGCCTGTTCGTACGGTGCGGCGGGGGTGAAGTGCAGTTCGGTGGAGACGTCGCAGTCGGGCTGTTCCTGGGGACGGGCCAGGAGAGACGGGGTGGTGCGTTCGCCGAGGCGTTCGGGGCGGAGCTGGAGGCGTAGCCCGTCGCCGGTGGTCCAGAACCGCGCGGGTGGGGTCCGCAGGGTGCTCCAGTCGGGGGAGAGGGTGGCGAAGCCGTCGTGAAGGGGGTGGCGAAGGTCGGTGTGGACGATGCAGGAGAAGACCGGCCAGCCGTCGTCCCAGGTGATCCGGCTGAGGAAGGTCTCACGGCCGAGGGCGGAGCCCGGGCGGACGCCCAGGAGGACGGCTCGCCAGTCGCCGTACGGGGTTTGGGTGAGGTCAGCGTGCCCGGTGCAGGTGACCGGGCCATTGGCGGGTGGTAGCACCGGGTTGCCGGGGGCGCCCTTGTAGGGGCCGGTCACGTGGTCGGCGCGGGCCGCCACCACGCTGTGGTCCACATCGGTGCCGCCCTCGGCGGTGAGCAGAAGATAGGTGCCGTCGATCTTGTAGAGGTGCGGGGCTTCCGACCATCGGGCGCCCGGATGGCTTCCCGACCACAGGACGTGCTCGGGTCCCGTGAGCCGTCGTTCGCGGGGAAGGTATTCGCGCATCCAGATCTCGGTGCGGCCGGCGGCCTCGTCCAGCACGCGGGCAGCGGTGAACCAGGCCCGGCAGTCGCTGTCGTCCGGCCCGTCGTCGAAGAACAGCGACGGGTCGAAGCCCTCGCCGTCCAGCCAGTGCGGTTCCGACCACGGCCCCGCCGGGTCGGTCGCCGTGACGACGAAATGGCCGGGGCCGTCCATCAGCGTGCAGACGAGATGGAAGACCCCGTCATGGTGCCGGATCGTCGGTGCGAACAGGCCGCGTGAGGGCTCGCATCCGTCGAGGTCGAGCTGAGACGGCCGGTCGAGCGCGGAGCCGAGACGCCGCCAGTTCACGAGATCGCGGCTGTGGAACACGGGAAGGCCTGGGAACCATTCGAAGCTGGACGTCACCAGGTAGTAGTCCGCTCCCACTCGGCAGACGGACGGGTCGGGCCGGAACCCGGGCAGCACAGGATCACCGAACAACGAGGTCATGGAACCGGGACGATCTCGACCGGCACGGACAGCACCCGGTCGGCCGCCGGGTGACGTACGGGGCCATGCAGAGTGAAGGAGCCCTGGAGCGGAAGATCGCCGCTGGACCGTCCGACGGCCACGCCGATCTCCCCGGGCTCCACTCTTCTCCGCAGGTCGACCCCGGTGAAAGAGGTCCGGTCGGCATGGACGGAGAAGGTGATCCGGGCGGCCGCGCCCGGCTGCAGCTCGACCCGGCCGAATCCGGCGAGCCACCGCTGCGGCCGGACGACGGACGCCACAGGGTCCGAGAGGTACAGCTGGACCACCTCGGTCCCGGCCGCCTCGCCGACGTTGCGTACGGTGACCGAAACGGCGACGGCTCCGTCCGTCGCGGCGACGGGATCCACGGAGAGCTCCGAGCAGGTGAAGCTGGTCCAGCTCAACCCGTGTCCGAAGGGGAACAGTGGGGTCGGGTCCACCGAGCTCCAGTCGGTGTGTCCGCCGAGCCTGGAGTGCAGGTAGGTGCCAGGCTGTCCGCCGACCTGGCGGGGGATGGAGACGGGCAGCCGCCCGGACGGTTCCGCGGCCCCGCTGATGATCCGGGCGAGCGCCGTCGCGCCCTCCTCGCCGGGGAAGAAGGCCTGCACCACGGCGGATGCGCGCTCGGCCAGCGTGCCGAGCGCGTACGGCCGTCCGGAGACGAGGACCAGGATGGTCGGCACCTCGGAGTCCAGGACGGCGGAGGCGAGTGCGGCCTGGTCGCCAGGCAGGTCGAGGGTCTCGGTGTCGCAGCCCTCTCCGGAGGTGCCCCGGCCGAACATGCCGGCCCGGTCCCCGAGCACCAGCACGTTCACGTCCGGATCGTCCGCGGTGACCGTGAACCCGGCAGCGGCGAGCGCCTCGCCGAGCGTCGGGATCTCCAGCCCGAGGTCGCCGGGCAGTGCGACGTGGTTGGGGAAGGAGTAGCAGCCGAGGAAGGACTGAGGGTCGTCGGCGTACGGCCCGCTGATCGCGACCCGGCACGGCCTCAGCGGCAGGATGCCGTCGTTGGCGAGCAGCACGGTGGACCGTTCGGCCAGGAGCCTGGCCAGTGCCCGGTTCTCCGGCGGGTCGAGGTCGACCGGCTCGGGCTTGACGGGTTCCCAGTCGGGGTCGAGGAGGCCGAGCTCGGCCTTCTGCAGCAGGACCCGTTCCGCGGCCCGGTCGATGAGCTTCTCGGGTACGCTTCCTGACCGCACGAGTTCGGTCAGCGGCTCGCCGTAGCAGCGGGCCGTGGGCAGCTCGACGTCGATGCCGGCGGTCAACGCCAGCGCGCCGGCCGCGCCGCGCGATCCGGTGACGCCGTGCCGCGTCTCCAGGAAAGAGACGGCGTAGTAGTCGGCGACGACCACACCGCTGAAACCGAGCTCACCCCTGAGCAGCTCGGTCAGCAGCCGTTCGTCGGCGGCCACCGGGACGCCGTCCACGTCGGTGTAGCTGTTCATCACCGACCGGGCGCCCCCCTCGCGCAGTGCCCGCACGAAAGGCTCGACCAGCACGTCGGCGAACTCGCGCGGCCCCGAGGCGACGGGGGCCATGTTCCGGCCGCCGCGCGAGGCCGAGTACCCGGCGAAGTGCTTGAGCGTCGCCACGATCCCGGCGCGTTCCAAGCCCTGCACATAGGCGGTGCCGATCGCACCGACGAGATAGGGATCCTCGCCGATGCACTCCTCGGTCCTTCCCCACCGGTAGTCGCGGACCACGTCGAGGACCGGAGCCAGCCCTTGGTGGACACCGACCCGCCGCATCCCTGCGCCGATGGCGGCGGCCATCTGTCGCACGAGTCCGGGATCGAAGGACGCACCCCAGGCAAGCGGCCCGGGGAAGACCGTCGCCCCGAACGTCATGAACCCGGTCAGGCATTCCTCGTGAGCGACCGCCGGGATCCCGAACCGGCCGGATCCGGTCACCTGCCGCTGGAGCGAGGCGAGCCGCTCCATCCCGGCTTCCGCGGTGATCGGCGCGGTGCCGTACACCCGGGTGAGCTGGCCGAGCCCGTGGGCGACTATGTCGTCGAGGCCGGGCGCGGACTCGCCGGAATCGTCCTCCATCGGCGCGACAGGTGCTCCCGGATTCGAGGGCAACGCCCAGAAGCCGGCGAGTTGCCCCGCCTTCTCCTCCAGCGTCATCCGGCTCAGCAGATCGGCGACTCGCACGGACGCGGGCAGGAGGGGGTCACGCCAGGGCTCGGTCAAGGGGTTCTCCTAGGGACGAGGCGGGGCGGTGGAGAGCCGGACCTTGAGCTCGGTCGAGAGCTCCATCCGGGGGCTGACCAGGGGCTGGTCCTCCAGAAGCTGGAACAGTGTGCGGGCGGCGAGCCGGCCCATCTCCTCCAGCGGCTGACGCACCGTCGTCAGCGGAGGTGAGAGCCATTCGCACATCGGCAGGTCGTCGAAGCCGACCACGCTGAGGTCCTGCGGGATGCTCAGCCCGGCCTGCCGGGCGGCTTCGTAGACGCCCATCGCCTGCTGGTCGCTACCGGCGAAGATGGCGGTCGGCGGCTCGGGGAGGGCGAGCAGTTCCTGGGCGCGCTGGAACCCGCTCTCGTGCTGGAAGTCGCCGAACCGGATCAGGTCGCGGTCGACCTCGATCCCGGCCCGCTCCAGTGCGGCCCGGTACCCGTCGATGCGGGCCTGACTGCAGAGCATCTCCTTGCGCCCGCCGATCGTGGCGATCCGGCGGTGCCCCAGCTCCAGCAGGTGCTCGGTGGCGGCGAGGCCCCCCGCCCAGTTGGTCGCGCCGATGCTCGGCACACCGTTGCCCGGCAGGTCGATCGGGTCGATGACGACCAGCGCCACCCCGGCCCGTTCGACCTGGGCGCGCTGGGCCTGGGTGACCGAGGCGGTGACGAGGATGACGCCGTCGCTGTGGTGCAGGACCGGCAGTGCGGCCCAGCTCGACGGCGTGGCCTCGCCCGGCGGGACGAGCGACACGACGGTGCCGACGCTCCGCTGGGCGCACTCGGCCTCGACGCCGCGCAGTATCTCCACCGCCCACGCGCTGTCCAGACCACCGATGATCAAGTCGACCAGGCCCGACCTGCGGGCCCTGCCCTGCCGGCCGGGCTGGAGGTAGTTGCGGGATCGCAGCAGGGTCTCGATCCGTTCGCGTGTCGAGGGTGCGACATCGGAGCGGCCGTTGATCACCTTGGACACGGTGGCCTGGGAGACCCCTGCCTCCGCGGCGATGACGGCCAGGGTCGGACGCTGCTCGCTCAACTTCTCTCCTCTGTGCGGACGCCTGGGCCGGCGACACGTACCGCAAACTTTTCGAAGAGTTTCCGGTCGGCGTGACCTGCTTGTCAAGCAAGAGAGCTGCTGTCTTTAGGTAAATCGGTGACAGGTCTTGACCGAGAAGCCCCGCGTTCCTAGTTTGTGGCAGCACAGAATTCGAGAGTGTTACGAAATATTTTCGAACTCGAATCGGCATTTCCCGACCCCGGAGGTCCCATGGCCAGCACCCCCCCGAGCCGACGACGCTTCCTGGCGCTCTCGGGCCTGACCACACTGTCCGTCTCGCTGACCGCGGCCTGCGGCGGTGGCGGCTCCGGCGACAGGCCGCCGGCCGACGGCAGGGTGACCTTCGCGTGGTGGAACATCGCCACGACGGAACCGGGCAAGTCTCTCTTCCCGCAGATCTCCTCGGCGTTCACGGCCGCTCACCCGAACATCAGGATCGAGACGACCTCGTTGGAGAACGAGGCGTTCAAGTCCAAGCTGACCGCCACCACCTCGTCCGGCAAGCTCCCCGACGTCTTCCAGACCTGGGGCGGCGGCGTGCTGCAGCAGCAGATCGACGCGGGGCTGGTCGAGGACCTCACCGACGCGTTCGGCTGGTCGTCCGAGCTCACCCCGGTCTCGCTGCAGGCCTATCAGTTCGGGGGCCGAACCTACGGGGTGCCCTACGACGTCGGCATGGTCGGCTTCTGGTACAATAAGAAGCTCTTCGCCGAGGCCGGGATCACCGCGCCGCCGGCCACCTGGGCCGAGCTCCTCGAAGACGTCAAGAAGCTCAAGGCGGCGGGCATCACTCCGATCGCCCTCGCGGGCAAGGACAAATGGCCAGGCCACTACTACTGGGCCTACCTCGCGATGCGCGTCGCGGGCCTCCCCGCGCTGCAGCAGGCCGCGACCACCAAGGACTTCACCGGCGCCGGCTTCGTCCAGGCGGGCACCCACCTCAAGGAGCTGGTCGACCTCCAGCCGTTCCAGGCGGCCTTCCTCGGCGCCGGCTACGCCACCCCCGGCGGCCAGGCCGCGACCATGGGCAACGGCAAGGCTGCCATGGAGCTAATGGGGCAGTGGGGACCGTCGGTGCAGAAGGACGCGGGTGCCGACCTCGGAGCGGACCTGGGCTTCTTCCCCTTCCCGACGGTAGACGGCGGTGTCGGCCAGGTCACCGAGGTGTTCGGCGGTGGCGGCGGCTTCGCGCTACGCAAGGGCGCCCCGAAGGAGGCGCTGGACTTCCTGAAGTTCTTCGTCCTGGAGAACGAGTCCAAGCTGCTGGCCTCCAACGGCTTCCTGCCGGTGGTCAAGGGCGCGGAGCGCCAGCTCGCCGACCCCAACAAGAAGGTGGTGGCCGACAGCCTGGTCAAGGCGACGGGCTTCCAGCTCTTCCTCGACCAGGCCTACCCGCCGGCGGTCGGCCAGGAGGTCAACGACAGCGTGGCCGACCTCATCGCGGGCAAGAAGACGCCCGAGCAGGTCACCCAGTCGATCACCGAGGCTGCGAAGGGTGCCTAGCTCCGTGTCTACCCTGACCAAGGAGCGGACGGAGGACGCCGTACCGGTGCGCCCGTCCGCCCCGTCCCGGTCGCTCCTGCGCGGGCTGGGGAGCTGGGCGTCGATCGCCTGGTTCCTTGTCCCGGCTCTTGTGCTCTTCCTCGTCTTCGTCCTCGCCCCGATTGTCGTCGCCGTCTACACCGGCTTCTTCAAGTGGGGCGGGATCGGCCCCATGGACGACTTCGTCGGTTTCGAGAACTACGCCAGGCTGTTCGCCGATCAGGTCTTCCTCGGCGATCTGGGGCGCGGGCTGTACCTGATCGTGCTGTCGATCACGGTGCAGTTGCCGTTCGCGCTGTTCACCGCGGTCCTGCTCAACCAGAGGCTACGCGGCCGGGCCGTCTACCGAATGCTGTTCTTCGCGCCGTACATCCTGTCCGAGGTGGTCACGGCGGTCCTTTTCACCATGATCTTCCTTCCCGGCGACGGCATGGCCGACCATCTCGCCGGGGCGCTCGGCCTGGAGGGGTTGCAGGGCAAGTGGCTCGCCGATCCCTCGACGGTCATGCCGACCCTGTTCGTGGTCATGACCTGGAAGTACTTCGGCTTCCACATGATGCTCTTCCTCGCCGGGCTGCAGAGCATCCCGCGCGAGATCCTCGACGCCGCCTCCATCGACGGTGCCGGCGCCTGGCAGCGCTTCCGGTACGTGACGCTGCCGCTGCTCGGCCCGACGATCCGGATCAGCGTCTTCCTTTCGGTCATCGGGGCCATCCAGCTCTTCGACCTCGTCTGGGTCATGACCGCGGGCGGTCCCAACCACTCCTCCGAGACGATGGCGATCTCGATGTTCCAGTTCGGGTTCAAGCGCTACCAGGTCGGCTACGCCAGTGCGATCAGCGTGGTGTTGTTCATGATCAGTCTTGTCTTCTCCCTCTTCTACCAGCGTTACGTGCTCCGCCGTGACCTGAGCGGGGCCGTCACGACGGGAGGTGGCCGATGAACGCCCGCAGGGCGGCACGCGGCCTGTCGTTGCACGCCGTGGTCTGGTTGATCGGCGCGTTCGTCGTCGTGCCGCTGATCTACGCGGTGATCTCCGGGTTCAAGAGCACCGGCGAGCTGACGACCAATCCGTTCGGGCTGCCGGAGCACTGGAAGACCGGCAACTACACCGGCATTCTCGGCGACGGAATGTTCTGGCGGCAGATCGCCAACAGCGCGGGCATCGCGATCGGCACGACATGCTGCACGGTGGCGGCCTCCGCCATGGCGGCGTTCGTGCTGGCCCGCTACGCCTTCCGCGGCAGGGAGCTGTTCTACGCGCTGTTCACGATCGGGCTGATGTTCCCGTTCGCGGTGGCCGTCCTGCCGCTTTTCCTGCTGCTACGCAACTTCGACCTGCTTGACAACCCGCTCGGAGTGATCCTCCCGCAGGCCGCCTTCGGGCTCCCCATGACGATCATCATTCTGCGCGGCTTCTTCCGGACCATCCCGGCGGAGGTCGAGGAGGCGGCCATCATGGACGGCTGCGGCAAGTTCCGCTTCTTCTGGAAGATCCTGCTGCCGATGGCGCGTCCGGCGCTCGGCACGGTCTCGGTGCTGGCGATCGTCGCGAGCTGGAACAACTTCTTCCTGCCGCTGCTGGTGTTCAACGACCCGAAATGGCAGACGATCCCGGTCGGCGTCCAGCAGTTCCAGGGCCAGTACTCGACCGACTACGCGCTCGTCCTCGCCTACATCGTGCTCGCCATGGTCCCCGCCCTCGCCTTCTACGCCGTCGCCGAGCGCCAGCTGATCGGCGGCCTCACCGCGGGCGCCACCAAGGGCTGACCCGTTCCGCGTGACCTCCACCCCCGAGGAGACCCCTTGTGAAACGCCTGACCGCACTGACAGCCGTCCTGATGTTAGCGCTCACATCACAGGCCGCGGCCGACCCCGCGCGACCCGCCGCCGACCCCGCCCGACCCGCCATCGACTTCCGCGCCGAACTCCAGCCCATCGACGGATTCGGCTTCTCGATGGCCTTCCAGCGGGCCGACCTGCTGCACGGCGCGCGCGGCCTCAGCCCGGCGAAGCAGCGCGAGGTGCTCGACCTGCTGCTCAGCAAGGACAAGGGCGCGGGCCTTTCGATCCTGCGCCTGGGCATCGGGTCGTCGACCGACAGGGTCTACGACCACATGCCGACGATTTTGCCGGATGATCCCGGCGGGCCGGACGCCACGCCGAAGTACGTCTGGGACGGCTGGGACGGCGGCCAGGTCTGGCTCGCCAAGGAGGCCAAGGCCTACGGCGTCAAACGGTTCTTCGCCGACGCATGGAGCGCCCCGGCCTTCATGAAGACCAACGGAAGCGAGAGCGACGGCGGCGAGCTACGGCCCGAATGGCGTCAGGCCTATGCGAACTACCTCGTCCAGTACGCGAAGTTCTACCGGCAGGAAGGCATCGGGATCACCGACCTCGGGTTCACCAACGAACCCGACTGGACGGCGACCTACGCCTCGATGCGGTTCACCCCGCAGCAGGCCGTCGACTTCCTCAAGGTGCTCGGACCGACCGTACGCGCGTCCGGACTGAAGACCGGGCTGGTCTGCTGCGACGCCGCGGGCTGGGACCGGCAAGTCGCCTTCACCGAGGCCATCGAGGCGGACCCGGCGGCCGGCAAGGCCGTGCGGACCATCACCGGCCACCGCTACAGCGGTCCGACCGAGGTCCCGCAGCCGACCGACAAGCGCGTGTGGATGTCGGAATGGTCGCCGGACGGAACCACCTGGAACGAGAACTGGGACGACGGCAGCGGCTACGACGGTTTCACCGTCGCGGCCGACATCCAGAACACCCTGACCGTCGGCAACGCCAATGCCTACGTCTACTGGACCGGCGCGTCCCTCGGCGCGACCCGGGGGCTCATCCAGCTCGCCAACCCCGGCGACGACTACCGGGTGTCCAAGCGGTACTGGGCGCTGGCCGCCTTCAGCCGGTTCATCCGCCCCGGCGCCGTCCGCGTGCCGGTCACGAACGCCGACCCGGCACTGCAGATCACGGCCTTCCGCAACACCGACGGCAGCCGCGTGATCGAGATCCTCAACACCGCGACCACCGAAAGCTCCGCCGAGTTCTCTCTTCGCGGCGGGCATGACCGGCACCCCGACGGTTATGTCACCGACGAGACCCGCTCGATCACCCCGGCCGACATCGTCTCCACGCACGGCACGACCCTCACGGCGACGCTCGCCCCGCGCGCGCTGACCACGATCGTCCTCGACTGAACCGCCCACCCCACGAGGAGTCGGCCATGTCCAAGTCCCGGATACCCGCCGCGTCCCGGATGCGCACCACGTCCCGGATTCTCACCGCCCTGTCCGCCGCCGCCTGCCTCGCGGCCGGCCTCGCCGCCGCGCCCGCAGCCGCCGAGCCCCGTCCCGCGACGCTCGGCGAACTGGCCAAGAAGCACCACAAGTACTTCGGCTCCGCCACTGACAACCCCGAGTTCACCGACGCCGCCTATCTGAAGCTCCTCGGCAGTGAATTCGGGCAGACCACCGCCGGCAACGCCATGAAGTGGTACGCCACCGAGCCCGCGCGCGGCGTCTTCGACTTCACCGCCGCCGACGAGGTCGTCGCCTTCGCCAAGGCCCACCACCAGAAGGTCCGCGGCCACACGCTCCTCTGGCACAACCAGCTCCCCGCCTGGCTCACCGACGGCACCTGGACCCCTGAAGAGCTGCGCGCCATCCTCAAGAACCACATCCAGACGGTGGTCCGGCACTTCAAGGGCCAGGTGATCCACTGGGACGTCGTCAACGAGGCCTTCAACGAGGACGGCACCTACCGCGAGTCGCTCTTCTACAAGACGCTCGGCCCCGGCTACATCGCCGACGCCTTGCGCTGGGCCCACGAGGCCGACCACCAAGCCAAGCTGTACCTCAACGACTACAACGTCGACTGGATCGGCCCCAAGAGCGACGCCTACTACACCCTGATCAAGCAGTTGAAGGCCGACGGCGTCCCGGTGGAGGGCTTCGGCATCCAGGGCCATCTGGCGCTCCAGTACGGCTTCCCCACCGACGTCCAGCAGAACATGCAGCGCTTCGCCGACCTCGGGGTCGAGGTCGCGGTCACCGAGCTCGACATCCGGATGAACCTCCCCGCGACCCTGGAGCAGCTCGCCACCCAGGCCACCTGGTACGCGGACTATGTCAAGGCCTGCCTGGCGGTGGAGAAGTGCGTCGGCATCACCATCTGGGACTACACGGACAAGTACTCGTGGATCCCCTCCGTCTTCCCCGGTGAGGGCGCGGCGCTGCCCTACGACGAGAACCTGCGGCCCAAGCCCGCCTACCACTCGATCAAGGAGGTACTGGGCGGATGATCAGAACGGCGATCGTCGGTACGGGCGGGATCGCGGGCATCTGCCACGTTCCCGCCCTCCGGGCCCAGGCACACCGGGCCGTGATCGTGGCCGCCGTCGACGTGGACGCCGCGCGCGCCGAGGCGTTCGCGGCCGAACACGGCATTCCCGCGGTCTACACCGACCTGCACACGATGCTCCAGGAGCAGAGGCCGGACCTCGTGCACCTGTGCACGCCTCCGTTCCTCCACGCCGACCAGGCCGTGGCCTGCCTGGAGGCTGGGGCGTGGGTGTGGTGCGAGAAGCCGGTGGCGCTGTCGCTGGCCGAGCTCGACCGGATTCATGCCGCCGAGGGGCCCGCCGTCGCGGGCGCGGTGTTCCAGCACAGGTACGGCACGGGGGCCCGGTACCTGCGGGACCGGATCGCGGCCGGGACGCTGGGCCGTCCGCTGGTCGCGCAGTGCGTCACGGCGTGGTACCGCGACGACGCCTACTACGACGTGCCCTGGCGCGGCACCTGGGAGAGCGAGGGCGGTGGCCCGACGCTGGGCCACGGCATCCACCAGATGGACCTGATGCTCGCGGTGCTCGGCGAATGGGCCGAGGTACGCGCGATGGCCGGCCGCCTGGAGCGCGACGTCCAGACCGAGGACGTGTCCACGGCCCTGGTCCGGTTCGAGAGCGGAGCCATCGCGACGGTCGTCAACAGCGTCCTCTCCCCACGCGAGGAGAGCTACCTGCGGTTCGATCTCACCGAGGCCACGGTCGAGCTGCGCCATCTGTACGGCTACTCCAACGCGGACTGGACGTTCACCACCGGTTCGCCCGGCGTGAAGTGGAACCCGCCGGACGACCTGCCCAGCTCACACACCGCCCAGCTCGCGGACTTCCTGGACGGCTACGAGGCGGGGATCCGCCCCGACCTCGGCAGATCCACGATGGAACTGGTGACCGCCTTGTACAAGGCCGCGATCACCGGCCTGCCGGTCCGGCGCGGGGAGATCACCGCGGCCGACCCGTTCTACGGCTCGCTCAACGGAGGGCTCCCGGAGGTGTTCCGATGACCTTCGAACCGCTCGAGAACTTTGAACTCCTCGAGAACAAGGACTCGTTGACCGTCCGAACGCGCGGCGTCGACCTCTTCCGGTACGTGCACCGGCCGGTCATGGACCCCTTCGAGGCGCCGAAGCCCTACCTACATCCGGTGCGCACGCTCGCCGGCGACGTCGTCACCGGATACCGGCCGCACGACCACCGCTGGCACAAGGGCCTCCAGATCACGGCGTCGTGGGTGTCGGGGCAGAACTTCTGGGGCGGCGGCACCTACCTGCGTGGCCAGGGCTACGTGGACCTGCCGAACCTCGGCACGATGCGCAGCCTCGCCGTATCCGCCGAAACGGGCCACGGCCGGGCCGTCATCACCGAGGACCTGGCCTGGCAAACGATGGCGGGGGAGCACTGGATCGACGAGCGCCGCACGCTGACCGCCCGTGACGTCGAGGCTGATTCCTGGATCCTGGAGGTCACCACCGCGCTGACCAACGTCCACGACACCGAGCTGACATTCGGCAGCCCCGGCACTCAGGGCAGGGAGCTCGCCGGATACTCCGGGCTGTTCTGGCGGGGTCCGCGCGACTTCACCGGCGGCGACGTGATCGGCCCCGCGATGGGCGAGCAGGGCGACTGGCTGGCCTTCGTCGGCACGCACGACGAAGTCGACCGCTCCTCCACGCTCCTGTTCCTGGACGATCCTGACGCTCCCTGCCACTGGTTCGTCCGCAGTGAGCCCATCCCCGCCGTCAACCCGTCCCTGGCGTTCGACAAGGAACTGCCGCTGGCCCCGGGCGACACCCTGTCGCGCCGCTACCGGATCGTCGTGGCCGACGGTGCGTGGACCTTAGGGCGCCTGTCTCGCCACCTCGCGGAACACCCGTGGTGAGCCCGCTCCCCGGCGGCGTGGGGATCTCCGGGTTGACCGTGTACGACTGGGAGGCCGCCGACGGGCTGTGCGGCGGCACCCCCCATATGCACCTCGTCTGCTCCGAAGCCTACGTCGTCATCGACGGCGCGGGCAGTGTCCAGACCCTCGCCGCCTCCGGCCTCGCCGAAACCCCGCTGCACCCCGGCGACGTCGTCTGGTTCACCCCCGGCACGATCCACCGCCTCGTCAACGACGGCGGCCTGCGCCTCGTGGTGCTCATGCAGAACAGCGGACTCCCCGAGGCCGGCGACGCCGTCTTCACCTTCCCCGCTCCCGTACTGGCCGATCCCCACGCCTACCACGCGGCGGCCGCCCTGACCAGCGACCGGGCCGCGGCGGCGCGCCGCCGCCGCGACCTGGCACTCGAGGGTTTCCTGGCCCTGCGCGAAGGCGGGCTCCCGGAGTTCCACAGCGCGGCCCACCGCCTGAAAAGTGAGCTTCTTGACGACTGGCGGATCCGCTGGCGTGACGGCCCCCTGGCCGCGGCCGAAGAGACCGGTCGCCAGTTGGAACGGCTGAAGGCCGGAGACCTCTCCCACCTCGGCCACGGCGAAGTGTCACGACTGGAGCGCCCGGAGCACCAACTCTTCGGCATGTGCGGCCGTCTTCACGCCTATCCCGTCCCTGACTCCCCGGCGCAGCCGGTCTGCGGTTCGTCGGGGTCACCTCACCCCCGCCCCCCGAAGGAGCTCTTCTGATGTCGTTTCGCCATCCGTCCCCGTTCCACCTGAGAGGACTGCTCGCCGCCCTTGTGCCCTTGCTGTTCCTGGCTGCCTACCTCGGCGCCCAGCCCGCCGGCGCGGCGCCGATCATCGACACCAACGCCTCGTATGTGCTGGTCAACCGCAACAGCGGCAAGGCCCTGGACGTCTACAACCTGGCGACCAACGACGGTGCCCGCATCACCCAGTGGTCCAGGAACGACCAGAACCAGCAGCAGTGGCAGTTCGTCGACTCCGGCGGCGGCTATTACCGCATCAAGTCCCGTCACTCCGGCAAGGTGCTGGACGTCCACAACGGGTCCACCGCCAACGGCGGCGCGATCGTCCAGTGGGCCGACCTGAACGGCACCGACCAGCAGTGGCGGCTGGCCGACAGCCCGGACGGCTACGTGAGGCTCATCGCGCGCCACAGCGGCAAGGCCCTCGAAGTGCAAGGCGGCTCCACTGCCGACAACGCGAACATCGTCCAGTACGACGACTGGGGTGGCACCAACCAGCAGTGGCAGCTCGTCAAGGTCGGCGCCGGCACCCCCGGCGGGTGCGCCCTTCCGTCGTCGTACCGCTGGACATCGACGGGCGCGCTGGCGCAGCCCAAGTCGGGCTGGGCCTCGCTCAAGGACTTCACCGTCGCCCCCTACAACGGCAAGCACCTCGTCTATGCGACGACGCACGGCGCCGCGGGAACGGGAGCGGGCTGGGGTTCGATGAACTTCGGCCTGTTCGGCAACTGGTCGGAGATGGCCTCGGCCAGCCAGAACACCATGTCGACTTCCGTCGTCGCGCCCACACTCTTCTACTTCGCACCGAAGAACATCTGGGTGCTCGCCTATCAGTGGGGGGGTGGGAGCGCCTTCTCCTACCGGACGTCGAGCGACCCCTCCAACCCCAATGGCTGGTCCTCACAGCAGGTGCTCTTCTCCGGAAGCATCACCGGCTCCACGACAGGACCTATCGACCAGACGCTCATCGCTGACGGCACGAACATGTACCTGTTCTTCGCCGGTGACAACGGCAAGATCTACCGGGCCAGCATGCCGATCGGGAACTTCCCGAGCAGCTTCGGCTCGACCTACACGACGATCATGAGCGACACGACGAACAACCTGTTCGAAGCGCCGCAGGTCTACAAGCTCCAGGGCCAGAACCGCTACCTCATGATCGTCGAGGCGATCGGGTCGCAGGGCCGGTACTTCCGCTCGTTCACGGCCACCAGTCTGAACGGCTCGTGGACGCCCCAGGCCGCGACCGAGAGCAACCCCTTCGCCGGCAAGGCCAACAGCGGCGCCACCTGGACCAACGACATCAGCCATGGCGAACTGATCCGCACCAGCGCAGATCAGACCTTCACCGTCGATCCCTGCAACTTGCAGTTCCTCTATCAGGGACGCGACCCCAACTCCGGCGGCGAATACGGCCAGTGGCCCTACCGGCCAGGACTGCTGGCACTGCAGCGCTGACGACGTGACCCGGATGCGGCTCCGGAGTGGAGTCGGAGTGGCGGGCTCGGCGGAAGGCCGAGCCCGCCCGGGTCACGCGAAGCGGCCGACGCTCATACGGCGACGCAGCGCATGGCGGACTATGAGAACCGTAAGGGGCCGGCCTCCGGGCAGGCCCGGCAGCGGGCGCGGCAGGTCTTCGACGAGGCGTTCGCCGAGGAGGCCGAGTGGCCCGCCGCAAGCTGAGTCACGAGGGGACGCTGGTCCTCGACAGCGAGGGGCTCTCGAAGCTGCTCGCCGACGACGAGCAGGTGGTGGCCCTGGTTGCTGAGTGCGCTCGCGCGGCATGGAGGTTGTGATCAGCGAGCTCGCCATCATCGAGGCCGTCCACGCCCTTACGGACAACTCTGGCCTGAACTGGGTGCTCTCCGGACCGCGCGCAGTCCCGGTGGGCGACGAAAAGGCGCGGGCGGCCTCGACATCGTGGAGGCGTTCTTCGGTTGTATGTACTACGCGGCGATGCGGCCGGCGGAGGTCATTCACCTCCGGCTGGAGCAGTGCTATCTGCCCGAGACCGGGTGGGGCATGCTCAACCTGTCGGGCGGTGTCGTCACTGCAGGCAAGGAGTGGACGGATGACGGCGCGGTGCATGAGGTGCACTCGCTCAAGCGCCGCGCGGCTACCGCGACCCGGCCTGTGCCCATCCCGCCGCAGTTCGTGCGTATCCTCCGCGCACACATCGAACGCTTCGGTGTGGCATCGGACGGCCGGCTGTTCCGGAACCAGGCTGGCAACTACGTGGACCCCGCGGCGCACGACGTGGGCGCGGGCACGGAAGTACGTGCTGACACGCATGGAGCTCACCTCTGGGCTGGCCAAGCGGCCCTACGATCTCAGGCACGCAGGCATCTCGTTTGGGTTGTACTCCGGTGTCGACCCGGCCGAATGTGCTCGCCGCGCGGGCCAGAGCATCGAGGTCTTGTTCCGTCACTACGTCAAGTTCCTGGACGGCGTCCGGGAGCAGGCCAATCGTCTCATCGAGCAGTCCATGGAGGAGTGGGACCGCGTCAGCCGGGGTGAGGCGCCTATGGGGTGAGCCGGACTTTTGGTCCGTGACTGGTCCGGAAGAGCTGGTCAGGAGCGGGATACCGGTGGGATGAAATGGGAGTTTCGGCGTGAACGCGACCCCTCCCTAAGCGGGGCAAGTGAGAGGCGCCTGATCGGGCAAAAGCCCAGGTCAGGCGCCTCTTTTCGTGCCTCTAGAAGAAGCCGAGCTTCTTCGGCGAGTACGAGACCAGGAGGTTCTTCGTCTGCTGGTAGTGGTCCAGCATCATCTTGTGGGTCTCGCGGCCGATGCCCGACTGCTTGTAGCCGCCGAACGCCGCGTGTGCCGGGTACGCGTGGTAGCAGTTCGTCCAGACGCGGCCCGCCTGGATCGCCCGGCCCGCGCGGTAGGCCGTGTTGCCGTCGCGGGTCCAGACGCCGGCGCCGAGGCCGTAGAGGGTGTCGTTCGCCGTGCGGATCGCGTCGTCGAAGTCGGTGAAGGAGGTGACCGCGACGACCGGGCCGAAGATCTCCTCCTGGAAGATCCGCATACGGTTGTCGCCCTCGAAGATCGTCGGCTGGACGTAGTACCCGCCTGCCAACTCACCGTCGTACTCGATTCGCTGGCCACCCGTCAGGATCTTCGCGCCCTCCTGCTGGCCGATGTCCAGATAGGAAAGGATCTTCTGGAGCTGGTCGTTGGACGCCTGGGCGCCGATCATCGTGTCCGTGTCCAGCGGGTGGCCCGGGAGGATCTTCTCCGTGCGGGCGATCGCCGCCTCCAGGAACTCGCTGTAATGGCCGCGCTGGATCAGAGCCCTTGACGGGCACGTGCAGACCTCGCCCTGGTTCAGGGCGAACATCGTGAAGCCCTCGAGCGCCTTGTCGCGGAAGTCGTCGTCCGCCGCCCACACGTCGTCGAAGAAGATGTTCGGCGACTTGCCGCCCAGCTCCAGCGTGACCGGCTTGATGTTCTCGGAGGCGTACTGCATGATCAGCCGCCCCGTCGTCGTCTCGCCCGTGAAGGCGATCTTCGCGACGCGCGGCGAGGACGCGAGCGGCTTGCCGGCCTCCGCGCCGAAGCCGTTGACGATGTTCACCACACCCGGCGGCAGCAGGTCGGCGATCAGGCTCATCCAGAAGTGCACCGACGCCGGGGTCTGTTCGGCCGGCTTGAGGACCACCGCGTTGCCCGCCGCCAGCGCCGGGGCCAGCTTCCAGACCGCCATCAGGATCGGGAAGTTCCACGGGATGATCTGCGCGACCACGCCCAGCGGCTCGTGGAAGTGGTACGCGACGGTGTCGTCGTCGATCTCGCTCAGCGCGCCCTCCTGGCCGCGCAGCGCCCCCGCGAAGTAGCGGAAGTGGTCGACCGCGAGCGGGATGTCGGCGGCCAGGGTCTCGCGGACCGGCTTGCCGTTCTCCCAGCTCTCCGCGACCGCCAGTTCCTCCAGGTGGGCCTCCATCCGGTCGGCGATCCGGAGGAGGACGTTCGACCGCTCGGTCGGCGCCGTACGGCCCCATCCCGGGGCCGCCGCGTGCGCCGCGTCCAGAGCGCGCTCCACGTCCTCGGCCGTGCCGCGGGCGACCTCGGTGAAGGAACGGCCGTCGACCGGGCTCGGGTTCTCGAAGTACTGCCCGCGGGCGGGGGCGACGTACTCACCGCCGATCCAGTGGTCGTAGCGGGCCTGGTACGACATGATCGCGCCCTCGGTACCGGGTGCGGCGTAACGGGTCATGGACATGGCCTCCCTCGGACCGCGCCGGCCGTCCCTGACCGGCGCTCACCGCCGAGAGTGCGTCGTCCGACGTTGCAACACCGTTGCGCCTGCCGACAGTTCCGCGTCCAGCGCCTGCAGCCGGGCCAGCACAGGCGCCAGTCCGGAGGTCGGTACGACCTCCGACAGAGCCCGCCACATCTCCACGTCGTCCTCGCCCCACGCGCTGTACGTCCAGTCCGCGAGCAGCCCCGGATCGCCCCGGTCCACGAGCGCCGCCCGCAGCCGGTCCGCGAGCCGCTCGCGCAGCCGTACGACCCCTGGCGCGCGGGAACCGGGCAGCAGCGGACCCGCGTACTCGCCGAGCGCCGCCGACACCGCGCCCGAACCGAGCCGCCGGTCCACGGTGCCGAAGTCCGCGTCCACCACCGCGTCGAGCCGGTACGGGCGGGAGCGCAACAGCTCTGCGCCGAGCAGCCCCCGCAGCCGGGACAGCTCCGCCCGCAGGGTGACCGGGGTGACCGACTCGTCCTCGTAGAGGAGCGTCAGGAGTTCGTCGCCGCTCACCCCGTCGGGGCGATGGGCGAGGACGACCAGGATCTCGCTGTGCCGCCGGCTCAGCTGCAGCCCGCGGCCGCCGACGCTCAGCAGCGCCTCGTCCCGGCCCAGCGCGGTCAGCCGCACCCGGTCCTCGGCCGGCGCGGGAGCGAGCAGGGCCAGCTGGGACTCGGCCGCCCGCGCCACCGCCTGCACGAACGCCAGGCTGTGCGGATGGGCGAGCCGGTCCCCGCCCGTGATGTCGACCGCGCCGAGCAGCCGTCCGGTCCGCGGATCGTGTACGGGAGCGGCGGCGCAGGTCCACGCCTGCACCGGCCGACGGAAGTGCTCGGTGCTGAAGACCTGCACCGGCCGGTCCACGGCGATCGCGGTCCCCGGCGCGTTCGTCCCCGCCACCGACTCCGACCAGCGCGCCCCGGCGACGAAGTTCATCGCACGGGCCCGACGCAGCGTCTCGGGATGACCCTCCACCCACAGCATCCGCCCGGCCGCGTCGCAGACCGCGAGCAGATGCTCCCCGTCCGTCGCGTAAGCGCCCATCAGCTCGCGGATCACCGGCATGGCGGCGGACAGCGGATGCTCCTCCCGATGCCCGGCGAGCTCCTCGTCGGCCAGCTCCACACAGGCCGCACCGTCCGGGCTCACCCTGGCCCGCGCCGAGCGCCGCCAGGAGTCGGCGACCAGCGGCCGTACCGGAGGGAGCTGCACCCGGCCGCCGCTGGTGAACGCCTCGTGCGCCCGCCTCAGCGCACCGGCGTCCGGCTCCGACGCCACCCACGCATCGCTCAACTCGGCCTCCACGTCGAGGTCCACCGTTCCCTTCGTGGTCATCGTCGTGCGCACGCGAGCAGCCCACAAGCGTCCGGACACCGCGGCATATGCGCCCTGTCCTGACACCGCCGCCAGGCCCTCACGTAGAGTGGGGCTCGGGCCGTGACTGGCGCTTGAGGTGGATCACCACCGGGGAGCGGCCCCGCGGACTCCACGCACCCGCGCGGATCCGTCGCTGCCGTGCGCCTGGGCGATCACCTGTCATCGACGACGCCCAGGAGTGGCCCATGTCCACCAGCACCGCTTCCCTCATGGACGGCACCGCGCTCGCCCGCCGCACGGTCGAGGAGACCGCCGCGCGCGCCGCCGAGATCACCCGCCGCACCGGCGTCACGCCCTGTCTCGCCACGGTGCTCGTCGGCGAGGACCCGGCCTCCGTCACGTACGTGAAGATGAAGCAGAACCGGTGCGCGAAGGCCGGAATCCGCTCCCAGCACGTGGAGCTTCCCGCCTCGACGACGACCGAGGAACTCGTCGCCGCGATCACCGCGCTCTCCGAGGACCCCGAGGTCCACGGCATCCTGCTCCAGCACCCGGTCGGACCGCACATCGACGAGCGCGCCGCCTTCGAGGCGATCGCCCCGGAGAAGGACGTCGACGGCGTCACCATGACCTCCTTCGCCGCCATGGGCTTCGGCCTCCCGGGCTTCGTCTCCTGCACGCCCGGCGGCATCATGCGCCTGCTCGACGCGTACGACGTCGAGCTGAGCGGCAAGCGGGCCGTCGTCGTCGGCCGCTCCGCGATCCTCGGTAAGCCGGCCGGCCTGCTGCTGCTCGGCCGCGACGCCACCGTCACGTACTGCCACTCGCGCACCACCGAGCTCTCCTCGATCGTCCGCGAGGCCGACATCCTCGTGGCCGCCGTGGGCAAGCCGCGCTTCATCAGGGGCGAGGACATCAAGCCCGGCGCGGTCGTCATCGACGCGGGCTACAACCCCGGCAACATCGGCGACGTCGACTTCGAGACCGCCGCCGAGCGGGCCTCGCTCATCACGCCCGTACCCGGTGGCGTGGGCCCGATGACCATCGCCGTGCTCCTCGCGCAGACCGTCGAAGGGGCGGAGCGCCAGCTCGGCCTCTAGCACGAGGGTGGGGTGTCGCGCGACCCCTGGGTGAACGGACTTTGTCACCGTTCTGTACGCGGTGTGCTGCAACTTGCCTTCAAGGAACGGAAGCTGACGGTACGTGAGTGACCCTGGTCACCATGTCCCGGCTCTCCGTCGACCTGCTGCCGCCGCTACGGCACCTCCTCGTGCCCGTCCTTCTCCTGGTGGCGGGTCTCGTGGCCGTGAGCTGTCACGGCGGCGGGGGCGCGGGCCGGTTCTCGGCGGACCCGGGGGACCGGGGGAATCTGAGGTCCGCGACGGCGCAGGCCGCGAGCCGTGAGCTCGCACCCCAGGGCGGGGCCACCACGCGCAGGCCCTCGCGCCGCCCCAGCTCGTCCGCCCCAGGCTCGCCGAGCGCCGGCCCGTCCGGCGCGAGCTCACCCGTTCCGTACGAGCGGCTCGCGCCGGGGGAGTGCTTCGACATCGATCGGGAGGCGCCGGGCACCGTCGTGCGGCGAGGCTGCGAGCAGCCGCACGACGCCCAACTCGTCGCCGTGCTCCGGCTGACCGGCGACCACGGCACCGACCAGGACATACGCGACGGGGCCGCGGCCCTCTGCCGCGAGCCGCTGCGCCGCAAGGCCGCGGAGCAGCCGTACGGCACGCGCTGGACCACCTTCGTCCAGTACCCGTACCGCAGCAGCTACCTGCTCGGCTCCGACACGGTGGCCTGCAGCCTCGCCGCGCACACCCCGAAGTCCGCCACGGGCGGCACGGCCCGCAAACTCACCGCGCCGCTCCAGTGACAGTGGCGCCGCCGCCCTCTCCCGCCGCACCCGCGAGGGCGGCGGCCGGATCCTGGTCCGCAGGACCGGCCGGGACCCAGTGCCCGCGCTCCTTGCGGTAGGGCCACCAGCGGCCGTCCTCGCCGAGCCGCAGCTGCGCCTCCGCACCGACCACCGTCCAGCGCGTCGCCCCCGCCGGCCTCAACACCGGCCGGTCGGCGTCCTCCCAGGCCTCCGCGAGCAGCGTCCTCGCCCGTGCCAGCGCCTCGGCGTCCGGCGTCCACTCCTCCTCCAGTACGGACAGAGCGGCGGCGCCCCCGTACCGCCACGCGCGCGTGGCCAGGTCCAGCTCCGCCCGCCGTCGCCCGGACCCGGTGGCGAGCCGGGACGCGATCCCCGACGGGACGGACCCGGCGGCCGCCAGCCGTGCCGCGTCCTGAACGACCGTCAGGGACGGTTCCACCACGGTCCGTTCATGACCCGGGGCGAGCGCCTCGGCCAGCAGCCGATGCGCCCGCCCGGCCGCGTCCGCCGCCAGGAACTCCAGTGCCGACGGGTCGACACCGGGCGCCGGGTCCGTCTCCGTGTCCAGGGACGGCGGCACGCCCGGCTCCGACATCAGCATCGGCGGGGCCGGCAGCGGCGGCAGGATGTCCCGCGCGGCGAACGCCTCCGCGGCCGGGACGCCTCCGGCCTCCGCCCCCGCCTCCTCCTCGGCAGAGTCCCGGGCGGCCGGAGCCGCCCGCGCGGCGCTGCGCCCCTGCAGTTCGTCCAGGAGCGCCCGCTCCCCGCGCCCCCGCATCAGCAGCAGCACGAACGGATCCTCGTCGAGCAGCCGCGCCACCTGGTAGCAGAGGGCCGCCGTGTGCGGGCAGTGGTCCCACGCCTCACAGCCGCACTCCGGGTCCAGATCGCCGATGCCCGGCAGGAGTTCGAGCCCTGCCGCCGCCGCGTCCTCCACCAGATGCGGCGGCATCTCGTGGTCGAGCAGCGCCGCGATATGCCCCGCGCTCTCCACCGCGAGGTCGAGCAGCCGGTCCCACTCGTCCGCCGACAGCTCCTGCAGCAGCACATCGCTGCGGTACGAGGAGCCGTCGTCGTCCCGTACGACCGCCGTGATCCGTCCCGGCCGCACCGAGACCGCGCCCACCGCGCCCTCACGGGCGTGCTTGCGCCCCTTCTTCAACTGCTGGCCGTCGAGCGCCGTGTCCTCGAGCGCCTTCAGCCAGGCCCGGCCCCACCACGTGCGGGCGAAACCGGAACCGCGGGCCGGCGGCAGCGCCGCGAACGTCCGCTCGTCGTCATGTGCGTACCCGCTCATCGTCCGTCCCCTCGCAGCTGGACCAGATCCGCCAGCTCGGCATCCGTCAGTTCGGTCAGCGCCGCCTCGCCCGAGCCGAGCACCGAGTCGGCCAGCGCCCGCTTGCGCAGCAGCATGTCCGCGATCCGGTCCTCGATCGTGCCCTCGGCGATCAGCCGGTGGACCTGCACCGGCTGGGTCTGCCCGATGCGGTACGCGCGGTCGGTGGCCTGGGCCTCCACGGCCGGGTTCCACCAGCGGTCGTAGTGCACGACATGCCCGGCCCGGGTGAGGTTGAGCCCCGTGCCCGCCGCCTTCAACGACAGCAGGAAGACGGGGACCTTGCCGTCCTGGAAGCGCGCGACCATCGCCTCGCGCTCGGCGACGGGCGTGCCGCCGTGCAGGAACTGCGTCCGTACACCCCGCGCCGCCAGATGCTGTTCGAGCAGCCGCGCCATCTGTACGTACTGGGTGAAGACCAGGACGCTCGCGTCCTCGGCGAGGATCGTGTCGAGCAGCTCGTCGAGGAGTTCCAACTTCCCCGAACGGCCGTCGATGCGCGGCCGGTCCTCCTTCAGATACTGGGCGGGGTGGTTGCAGATCTGCTTGAGCCCGGTCAGCAGCTTCACCACGAGCCCGCGCCGCTCCATGCCGTCGGCCTCGGCGATGGCCGCGAGAGTCTCCCGCACCACCGCCTCGTAGAGCCCCGCCTGTTCCTTCGTCAGGGAGACGGCCCGGTCGGTCTCGGTCTTCGGCGGCAGCTCGGGCGCGATGCCGGGGTCCGACTTCCGGCGGCGCAGCAGGAACGGGCGGACGAGTGCGGCGAGCCGCTCGGCGGCGGCCGGGTCCTCACCGCCCTCGACGGCCGAGGCGTAGCGGGAGCGGAAGGTGCCGAGCCGACCGAGGAGGCCGGGTGTCGTCCAGTCGAGGATCGCCCACAGCTCGGAGAGGTTGTTCTCGACGGGAGTGCCGGACAGCGCGACGCGTGCTTTGGCTCCGATGGTGCGCAGCTGCTTGGCGGTGGCCGAGTACGGGTTCTTGACGTGCTGGGCCTCGTCCGCGACGACCATGCCCCACGGCTGTCCGGCCAGTGGCTCGGTGTCCAGCCGCATGGTGCCGTAGGTGGTGAGGACGAACTCGTCGTCGGCCAGGCTCTCCAGGCTTCGGGCCGGGCCGTGGAAGCGGCGTACGGGCGTGCCGGGCGCGAACTTCTCGATCTCCCGCTGCCAGTTGCCCATGAGCGAGGTCGGACAGACGACGAGGGTGGGACCCGCTGCGGCGGGCTCGCTCTGCCGGTGCAGATGGAGCGAGATGAGGGTGATCGTCTTGCCCAGACCCATGTCGTCGGCGAGACAGCCGCCGAGACCGAGGGAGGTCATCCGGTGCAGCCAGTTGAGGCCGCGCAGCTGGTAGTCGCGGAGCGTCGCGGCGAGTGCGGCGGGCTGTGCGACCTCCTGCGGCCCGCCCTCGGGGTCGGCGAGGCGGGCGCGCAGCTGCTCCAGCCAGCCCGTCGCGTGCACCTCGACCCGTCGGCCGTCGGCTTCCGTCGTCCCGGTGAGGACGGCGCCGAGTGCGTCCACGGGAGTGATCTTGCCGTCGTGCGAGGCGCGGGCGCGGCGCACCTCGGCCGGGTCGACCAGCACCCACTGGTCCCGCAGCCGGACCACCGGACGACCGGCCTCGGCGAGCTGGTCCAGTTCGGCACGGGTGAGCTCCTGGTCGCCGATCGCGAAGCGCCAGTTGAAGGCGAGGAGCGCGTCGACGGACAGGAAGGAGGGGAGCGCGGAGGAGCGGTGGTCGGAGAGACCGTCGGCAGGCTCGGCTTCCGTGCTCGTTGTGGCGTGCGGCGCGTCCGTCGGGCCGGAATCGCCGGCCGGCGGGCCGATCACCGCGCGGACCGTGAGCCGGTGGGCCAGGTCGCGCGGCCAGTGGATCTGGACGCCCGTCGCGGCGAGAGCCCGTGCCGCCGGGCCGAGCAGGTCGGTGACCTCCTCGTCCGCCAGCTCCACGGCGTCCGGGACCGCGGCCGAGAGCAGCGGGGTCAGCGGCGCCCATGCGCGGGCGGCGCGGCGCAGCGCGAGAAGGGCGTCCATCCGGGCCCGAGGCTCGAACGCCCCGCCGGCCGGGCCCGATCCGGCCCAGACGTCCGCCGCGTCCGCGACGAGCGTCGGGTCGGCGACGCTGTGCATCTGCAGCACGGCCCGGAAGGCCGGAGCGTCCTGCTCGCCAAGACCGGGCAGTTCGAGGCGCAGGGAGAGGCGGACGCCTGCGTCGTGACCGGCCGCCACGTCCGCCGCCCACGCGCGCTGCGCGGGCAGCTCCTGCGGCTCTTCGGCCGCGAACGCGGGCCCGCCGGCGGCGAGCGGCGCGGCCGGGGAACGCGGCAGCGTGTCCGCGACCGCGTCCACGAAGGAGCGCAGCAGCCTCTCGGGTTCGGGAAGCAGCAGCGGACCGGCCCCGGACAGCGGTACGGCATGGGCGGTGGGCGGCATCGAGGCGGCGAGCGCCCGCAGCTCGGCCAGCTCCTCGGGGCCGAGGGGCCCCGCCCGCCAGGCGTCCCGGTCGGTGGCCGTGAGACCGGGAAGGAAGAGGCCCTTGGCCCCGAGATGCAGTGCGAAGAGAGCGGCGGCACCCCAGAAGGCGGCGGCGGGCGAGGACGCGTCGGAGAAGCGGGCGCGGGTGAGGACAGGCAGGGCGTCCCGTACCGGGAGCAGGAGCGCGGGAACGGTGTGCGGACGGACGTCGTCGGCGACCGCGCTCACCACGGTCAGCTCGTCCGTCACCAGGGTCGGCTCGTCGGCCACCGACGGCAGGCGATCGGTGGGTAGGCGCTCGGTGGGCAGGGACCCGTCCGGGGACCAGAAGGCGATCCGGCCGGCGCGCGGCGGATCGGAGGGCAGGAAGACGGCGGAGCAGCGGGCGAGTTCATCGGGTCTCTGGGACGACGACAACGCATTCCTCAAATTTGACTACTGGGGCCGAGCGGCCGAGGGTACCTGAACCGACCGCCCTCCCGTGAACGCTAGCGCCGTGACCTGTCTCACGTCCCAGCGGTCGCGATCGGAGACTCCGAACGGCGCGGGGTGGAGCCAGCCCCACCCCCACCCCCGGGCAAGCCCCCTGGAATCCCGGGGGATGACGCCATGGCTCCGGACGATCACCGATCCGTACGTTCGAGGGAGTCCGGGCGGCCAGCGCCCGGGCCCCGCCCACGGACACCGGAGACCGCCATGCCCCAGGCCACCGCAACGCTCACGGCGCCCGACCGGAGCCTTCTGGCGCCCGACGGGAGCAGCGCCACGAGAAGGGGCGGCGGCAGCGAGTTCACGCCCTTGCTGCGCATCGTGAAGGAGCAGGGGCTGCTGGAGCGCAGGGCCGGCTGGTACGCCCGTGGGATCGCCGTCAACTTCCTCGGCCTCGCCGCCGTCGTCACGGGTCTGGTCCTGCTCGGCCCGTCCTGGTGGGCCCTGCTGCTCGCCGTCCCGCTCGCCCTGCTCTCCGCCCGGGTCGCCTTCGTCGGACACGACGCAGGGCACTCCCAGATCTCCGGCGACCGGCGCCGCAACCGGATCATCCAGCTCGTCCACGCCAACCTCTTGCTCGGCATGAGCCAGGAGTGGTGGAACGACAAGCACAACCGCCACCACGCCAACCCCAACCACCTCGACAAGGACCCGGACGTCGCGGCCGACATCCTCGTCTTCGCCCAGCACCAGACCACCGGGCGCGGCGGCTTCCGGGGCTGGCTCACCCGCCATCAGGCCTGGCTCTTCTTCCCGCTGACCACGCTCGAGGGCATCGCGCTCAAGGTGTACGGATTCCAGGCACTGTTCTCCAAGGACGGTCCGTACAAGACCCGGCGCGAGCGGCTCGTCGAAGGCGCCCTGCTCCTCGCCCACGTCGCCGGCTACGCCACCCTGCTGCTGACCACCCTCACCGTCGGTCAGGCCCTCGTCTTCGCCCTGATCCATCAGATGCTCCTCGGACTGCACCTGGGCATGGCCTTCGCCCCCAACCACAAGGGCATGGAGATGCCCGACGCCCATCCGGACGGCGACAGCTGGGGCCATCTACGCCGGCAGGTGCTCACCTCGCGCAACATCCGCGGCGGGATCCTGACCGACTGGTTCCTCGGCGGACTGAACTACCAGATCGAGCACCACCTCTTCCCGAACATGCCGAGGCCGCATCTTCGACTCGCCCAGCCCGCCGTGCGTGCGCACTGCCGTACGGTGGGTATCCCCTACACAGAGACCGGTTTCGTCGAGTCCTACCGACAGGCGCTCGGACATCTGCACGAGGTCGGGGAGCCGCTGCGCTCGGCAGCGTGACAAGGAGGCGTCGGACATGTCGACACGGACGAAGATCGTGATCGGGGGAGTGGCCGTCGGCCTCCTCCTGATACCCCTCATCGGATTCTGGATGTCCCTGCTGGTGATACTCGGCGTACCGGCCGTCGCCTACCTGGCCCTCGACCCGAGCCAGCGGCGCCGACTGCGCAGGATCTCCCGCAAGGAGCTGAACCGCTGAGCTCCGAGGACCACCGTTGACCTGCGCGGACCCCGCAGGCCACCGCTGTTCCAGGAGAACGCCTGACGTACGCTCGGTGGCGATCACGCACGTGATCATCGGAACGGAGAAGGGGAGCTCCACCTCATGAGCAGCGCCCTCGTCACAACGGTCAGCAGCAACGGCGTCTATTCGTTCACCAAGCCGAACCGGGACAGCATCACTCTGCTCGCCGGTCTGGGCGTGGAGGGCGACGTCCACGCCGGCGTCACGGTCAAGCACCGTTCCCGCGTGGCCAAGGACCCGACCGTGCCGAACGTGCGGCAGGTGCACCTCATCCACGCGGAGCTCTTCGACGAGGTCGCCGGGGCCGGCTTCGAGGTGACCCCGGGCGCGCTCGGCGAGAACGTCACCACCCGGGGCATCGACCTCCTCGGTCTGCCGACCGGCACCCGGCTGCACCTCGGTGCCGAGGCCGTCGTCGAGGTGACGGGCCTGCGCAACCCCTGCGCCCAGATCGACAACTACCGGCACGGGCTGCTGAAGCAGGTCCTCGGCCGGGACGAGAGCGGGCAGATCGTCCGCAAGGCCGGGATCATGAGCATCGTGCTGACCGGCGGCGAGGTGCGGCCCGGCGACCCGATACGGATCGAGCTGCCGGCCGAGCCGCACCGCTCCCTGGAGATGGTCTGAGCCTCGGGCCCCTTGGAGCCTCCGGCCCCTCGTGACCGTCTGTCCTACGGGGTCTCCAGCGCACAGGAGTTGACCACGTCACCGCTCGCCGGCCGTGCGATCGTACGGTCCGCGGGCGGAGCCGTGCCCTCCTCCACCCACTCCGTGAGCGCCGCGAAGGCCGAGCGGTAGCAGGGCAGGATCGGACGCAGCCGGTCCGGATACGTGTCGTGGAGACCGTCGGTGTGTGTGCCGTCCTGGACCGTGTAGTACCGGTGCAACCCGCCCCGCCCCCGGTCGTCGATCATCCGCGCGTACACATCGGAGTCGGTCGCGATGGGGAGAAGCGTGTCCAGATCGCCGTGGAGGGTGATCAAAGGCTTGCCGATACGCCCGGTCAGCGCGACCTCGGCGACGGCCCGGCGTACGGACACGGGGCGGGAGGTGTAGTCGTACGAGGCGTCCGAGGCGCAGGGGGCGAGGATCTGATGGACCGTCGAACCGGCCGTGGAGCCCGGGCACTCGGGGTCGTACGACGGATCGAACTCGGCCCGGAAGATCTTCTGCGTCAGCCCCCAGTACGCCTTCTCGTGGTATGGCCACAGGAAACGCGAACCCGGCGCGAACCCGGCGTCGATCAGGTCCTCGTCCGAGGCCTGGCCGAGGGAGCGGGCGACGGTGACCGGGAGGCTCGTCAGCAGGTTGGGCCCATGGGTCGTCCAGAGCACGCCCTCCCAGTCCACCCCGCCGTCGTACAGCTCCGGACGGTTCTCCAGCTGCCAGCGGGTGAGATAGCCGGCGTTGGAGATGCCCGTCATGTACGTGCGCTGGGGCGCCCGGCCGTAGCGCTGCCGTACGGCCTTCTTCGCCGCCTTCGTCAGCTCGGTCACCCGGCGGTTCCACTCGGCGACCGCGTCGCCCGGCAGGCGCCCGTCGGTGAAGAAGTCCGGCCCGGTGTTGCCCTTGTCGGTGGCGGCGTAGGCGAAGCCCTGGGCCAGCACCTGGTCGGAGATGAGCGCGTCGGTGGAGTACTGGCGCCTGGTGCCGGGCGCGGCGGTGACGACCAGGCCGCCGTTCCAGTTCTCGGGGAGCCTGATCACGAACTGGGAGTCGTGGCCCCACCCGTGGGTCGCGTTGAGCCGCGAGTCGTCGGGGAAGTAGCCGTCGATCTGGATCCCGGGGACGCCGGAGGGGTTCTTGGTGCCCTTCGCGGAGAGGCCGGCCTGGTCGGCCATATCGGTGTACGGGGTGCCGGCCAGACCCGCCGTCGTCAGATCCCCGAGGCAGGCCGTCTCCTGGTGCTCGGCGCCGGGAACATGGATCCGGTGGTGCCCCGAGCACGTGGGCGGCGGGCCTGACCGAGCCCCGGCGGGCGCGGCGGGACCGACGACGGTCAGCCCGGTCAGGAGCGTGACGAGCAACGGGACGCCTCGGTTCAGGCGCATGGACGGCCTCCGGTGGGACGACGGGAACGGGGTGCGCCGCCACATCGTGCGGCGCGCCCTCCCGTGCGGCCATGGTCCCGGCCCACACCTCGGGCCGTCGGCCCATGTGGGGCCGCGGGTGCCGCCGCCCCCCCGGGGCCTCAGGAGGGGCGCGGCTGCCGGCCCCCCGGCCTCAGGAGGGCGCGGGTGCCAGCCCCCGGCATCAGGAAGGGCGCGGGTGCCGGCCCCCCGGCCTCAGGAGGGGCGCGGGTGCCAGCCCCCCGGCCTCAGGAAGGGCGCACCGCCATCGCGTCCAGGGCCTCCAGGAGGTCCGGCAGCTTCGGGCCGCGCGCCACCGGGAGGACCTCGCGGGGCTCGTCGTCCAGCAGGACGAAGGCCATGTCGTCGGTCCGCGCGACGAGCGACCAGCCGGGACCGTCGGCGCGCAGCATTCGCGCCCCGCCGGCGGCGAAGCTCGACCGCACCCGTCCCACCGGGGGCGCGTCCTCCAGATAGCCACGCAGCTCGGAGAGCGCGCGACGGACGCCGTCGTACGGATCGCGGGGAACGTCGTCGCCGTCCCCGTCGCCCGGGCTGTCCGGCGTGTCGCCCGTCCCGGCTTGGGCTTCGGGCCGCGAGTCGTCCGGTACGGATCGGTTGCCGGTGGCCGGGCCCGCCGTGTCGGCCCCGGCGTCTTCCGCTGCCTCGTCGTCCTCCATCTGCGCCCGCCAGGATGCCCACTGCAGCGCCACCTCGTCGGCGCCGAGCCTACGCTGGGCCGGTCCCCAGGCGGCGTCGTCCGGCGGGGTCAGGGGCGTGCGGTCGCCCTCCTCCGGCTCCGGGTCGTGCGGGGCCGGGAGGTCCGGGGAAGCCGTCGCCACGGCGAGCGGCCAGCCCGGGAGCGCGGCCACGACCGAGCGCTCGTCGGGGGAGAGGTCGTACTCCATCCCGCAGTCCCAGGAGGCGATGGCCACCGCGACCAGCGAGACGTCGTCGATGGCCACGGTCCACCGGGCGCCCTCGCCGTCCTGGCCGAGGACGAGTCCGTACCCCTCGGCGTACGGCTCGAGCTCCAGCGCCGCGCAGGCCGCCGGATAGTCGTCGCCCAAGGCGCTCGGGAACTGCGCGGGCGTGAGCAGCACCGCGGTCAGCACGTACAGCGCGTCGTCGTCGGCGGTAGCCACGTCAGCCTCCCCATCTGGTCGTCGGCGCACCTTAACCAGTGGGTAACCCGCGCGTCGAGAGTCTCCGGGAGGAATCTGGCACGGCAGATTCCGTACGGCTCAGGCCGCCGGCGGTCCCTGAGGTCCCGGCAGTCCCAGCAGCGACCGGGCCACGGTCTGCGGCGACTCGTCGCGCTCACGGGCGAGCGCGATCACTGCGCGGCAGGCGAGCTCGTTGATGCCGAACATCAGGGCTTCGGGCTGGACCGAGGTGACCGCCTCGTCGATCTGGTCCTGGTCGTCTTCTATGCACCCGACCACGTAGACAGCGGCCGCCTCGAAGATGTTGTGTCGCCGTCGTACCGGGGCCGGCTTCCTCGGCTCGTCCGGCGCCCGTCGCGCGGTCGGCAGGAGGGCATTGAGGAGTGCTCGCATTCGGGCCATGACCTGCCGCCTTCCCCGGACAGGGCTGCCCGGAACTTCCACCGTAGACAGCGAAGTGCCGGGACAGAAGGGCGCGTTGGGCCGTGATGAAGACGAAGTGACTCAGTCGCGAACGGCGAGCACCAGGTAACGGTCGTCCTCGTCCACGTAACTGGCCATCCGCCATCCGGAACCGGAGAGAAGCGGGCGCAGGTTGGGCTCGGCACGCAGATCGTCGTCGGTGATCTGCCGGCCGTGGCGGGCGGCGAGGGCGGCCCGGCCGATGGGGTGGAAGAGGGCGAGCTGTCCGCCGGGACGGACCGCCCGGGCCAGTTCGCGCAGGTTCTCGGCGGGATCCGCCAGATGGGAGATGAGACCGGCCCCGAACACCGCGTCGAGCGCGCCCTCGCACAGCGGCAGCCGGGCGACGTCCGTGAGGAGCAGCTCGGCGGACTTGTCGCGCCCGGCCCGTACCGCCTGGGCCAGCATCTCCGGGGTGAGATCGGCGCCGATGACGGTCCCGGTCGGGCCCACGGCCGCACGCAGCGCGGGCAGGGCGCGGCCCGTGCCGCACCCCGCGTCGAGCACGGCGTCACCGGGACGCAGTGCGAGATCGGCGACGGCCGCGGCGTAGGCGGGGCCGTCGTCGGGGAAGCGGGTGTCCCAGTCGGCGGCGCGGGGACCGAAGAACTCCTGGACATGGGTGGGGTCATCGCTCATGCGTGCATGATGCCTCAGCCTCAGGGGTGAACGTCCTGTGCGCACGTTCGAGCGCGGCACGATCGTTCTGGAACATCTCTGTGTCATATTCCATCAGGTTTCGAAATGCGCCCCCGATGCGCCCCCTTGTCCGGACTAGCGTCCCTGAGTCATGGGACATCTGGACCACGCCACCTTCGGCTGGCTGACACCTGTGCTGTCGTACGCGATGGCCTGCATAGGCGCCGCCCTCGGGCTGCGCTGCACCGTACGAGCGCTCGACGCGACCGGCCGATCGCGACGCAACTGGCTGCTCACCGCCGCGTCCGCCATCGGCACCGGCATCTGGACGATGCACTTCGTCGCGATGCTCGGCTTCGGCGTGACCGGGACCGACATCCGTTACAACGTACCGCTGACCATTCTCAGTCTTCTCATCGCCATGGCAGTCGTCGGAGTCGGCGTCTTCGCCGTCGGCCACGGCCGCGACCGGGTCCGCTCACTCCTGATCGGCGGTCTCACGACCGGCATCGGCGTCGCGAGCATGCACTACATGGGCATGGCCGCCCTGCGTCTGCACGGGCAGGTGACGTACGACCCCATGCTCGTCGCGCTCTCCGTCGTCATCGCGGTCGTCGCCGCGACGGCGGCGCTGTGGGCGGCGCTCAACATCCACGCCCCGGCTGCCGTGGCGGTCGCCTCGCTGGTCATGGGAGCGGCCGTCAGCAGCATGCACTACACGGGCATGTTCGCCGTCCGCGTCGAGGTCGCTCCCTCGACGGCGGCGCTGCCCGGGGCCACGGCGATGCAGTTCATCTTCCCCCTCGCCGTCGGCCTCGGCTCCTATCTCTTCATCACCTCCGCCTTCGTCGCCCTCTCCCCGACGGCCAGGGAGCGCGCCGCGTACGCCTCGGCCGAGCGCCTCACGGAGCCCGACGAGCGCGCCGTCGACGTGGCACCCCCCGGCTACCGGCCGGAACCGGCCACCGCCGACACCGCGAGGGCAGCGGCCTCCTACGCCTACCCGGCGGGCCCCGTGGACGGCGGGCGGGCCCACACGTAGGCCACAGCCGCTCCATACCTGGGCCGACCCGGGCCGGACCGGGTCATGCCTGGGCCGGGCTCGAGTGAGACCTGAGCCGACCGGCGCAGCCGGCCCCGACCTGGGCAGTACCGAGCCCGCCCCCGCGCCGACCGCCGCACCGCGGCCCGCGCGGGACGCACACCGCACCTGGACAGACGCAGCCGGAACGAGGAGGCCATGCGAACTCCCCGCAAGACCAAGGACGCCGACACCCCGGCGCCGCAGGCGGCGCGCGGACGGCGCGCGCACGCAGGGCCGCCCGCCGACGAACCCCCGGAGCGAGCCCCGGAGGCGCAGGCCGACCCGGGCGGTCGGGCGGTCGGGCCGTCCGCCCCGCCCCTACGCCGCGGGCTGCGCCCCAGGACCGTCCGGGCGAAGATCGTCTCGCTGCTGATGGTCCCCGTCGTGTCGCTGCTGGCCCTGTGGGGATTCGCCACCGTCACCACCGCTCAGGACATCGCCCGACTCCGCGAACTCCAGCGGGTCGACGCGGAGATCCGCGAGCCCGTCGCCGCCGCCGTCACCGCCCTGCAGGCCGAACGCCGCGCCGCCGTACGCCAGATCGCCGTGCCCGGCGCCGGACGCGTCACCGAGCTCAAGGAGCAGATGCGGCGCACCGACGCAGCCGTCGCCCGGCTCCGCCTCGACGACGGGCACACCGTCGGCGACACCGGGGACCTGCCCCGAAACGTCGCCGACCGGATCGGACAGTTCGTCACCAAGGCCGAGGGCCTCGACCGACTCCGTACCGCCGCGGCCGCCGGCAACGCCGACTGGGACCAGGTGTACAAGGAGTACACGGCCGCGATCACCGCCGCCTTCGCCGTCGACGGCGCACTGAGCGGCATCCAGGACGCGGAGATCGGCTCCGACGCGCGCGTGCTGCTGGAATTCGGTCGCGCCGGCGAGATGCTCGCCCGTGAGGACGCCCTGCTCGCCTCGGCGCACCTCGGCGGAGAGCTCGGTGCGGAGAGGCTCCGGCAGTTCACCGGGGCCGTCGAGACGCGCCGTACCCTCACCGAGGCCGCCACCGCCGACCTGCGCGGACCCGAGCGCGCCGCCTGGGAGAAGCTCGCCGCCCAGCGCGGCTACCAGCAGCTCACCGCCGCGGAGGACCGGGTACGCGCCGCAGCCCCCGGCCGCAAGGCCGCCCAGGCCGTGCCCGCCGCCACCTGGGACGACGCCATGGCGGTCGTACGCGGTGGGCTCAGCACCATCGAGACGGACGCCCGGCGCGCCGCGGCCGACCGGGCCGATCCGTTCGCGGGAGGCGTACTGACGGCCGGAGGCGCGGCGGTGCTGCTCGGCCTCGCCGCCGTCGCCGCTTCCCTCGTCATCTCCGTACGCATCGGACGCGCCCTGGTCATCGAACTGATCAGCCTGCGCAACACCGCTCTGGCGATCGCCCGCCGTAAACTCCCCGCCGCGATGACGCGGCTGCGGGTCGGCGAGGAGATCGACGTCCAGGCCGAGGCCCCGCCGGGACCCGCTCCTCAGGACGAGATCGGCCAGGTCGGAGAGGCGCTCACCACCGTCCACCGGGCCGCGCTCTCCGCCGCCGTGGAACGCGCCGAACTCGCCAGCGGCATCTCAGGTGTCTTCGTCAACCTCGCCCGCCGCAGCCAGGTCCTGGTCCACCGCCAGCTCAACCTGCTGGACAGCATGGAGCGCCGGGCCGACGACCCGAACGAACTCGGCGACCTCTTCAGGCTCGACCACCTCACGACGCGGATGCGACGCCACGCCGAGAGCCTGATCATCCTCTCCGGCGCCGCCCCCGGCCGTGCCTGGCGGATGCCGGTCCCGCTCACCAACGTCGTACGGGCCGCTGTCTCCGAAATCGAGGACTACGCGCGCGTGGAGATGCGGCAGCTCCCCGAGACGGCCGTCGTCGGCGGCGCCGTCGCCGACCTCACCCACCTGCTGGCCGAGCTCATCGAGAACGCCGCCCAGTTCTCCCCGCCCCACACCAAGGTGCGGATCAGCGGCGAACCGGTCGGCAACGGCTACGCCCTGGAGATCGAGGACCGGGGGCTCGGCATGGGCAAGGAGAGCCTCGCCGAGGCCAACACCAGGATCAAGCAGTCCGAGGCCCTCGACCTGTTCGACAGCGACAGGCTCGGCCTCTTCGTGGTCAGCCGGCTCTCCTCCCGGCACGAGATCAAGGTCCATCTGCGGACCTCGCCCTACGGCGGTACGACAGCGGTCGTCCTGCTCCCCAACGACGTGCTGCAGAGCGCGCTTCCGCCCGGGAGGAGCGCGGCGGACCCCCGGGCATCCGAGGGCTCCCGTGCGGACGCCGCGCACGGCTACGCGCCGCCCCGTAGGCACGGAGAGCGTGGGCGCGCCGAGACCGGGCCGGAGACGCCCTTCCCCCGCCCCCGGCACCAGCAGCCCGTCGCCATGGCCCCCGCACCGTCCCAGGCGCAGCCCCTGCCGCGACCGCCGCGCATCCCCGCCCTGGAGGGACAGCCGGAAGGCCCGGGGGCAGGCTCCCCCGAGCAGCCGCCCGCGGGGGTCACCACCCTGCGTCATCGTGGCCGTTCGGCCCCGCCCCCGCCCCCGCCCCCGCCCCCGCAGCCGGCCCCGGCCGACCCCGGCCCTTCGGAGGCCCCCGTCGACGACTCCGGGGATCTGCCCCGCCGTGTGCGCCAGGCCAGCCTCGTACCGCAGTTGCGCGAGGCGCCACCGGCCGACCTTCCGCCCACCCCGGCGGTCCAGGGCGCGGACGAACGCACCCCCGAACAGGTCAGGGACCGCATGACCGCCTACCGCGACGGCTGGATGCGAGGCGGCGGAGCCGCCCCCGGCCCCCGGCGTCCCCTCGGGACGGGCTCCGGCCGCGCCTTCGGCCACGAGCCCGGCCGTGACTTCGCGAGCGACCCCGTCCGCAGCCTCGCCAACGACCTGGGCACCGGCCCGGGCAGCGCCCTCGACCATGACCACGACCGTGACCGCGGCCGCGACTTCGGCAGTGAAGGAGACCACGCATGATCGACCACGAGAGGATTTCCCACCACCGCTCCGGTGAACTCGACTGGCTCCTCGACGACCTCGTCGTCCGGGTCCGCGAAGTCCGGCACACGGTCGTGCTGTCCAACGACGGGCTCGCCGTCGGCTCCTCCAGCGGCCTCAGCCGGGAGGACGCCGAGCACTTGGCCGCCATCGCCTCCGGATTCAACAGCCTCGCCAAGGGTGCGGGCCGTCAGTTCCACACCGGGGGCGTGCGCCAGACGATGGTGGAGATGGACGACGGCTTCCTGTTCGTCGCCGCCGCGGGAGACGGTTCCTGTCTCGCCGTCCTCAGCTCGGTGAGCGCCGACATCGGGCTCATCGCCTACGAGATGGCCCGCCTGGTGAAGCGCGTCGGCGAACACCTCCACACCCCGCCGCGGCTCACCGCGACCCCACCGGCCGCGGGCTGACCGGAGACACCCATGAACGAGGACAGCACCGGCGACGGCCAGGCCGTGCCGGGCAGTCAGTGGTACGACGCGGACGCGGGGCCGCTCGTCCGCCCGTACGCCGTGACCGGTGGCCGCACGAAGCCGGGACCCAGCAACGTACGGTTCGACCTCATCGCACTCGTCGTCGTCGACGACAACCCGCCCGGCCGGGCCGAGGAGTCGCTCCTCGGCCCGGAGCACCGGGCCCTGCTCACCCTGTGCCGGGCGGAGACGCAGTCGGTGGCCGAGCTGGCCGCCGACGCCGACCTGCCCGTCGGGGTCGTCCGTGTGCTCCTCGGCGACCTCCTCGAAGCGGGCTTCGTCAAGGTCAGCCGACCCGTACCGCCCGCACAGCTGCCCGACGAACGGATCCTGAGGGAAGTCATCGATGGCCTACGAGCGCTCTGACAACAGCACCGGTGCGGGCGGCGGTGCGGACACCACGGCCCTCGCCCTGAAGATCCTGGTCGCCGGCGGATTCGGTGTCGGCAAGACCACCCTGGTGGGCGCGGTCAGCGAGATCCGTCCGCTGCGCACCGAGGAACAGCTCAGCCGGGCCGGCGAGACCGTCGACGACACCGGAGGCGTCGCCCAGAAGACCACCACGACCGTGGCGATGGACTTCGGTCGCATCACCATCCGCTCCGGGCTGTCGCTGTACCTGTTCGGCACACCGGGGCAGGACCGGTTCTGGTTCCTCTGGGACGAGCTGTCCCAGGGTGCGCTCGGCGCCGTCGTCCTGGCCGACACACGACGACTCGAGGACTGCTTCCCCGCGGTGGACTACTTCGAGCACCGCAAGATCCCCTTCGTCGTCGCGGTCAACTGCTTCGCCGGGGCCCGGAACTACGGCGCGCACGAGGTCTCACGCGCGCTGGACCTGGACCGCGGCACACCTGTGGTGCTGTGCGACGCGCGAGACCGGGACTCGGGCAAGGAGGTGCTGATCCGACTCGTCGAGTACGCCGGACGGATGCACACGGCCAGGCTGCTGGACTCCGTCGGGTGAGGAGCATCGGGGATCCCGAGGCCCCGGGTCAGTCGGAGACGCCGCCCTGGGCGACCACTTTGTCGATCCGTACACGGACCAGCAGTTCGCCGGGGACTCCGTTGCGCTCGCCGAACTCCTCGGCGCGGTCCTCGCCCATGTAGCGGCCGCCGATCCGGGCGGCCCAGCGGCGCAGCTCGAACGGATCCTCGCTGATCTCGGCACGGCCCTGGAGCGTGACGAAGGCGAACGGCGGCCGATCGTCGTCGACGCACAGGGCCACCCGTCCGTCGCGGGCCAGATTGCGCCCCTTCACGGTGTCCTTGCCGGTGTTGAAGACGAAGTCGTCGCCGTCGAGCACGAACCAGATCGGCGCCAGGTGCGGACTTCCGTCCTCGCGCACGGTCGCCAGCTTGCCGGTGCGGGTTCCCTCGGAGACGAAGGCCCGCCACTGTTCCTCGGTCATCTTTGCCATGCCCCCATGGTGAGCCACGCGAGGCGCCCAGGGGTGCTTGCTCTGTCCACGACAGTGCGTAAGGCTTGCGCGCGACACGCGGACCGCGGGGACTTCGGGTCGACGGGGACGCCACACACAGGGGGAAGGACCGACACATGGCGCTGGACAAGGGACTGGACTGGCTCCTGGACGACTTGACCCAGCGGGTCGAGTACATACGGCACGCGCTGGTGCTGTCGAACGACGGGCTGGTGACGGGTGCGAGCAGTGGTCTGGAGCGGGAGGACGCCGAACATCTGGCCGCGGTCTCCTCGGGTCTCCACAGCCTGGCCCGTGGTTCGGGCCGGCACTTCCAGGCAGGCCGAGCCCGGCAGACGATGGTCGAGTTCGACGAGGCTCTGCTCTTCGTGACGGCGGCGGGCGAAGGCAGTTGCCTGTGCGTGCTGAGCGTGGCGGAGGCGGATGTCGGCCAAGTCGCGTACGAGATGACGCTGCTGGTGAACCGTGTCGGTGAGCACCTCGGTGTGGCGGCGCGGCAGCCGGGCAGGGCGGGCATCGCCGAGCTCTGAGGTTGTCCACAGGCGCCGGCCGAGGCAGTCTCCCGGTGCGTTCCACGGTTGTCCACAGGTCGCGCGGGAACGGGGCGCTGAGGGCTACGGTCGTCACCGAGAGTATTCGTCGCTCACGGGGGAGACCGTCATGACGGTGGAAGAAGGCACGCGCGCAGTGGCACCGACGCGGGCAGCGCAGGAACTGGAACTGAGGCGCGACGAGTTCCAGCTCGCCGTCCAGTTGGGGCTGGTGAGGACGGTGCCGGGCGTCGCGCCCGGTGCGCCGAGGGGGCCGGGGGCCGTCGGCGCACCGGGCGGGCGGCGCCGGGTGGAGCAGGCCGAGATCGACCGGCTCAGGGCCGCACCGGACTTCCCGGACGGACTGCGCGACCGCGTCCGCACGGTCGGTACGACGGAGGCGGCCGAGCTGCTCTCCGTGACGCCGGACCGCTTCACCAAGCTCGCCAGGACGGGGCACTTCAGCCCGGTGCGGTTCTATCTGAACCGCTATCGCGTTGTGGTCTGGCTCTATCTCGCCGGTGAGCTGGGCGAGTTCGCCCTGACGCGGCAGACCCTGTTGACCGGCAGGCTTCCGCGGGAGGTCCGGGAGAGGATCGACGGAGGCGAGGACCGACGGCCCCGGAACTGGCGTGCCCGGCGGCTGGGGCTGCTGCTCCGCGCGACCGAGGACCCATGGGTGCGGGCGGCGGCGATCGCCTCGATCCTGGACCCGGTCCAGCTGGCCGAGGTCGTCGACGATCCCTACGAACGCACCCATCTGGACCGGCTGAGTCCGGAACCGCCGTCCGGGCGCCCGGAGTCGGCGGCCTCCCGCGAGATCGCGGACCGACTGATGCTGGCGGACGACCCGGACGAGATCCTCTGGCACCGGATGAGCCTGGCCCTTGCCCTGGACGAGGCCCGCGCGGACCGCCAGGCCCCGCGCCCGGACGGGGGAGTCGGGCCGGTCGTCGCTCGACCGCCCCGCCCGGCCACGCTCCCGCGCCCCTCCATCCACCGCACCCGCCGCGGCCTCCTCGACCGCCTCCGTCGCCGGAAGACGGCGACCGCCGGAGACAAGGAGGCTCCGGTGCCGGGCTAGGGCCCGGCCTTTGCCAGGACGCGGCCGAGTTCGCGGGGGAGGGTGGCCATCGGCCAGTGGCCCGAGTCGAGGTCCACGTACTCAAGGTGGGTAGCGCGGGCGCGCTCAGAACTCTCACCGGCGCGATCCATTCCCTGGATCTACGCCCGCATCGAAGGCACGGAAACCGAAGGCCGGATGCTGAGCAGCCACCTCACCCGGGACAGCGGCACACTGCTTCGCTGCCAGCCCTCTGACCGCCTGGTCCCGCCGGGTCGGCGGTCGTGACGCATCGGTCCTCCGCGTTCCAGGGCGGTATCCGCGAGCTCTGGCTCTCGGCAACTTGCCGTCCTGGCGCGTTACATGAGGCAACGCGGTGACTGGTCGGGAAGCGCGGCGCGATCTGGTCGCGGACGGTTGCTCCGTCGCGTGCTTACGCTGGGATCCAGCGCCTCAGCGCGTCCACCGTGTTCTCCGGCGTCGTGCTGAAGCACAGCCGGATGCCGGGGGCCGCCTCGGTGAGGGCGTTGACCAGGCGCTCGAACAGGAGCGTGTATTCCGGGAGCATGCGGAGTCCACCACCGAGCATCACCAAGCCGAACGCGTGTTCCTGGAGATGCTGCCGGACGGTCGCCTCGGCGCGGTCCAGGGAGGTGTCGTCGATCAGGCAGAGGACACCGTCGACCCCCGCCTCGCGCGCCGCCTCGTTCCCGGCCGCGATCCGGTCCGCGAGCACCGCCTCGTCGAGATCGTCGGGCAGCTGGCTGTAGTCGACCGCACTCGGATGCAGTCCGATGAACAGGACCTTCGTGTCGCGCGGCAGGGAAGTTAAGTGACTCGACAGGCTCATGTGTGCAGCGCCCTCTCCACTCTCATCGGGATGATCTTTCGGTTCTATCACGGAAGCCGGGGGAGGGACGCGCTCACCTCGAAATCCAGATGATCTTCACGTCGTCGCCGCGGTGCCGGTGTGGGGTCGGTGGACGAACGGCTGGATTTCGTCGCTCTGATCGCCGCACCGGACAGGCGCGGGGGGAGCGTCTGTCGCCATGCGTCGCACTGTGCCCGATGGCGGGTTGCCGTGGGCGCGGGGGAGGATGGGCCCATGCTTCTGGCCCGAGTCGCGGACGCTTCCCAGCAGGTCGCCGCCACCTCCGCCCGCTCACGGAAGATCGCCGTGCTGGCCGAGCTGTTCGCGGAGGCCGCGCCCGAGGAGAGCCCGCTGGTGATCGCGTATCTCTCCGGCCGACTGCCGCAGGGGCGGATCGGTGTCGGCTGGAGCGTGCTCAAGAACGTGATCCCGCCGGCCGTGCCACCCGCCGAGCACCCGACCCTCACGCTCGCCGGCGCCGATGCCGCCATGACCGCACTCGCGGCCGTGTCCGGCGCCGGTTCGCAGGCGGAGCGGGCCCGGCTCGTCCACGAGCTCATGGCCGGCGCCACCCGGCCGGAGCAGGAGTTCCTGCTTCGGCTGCTCTCGGGTGACGTGCGCCAGGGCGCCCTGGACGCCATCGCGCTGGAGGGCGTCGCGCGCGCAGCCACCGTCCCCTCCGCCGAGCTCCGGCGCGCCGTGATGCTCGAAGGGTCCCTGCCCCGCGTCGCCCAGGCCGTGCTCGCGGACGGCCCGGCCGCCCTGGACACCTTCGCCCTGCGGGTCGGCACCCCCGTCCTGCCCATGCTCGCCCACACCGCCGGCTCGGTCACCGAGGCCGTCGCCGGCCTCGGCCCCTGCGTCGTCGAGGAGAAGCTCGACGGCGTCCGGATCCAGGTGCACCGTCACGGCGACCAGGTCCGGGTGTTCACCCGTTCCCTGGACGACATCACCGGACGGCTGCCCGAAGTCGCCGCCCGCGCCCGGGAGGTGGCGGCTGAGTCGTTCATCCTGGACGGCGAGGTCATCGCCCTCGACCCGGCCACCCGGAGGCCGATGGCGTTCCAGGACATCGCCTCGCGGGTCGGCTCACGCGTCGACGTCGAGACGGCCAGCGCCACGCTGCCGCTCTCACCCGTCTACTTCGACGTCCTCGCGGTGGACGGCGAGGCTCTCATCGATCACCCCGGCCAGGAACGTCATGCCGTTCTGGCCCGGCTGCTTCCCGAGCCTCTGCGGGTGCGGCGCTTCGTCGTCGACGACCCCGGCTCCGCCGCCCAGGTGGAGGCGGCGGAGCGGTTCTTCACCGACACCCTGGCCCGTGGGCACGAAGGCGTCCTGGTCAAGGCGCTGGACGCGCCCTATGTGGCGGGCCGACGCGGCCGCACCTGGCTCAAGGTCAAACCCGTGCACACCCTCGACCTCGTCGTCCTCGCCGCGGAGTGGGGCCACGGCCGTCGGACCGGACTGCTCTCCAACCTCCACCTCGGCGCCCGCGCCGCCGACGGCACGTTCGTGATGCTCGGCAAGACGTTCAAGGGCCTCACCGACGAGATGCTGCGCTGGCAGACCGAGAAGCTGGGCGAACTGGCCGTGGACGACGACGGCTTCACCGTACGCGTACGCCCTGAACTCGTCGTCGAGATCGCCTACGACGGCCTTCAGCGCTCCACCCGCTACCCGGCGGGCGTCACCCTCCGCTTCGCCCGGGTCGTACGCCACCGACCCGACAAGTCCGCCGCCGAGGCCGACACCGTGGAGCAGGTCACCGGGCAGGCGTGAACCGGGCGGTCAGTCTTCGTTCTCGCTGTTGCCCTTGACGTTCGTGTAGCGTCTCCGCACCCACAGCGGCAGGACGTACCAACAGATCAGGTACCAGGCGACCAGTCCGCCGACCAGCCAGGGCACGTACGAGTCCTCCGTCGCCACCCGCAGGATCAGCAGCAGCGCCGACGCGAGCGTCGCGAGCAGCAGCAGAAGCCCGATGAACGTCAGCCGTGAGGCCCAGACCACGGCATGGGGCTTGATGCGTCGCCCTGCCACCAGCCGGTGGAAGGAGACCGGTCCGATCAGGGCGCCCGTCGCTGCCGCGCCCAGCGACACGGTGACGATGTAGATCGTCCGGTCGGTCGCTGGCAGCTCGGGGAAGCGAGTGGTGAACACGACGGTGAGCAGAAAGCCGAAGAGGATCTGCACACCCGTCTGGGCGACCCTGATCTCCTGCATCAGCTCG
Organism: Streptomyces sp. NBC_01353; assembly: GCF_036237275.1. Taxonomy (GTDB): domain Bacteria; phylum Actinomycetota; class Actinomycetes; order Streptomycetales; family Streptomycetaceae; genus Streptomyces. The sequence continues at coordinate 719,551 of NZ_CP108352.1, read as the reverse complement.
CCCCACCGCCGGTCCGCCCGCTCGTCCTTCGTCTCGTGGCGGCCTCGGGAGAGTCCGCCGTCCTCCGTCTGATCCCTGCCGGGCTGACTGCTCACGGAACCTCCCGATGAAGCCCCCACGTCGCGGGTAACCGCTCAGGGGCCACCTCAATCCCGATGTTCCCGGAACGAAGGCGCCGGTGCGCTCTGCCACCCCCGGGGGCACACCGGTCCGGATCTCGCGGGACGCCCGCCTGCGAGGGATGCTGGAAGCGTGAATCGACCGGCCGCCTGGCCGCGAGGAGATGAGCGACGTGTACGAGACGCACATCGACACCGACGTCACGGTGCAGCTGAGCGACTGCAACCGCGAGGACGCCCAGGCTGTCTTCGACGTCCTCGACCATTACTACGAGCTCGAGGACATGACGGCGCCGGGACCGCGGGCCGCCACGGCACCCGCGGCCAACGTCTGGATGGCCACCTTCGACACGGCCGCCGGCCGCCGGGAGGAGTCCACCCCCGTTCATCTGGACGGGATGGTCGGAGCGCTGCTCACCGGCGGTTACCACGCGGTCGACGAGATGGAGAAGACGCTCGCCGCCACCTTCGACATCCAGTCGCTGCAGTCGGTCTCCGGCGACCAGGAGACCGAGGCCCGGCTACTGCTCGCCTCCCGCTGACGGGTAGCGCGGACCAAGCACCCTGACACGTCCGCCGGAAGCGAGGCCCGCCGGCACACAGGACGCCCCGGGCGGAGCGGACGGGCGCCGCCCGGGGTAGACGTGTGCCCTGTTCGGCCCCCCCGGGGTCACAGGTGTGCCTCGGCGGTCCCAAGTGCCGATCACTGCCCCACCCCCCTATGCATGGCATGTATACACCGTGTGTAGATTGCTCGACGTTGCCACTCGCAGCCGCCCTGACCAGGCGCGAGTGGCTTTTCCGAGTCGTCGACGGGGAAGTGGGTTCCTTCAGCATGTTCCGAACCAAACCGGGGAAGCGCCGGGGACCGGCCGTCGCCCTTCTGGCGGCGGCCTCTCTGATGCTGGGGCTCAGTGGCTGCGGGGTCGACCCGATCACCCCGGGTGACGCCAGGGGTGAGGCCGCCGGCTCGGACGACAAGCCGGGCGCGGGCGGAGCGGTCGACTGCGCCAAGGTGAAGTGCATCGCGTTGACCTTCGACGCCGGCCCCGGGAAGGACACGCCGCACCTTCTCGACGTCCTCAAGGAGAAGCAGGTCCCGGCCACCTTCTTCCTGCTCGGCAAGAAGCATGTGGACCGCTATCCCGAGGTGGTCAAGCGCATCGCCGACGAAGGGCACGAAGTCGCCAATCACACCTGGACGCACCGCGTCCTGACCGACCTGGACGCCGACGAGGTGCGTGACGAGCTCTCCCGCACCCAGGGCGCGATCGAGAAGATCACCGGGCGCCGCCCCACCCTGATGCGACCGCCGCAGGGGCGCACCGACGGCACGGTGTCCGATGTGAGCCGCGAGCTCGGTCTCGCGCAGATCCTGTGGAGCGCCACGGCCAAGGACTACTCCACGACCGATTCCGCGCTCATACGGCAGCGCATACTCGACAGGGCCGAGGGTGACGGGATCATCCTGCTGCACGACATCTACGACGGGACCGTCCCCGCCGTCCCCGGGATCATCGACGAGCTGAAGAAGCGCGGCTTCACGTTCGTGACCGTGCCGCAGCTGCTGGCGCCGGGCAAGGCCGAGCCCGGCGAGGTCTACCGTCCGTAGGGCGAGACAAGAGATCGGCGAAAACGGGGTGAGGTGTCTCACAGCGGTCACCTCGGACACCGTGGAACACCGCATGAAGGTTTATCGTTCATGCATATGTGACAGTGAAGGGCCCCGGTCCCCAGGTCCCCCCCTTGAGGTGACCGCTCTTCCCGTCACGGCAAACGGCCCCGGTTGGAATCCCCCGTCCAACCGGGGCTGTGTCGTTCCCGGATACGCCCTGCCGTTCCCGGATTCGCCGTGCCGTTCTCAGATCCCTCGGACACCTTTCCGTAGGCGCGGGCAGCTCCTGAGCGGCGCACACTCCGGCGCGTTCGACCCCTTCGAGTGACCTCCCGCATGGCCCGCTTCCACCCGGGCAATGATCGTTCCGGGCCGGGATGATCACCATGACTCCCCGCTGACCAGGTGCTTCGCGAGGGGGATCGCCATGCTCCGCAGGACCGCGCACATCCGTCGCGCCGTCGGGACCGCGGTCGCCGCGTTGATCCTCACGAGCTGCGTCACCGCCACATCCGGACCGACCGTCCCGCCGACGCCCCAGGCTCAGGACGAGCTCCTCAGGGCCGTCGAGCGCACCCTTGTCGACCGCTGCCTCGGCGCCCGGGGGCTCACCCTCGCCGCCAAGCCGCGCACCCCCGAGGCCGACCGTCGCCTCCAGGCTGCCCTCTTCGGGACCGGCCCCCGCGAGCTCTCCCTCAAGCTCGCCACCGGCCACACCGTCACCGCCCACACCGACGGCTGTCTGGCCGGCGCCCGCCAGACCCTCTACGGCGACCAGAGCCGCTGGTTCCGCGCCCAGGTGACCGTCGACAACCTGCGTGCCGAGGCCCAGGCCCGGATCAAGAACGACCCCGCCCACCGAGCGGCACTGGAGCGCTGGAACCGGTGCGCCGCCCCGCCCGGCGCCCCGCGCCCCGATCGCCCCGACCCCGCCGTCACCGCCCGGTGCGAGCGCGAGAGCGGACTCGCCGACGTACGCGCCCGGCTGGAGCCCGCCGAGCTGGCGGAGGTGCGTGTCCTGCGCGCCGATCAGCTCACCACCTACCGGCAGTTGCGCGACCGCGCGCTGCAGCGGGCAGCCGAACTGTCCGCAGGTACCACCACAGGGAAAGGCACCCACACCTGATGAAGCGCATTCCGACCACCACCGCCGCGGCTCTGCTCGCCCTCGCCGGCGGCCTCGCCCTGACCGCGCCGGCCCAGGCGGCCGAATGTCCGAGCGGCGAGTTCTGTGTCTGGCAGGAGGCCGACTTCGGCGGCCAGCGCGCCAACTGGAGCGGCGACGACGGCTGGTGGGAGAGCTGGATCGCCGACACCGACTCCTCCTGGGCCAACCACGGCATCTCCGGCCCGGGAATCAAGGACCACGTCAAGGTGTACGAGAGCGCCCATCAGGGCGGCTCGATGACGATCTGCCTGGCGCCCGGCCAGGAGGTCGGCTACAACGGCGCCGCCAACGACCGCGGGGACTCCCACACCTGGGCGATGAGCTGCTGAACCGAGCCCGGTCGCCCGGCCGGCTCCGCACTGCCGACGGCGCGGGGCCGGCCGGGCCTCGGAGCTCCGGCCCGCGGAGTGCGCCCCTAGGGTCTTTCGTTTGGATCAGGCCGGATCAGTGAGCGGGGTCTGGTGCCGTGGATCGCAAGGCGGAGGAGGGAGGCATGGCGGAGCCATGCCGACCGACGACAACGCGGCGAGGTGCGGCACCAGGGCACGCGAGCCCGGCAAGATCCAAACGAGAGGCCCTAGGCGCCCAGCCACAGGTCCGGGCCGAAGACCTCGTAATGCACGGCCGCCGCGGCGACCCCGCCGGACAGCAGGTCGCCGCGTACCTGCCGCATGAACGGCAGGGGGCCACAGAGGTACGCCGTCACGTCGGGGGGTACGTCGAGCGTGGTGACGTCCGCGCCGCCGGGGCGGGCGTCGGTGGCGTCGCCCGGCTCCTCGTACCAGAGGTGGAGGGAGCCCTGCGGCAGCGCGTCGACCAGCGTCCGCAGCTCCTCGCGGTGCGCATGGTCCGCGGGGGACCGGTCGGCGTGGACGACGGTGACATCGCGGTGCGAGCCGGTGGCGGCGAGGTGGCCGAGCATGGCCAGCATCGGCGTGCTGCCGATCCCCGCGGAGGCGAGGAGCAGCGGGCCGTCGCCCTCGGGCAGGACGAGATCACCGAACGGCGCGGACACCTCGACCGTGTCGCCCACGCGCGCGTGCGCGTGCAGCCAGGTCGACACCTCGCCCGCCGGGTCGCCCTTGACGCGCTTCACGGTGATCCGCCAGTGCGGGAGACCGGGCGCGGCGGAGAGGCTGTACTGGCGGATCTGCCGGGCACCGTCGGGCAGTTCGACCCGTACGCTCACGTACTGCCCCGGCCGGAACGGCTCCGTCGGCCGCCCGTCGGAGTGCCGCAGGGCGAAGGACACGGTGTCGGCCGTCTCCCGGTGCCGCTCGACGATCTCCATCGGCCGACGGACCCCGCCCTCCGCGGCACCCGTCTCCTCGTAGAGACGGGCCTCCAGGGCGATGAGGGCATTCGCCATCAGCCAGTAGACCTCGTCCCATGCCCGCGCGACCTCGGGGGTCACGGTCTCGCCGAGCACTTCGACGATCGCGGCGAAGAGATGCTCGTGGACGACCTTGTACTGCTCGGACGTGACACCCAGCGAGGCGTGCTTGTGCGCGATACGGGAGAGCATGACGTCCGGCCGGGTGTCCGGGCTGTCCAGGAGCGCCCCGGCGAACCCGGCTATCGAGCCGGCCAGAGCGCGCCGCTGGTCGCCGCTGGCCTGGTTGCCGCGGTTGAACAGATCCCGCAGGAGTTCGGGGCGGGCCGCGAACATCCCGGCGTAGAAGCGATCGGTGATGTCGCCGAGCGAGGCTCCGACGACGGGGAGGGTGGCTCGGACGATCGGGACGGCCTGCTCGGACAGCATCGACACTCCTATAGTGGTAGATGATCTACGTATTTAAAGCTGCGACGGGTGCGGAGATGGGCTGGGGGAGGGGAAGGCGTCAGTCGGTGTGGCGCGCGCTCAGCGAGACGAGCACCGGGCCGGTGGGGGACTCGACCAGATCCGCGACGGTCAGCGGATCGAGTGTGCGGTAGAACGCCTCCTGCGCCTCGCGGAGAGCCCCGCGCAGGCGGCAGGCCGCGCGCAGCGGGCAGGGGGTGTCACCCTCGCAGGCGACGACCTCCTCCTCGCCCTCGAGCATCCGCACCAGCCAGCCGACCGAGGCGCGCCGACCGGTTTCGGTCAGGGCGAGACCGCCGCCGCGACCGCGCCGGGCCTCCACGACCCCGAGGTGCTGGAGTCGCGTGACCACCTTCGCCATATGGGCATAGGGCACCGCCATCACCTCCGCAACCTCGCGGGTGGTGGCGGAAGGGTCCTGCCCGGGAGCTCCGGGGACCGCCAGGCGCATCACGGCACGAAGCGCCAGGTCGGTGAATTTCGTCAGCCGCACGCCATGAAAGTATCAAACAAGCATCTTGGACACCTATTAAGGGTCCTCGCGGTGGGCCGAGGAGTGGCGGCGCCACAGCCAGAGGCCGCCCACGACCACAGGGGAAACGATCAACAGCAGCACGATCAGAGGCCACCGCGCGCCCCCGAGCTCCATGTCCGTGAAGAGGACCAGAGCCACACTCACCGTCGGTACCAGGATCGACGCCAACGCGCGCAGTCCGGCGGCCACCATCTCCGGCCGGAGGCGGGCGGGACGTGGCGTACGCGTGTCGCGGCTGCCGACGTAGAAGAGTGTCGCCCGGTCCGTCACCTGGGTGGTGGCCCGGTAGAACGAGACCGCCAGATAGGGCATCCAAACCAGCGGCGCCACGAGTCCGATCAGAAAGACCACGCCGAGGAGAGCCCACTGGCCGACGCGGGCGAGTCGGCTCCGGTCGTCGTCGGGCGTGATGAGGCCGAGGAGGCGGGCCATCCGCATGACCAGGTCCCGGAGGGCGGCGATTCTGCCGGGCCGGGGACGACTGCTGTCGTGTGCTGTCGGGCGGGCGCGCAGGGCGGCGCGCGCCGCAGCGGTGTCCTCGTACACCCCTTGCAGGACAAGCAGTTCGGCGGCGCGCTCGGGAGCGGTGGTGTCCCGGCCTTCGAGGCCCGCCAGTTCGAGGATCGTCCGCGCCTGGAGCAGCATCGCCCCGCAGAACGCGAAGGGCACGAGGACGATGAACGGCCCGCCCACGAACGACCCTTCGGCCGTGACCGCGCGCCGACCCCGCTCCGCGGCCATGGCGCGGAGCTCGGCGGGGGTGGCCTGCGGATGCTCAGTGCGCAGCCGCTCCGCGCGTCGCCCCGCCCGCGGGCCCATGTGCCGTAGGGCGTACCCCGCCAGAAGCTCCGGCAGCCGTCCCGGTTCGGCGCGCGCCTCCCGCAGCAGCGAGCGGGAGAGCGCGGCGGTGGACGCTTCCGTGTTGTCATCTGTCAGGACAGGACCTTGGCCTTCGCCTTCTCGAACTCCTCGTTCGTGATGGCGCCCTTCTCCTTCAGCTCGGCGAGCCGTGCCAGTTCATCGGCGTGGCTGCCACCGGAGGCCGTCCCCGCCGTCTTACGGATGTACGACTGGAACGCGGCCTCGCTCTCGCGGGCCTGCTTGACGTCCCGCTCGCTCATGCTCTTGCCACGGGCGATCACGTAGATCAGCACGCCGAGGTAGGGGACCAGGATGCACAGGATCAGCCATCCTGCCTTGGCCCAGCCATTCATGTCGTGGTCCCGGAAGATGTCCGTGATGACCTTGAACAGCAGGAACAGCCACATGATCCAGATGAAGAACCAGAGCATGGTCCAGAAGACGTTGAGGAGGGGGTAGTCGTCCATGCCTACACTCCGTTCCGGCCGCGGCCGGAAGTCGACCGCGCGTACGAGTGAGTGTTGTCCAACCCCTGCCGGTTCGCATGTCGAGCGGCGCGACCGGACATCGGGTCCGGCTCCCTGCCCGTCAGGCCGTGCGGGTCTTCAGCGCCGCCAGCGCGCGGTCGGCGTGGGCGCTCATCCGCAGCTCGCTGCGGACCACCTCCAGGATCCGGCGGTCCTCGTCTATGACGAACGTGACCCGCTTCGTCGGTGCAAGCGAGAAGCCGCGCGTCACCCCGAACCGGTCGCGGATCGCGCCCTCGGGGTCGGACAGCAGCGGGTAGCCGAGCGAGTGGCGCTCGGCGAACTCCTGCTGCCGCTCCACGACGTCGGAGCTGATACCGACCGGGCGCGCACCCGCCGCCCGGAACTCGCCGGCCAGATCCCGGAAGTGGCAGGCCTCGGCGGTGCAGCCGGCGGTGAGGGCCGCCGGATAGAAGAACAGGACGACCGGCCCGTCCGCGAGGAGGTCGACCAGCGAGCGGGGTGCCCCCGTCTCGTCCGGGAGAGTGAAGTCCTCGACGATGTCACCGACGTTCATCCGGTCCGCCCCTTGTCCGCGACCGGCACCTCCGGTCGACGACCGGTGACGTTACCGCAGAGTAAGGAGGCGCGTCACCAGTCGCGGGCGGCGGCCAGCAGGCGATCGCGTACGAGCGTCACGTGCGGGTTCTCGGGGGTGCCGGGCCGCTGGACCAGGTAGGCGGTGTTGATGGGCGGGTCCTCCGGTTCCAGCAGCGCCACGAGCCGGCCCGCGTCGAGCTCCGCACGGCACAGATAGTGCGGCAGCACGCTGAAACCGGCCCCCGCCGCGACCGCGGCCACGACGCCCCGGAGATCGGGCACGGTGACGGCGGCCTCGCCGGTCAGGCGCCGGCCGAAGACATGGCGCCAGTAACGGCGGGCGATCGGCAGATCCTCCGCGTACATCACCATCGGCACACCGTGCAGCGCGGCGGGGCCGTCCTCGGTCACGGCGTCCGGGCCGATCCGCCGCGCCCATTCGGGCGATGCGACGAGCACGAACTCCTCGTCGTCCAGCGGCACGGAGGTCAGGGTCCGCCCGCGCGGGCGAACCGTGGATATCACCAGATCGTGGTGACCCGCCCGCAGCCCGTCGAGGAGCTCGTCGGTGAGTCCGGGCGTCACCTGGAGCCGCACACCCTCCCCGACCAGCGGTGCGAGGGCGGGCAGGGCGGTCACGCAGAGGAATTCGGCGGGCCCGGCGAGATGGACCGGCTGGGGTGAGGGCACCCCTCCCGGGCCGTGATCGGCCACCGCGGCAAGCGCGTCGATCGGCCCCGCCACCTGCGCGGCCAGCTCGTCGGCGTACGGCGTCGGCGCCACGCCCCGCGGCTGCCGCTCGAACAGCTCGCGGTCGAGGCGGCGTTCGAGCGAACGGATCTGGGTCGTGACGGTCGGCTGGGACAGGCTCAACAGCCGGGCCGCGGCCGTGAACGAGCCTGTGCGGTGGACGGCGAGGAAGGTGCGCAGCAGCGACAGGTCGAGCGGTCCGCGCGAAGCCGCCCCCGCCCCGCGCGACGATGCCCCCGACCGGCTCGGATCGGCCCCCGAGTCGGCGGCCGCACCGCCATCGCTCCTTCTATCTGTCACAGAGCCAAGCATAGGTGTGCCAATGGGTCGCGATTCGGGCCCGGACGTGCCTCAGGCCTGCTGACGCACGGTCCGGCGCTGGTCCAGGATCTCGAGCACCTGCTCGCCCCAGCGCAGGTTCTCCTCCTCGAGGGAGCGGCCCCGCATCAGCGTGAGATAGGGGCCGATCCGCTCCGCCTCGCGGAGGTACGTGGCCTCGTCCCGGCCGTTGAGCATCCACTCCCGCAGCCGCTCCCACCGTGCCAGCTTGCCCCGGGCCCACTCCATCCGCTCCTCGACGAAACCGCGCACCGCGTCGGTGTCGCCCTCGTCGCAGGCCTGGACCTGGACCATCAGCTCGTCACGGATGGCGGTCGGACGCGGCGGCTGCGCCGTGAACGCCATCAGGTCCTGGCGTCCCGCGTCGGTGAGCGAGAACATCCGCTTGTTCGGGCGCCGTTCCTGCTGTACGACACGGGCGGCGATGAGACCTGCGTCGGAGAGCCGGTCCAACTCCCGGTAGAGCTGCTGCGGCGTGGCGGCCCAGAAGTTGGCCACGGACACGTCGAAGATCTTGGCCAGGTCGTATCCGGACGCCTCGCCCTCCAGGAGAGCTGCCAGGACCGCGTGCTTGAGGGACATCCGGACAAACTAGCAGCCTCGTTGAGTAGTTTTGTCCGCACCTGGTTTCGTCCGCACCTATTCAACGAGCGAGGTACCCGAACCCACCGCGGGGAGCCTGGGCGGGGTCCAGTCGGCGTGCCGAAGGATCATGCGCACCGCCATGCCCGACGGGGCAAGTCGCAGGGCGCGGTTGCGAAGGGTGACCGCCGCCGGGCCGGAGAGCTGCTGCCCCATACGGCCGGCCTTGCGGGCGGCGACGGTGACCGACTGGGCCCGTGGGCGGCGTTCGGCGTCGTAGGCGGCCAGCGCCGTGTCGGTGTCGGGGCCGTGCGCCAGGGCGGCGGCCAGTACGACGGCGTCCTCCAGCGCTTGGCAGGCGCCCTGGCCGAGGTTCGGGGTCATCGCGTGGGCCGCGTCGCCGAGCAGGGCGACCCGGTCGGAGACGAAGGAGTGGAGCGGGGTAGCCAGTTCGTGGATGTCGTGGTGGAGGACGGAGTCGGGGCGGGTCGCGTCGAGGAGTCGCCCGATGGGCTGGTGCCAGCGGGTGAAATGCCTGCGGACCTCGCCGAGCGGATCGGTGTGCCGGACCCCGGTGGGGGCGTTGAGGACGGCGTGCCACTCCGCACGCCCGTCGTCGAGCGCGATGTGCCCGAACTCGGCGCCGTGCCCCCAGGTGATCTCGAAGTCGGTGGCGACTGCCGGCCGGCACCACCTCGGCGTACTTCCGCACCCGCTCGGCCCTCCTGGCCGCCCTGGTCCGCCGCTTGGTCGAACTCGACCAGGCCGAGCTGCGGGCGGCCGGGGGGCGCATCCCCGGGCCGCGCTCCGCGGCCGAACTCGCCCACGGCATCGGTCTGCTCGTGGCCGCGCGCCTCGGCGGGGAGGGACGCCGCCGCTCCCTGGCCCGCTATGCCTGCGTGGTCGAGAGCGTGCGTGACCCCGAACTCCGCGAAATCCTGGTCCCGCGCGAGAACCCCGGGCGCGATGCGGTCCGTGACTTCCTCGCCGCCGAGGGGGTCGAGGACCCCGAGGGTCGGACGCTGACGCTGCTCGCCTGTGTGGACGGACTTGTGCTCGACCGTGTCGTCGGAGGGGGAGTGTCGCCACGGAGGAGATCGAAGGGCTGGTGGCGGCGGCACTCCGGCCCGCCGGGACGGAGGGTCGTTGACATGCAGCTGAACAGCTGCCTATCGTAGAGGCAGCTAAAAGGCTGCATGTTGAGGTGGGGCGATGGACGAGGTGTTCAAGGCACTGGCCGATGCCAGTCGGCGACGGCTGCTCGACAGCCTGAACGCCCGCAACGGCCAGACCCTGCGCGAACTCTGCGCGGGTCTGGACATGGCACGGCAGTCCGTCAGCAAGCATCTGGCGCTTCTCGAGGCGGCGGGGCTGGTGGTCACGGTGCGGCGAGGACGGGAGAAGCTGCACTATCTGAACGCCGCTCCGATCCATGCCATCGCGGACCGCTGGATCAGTCATTACGCCCGCGAGCGCGTCCGTGCGCTCGCCGACCTGAAGTCAGCATTGGAGCAGAACCCGATGGACAGCAACGCGTTCGTCTACACCACCTACATCCGCACCACCCCCGACGAGCTGTGGCAGGCCCTCACCGACCCGGCCTTCACCCGGCGCTACTGGGGCGTGACCTTCGAGACCACGTGGACGGCCGGATCGCCGATGGTCTGGGACGAGGGCGGCCGCAGGACCAGCGACCCCGAGCAGGTGGTCCTCGCGGCCGAGCCCGGCCGGCGACTCTCGTACACCTGGCACACCTTCACGCCGGAGTGGGCCGAGGCGGTCGGCATCGGGGACGACGTGTACGCGAAGCTGGCGAAGGAGCGCCGCTCGAAGGTGACCTTCGAGATCGAACCTGCCGGGGACACGGTCAAGCTCACCGTCGTGCACGACGACCTGGAGCCGGACAGCACGATGCGCGGCATGATCGGCGAGGGGTGGCCGGCATTGCTCTCCAGCCTCAAGTCCCTCCTGGAGACCGGCGAGGAGCTGCCGGAGCCGCCCCGGTGAGTTCGGCGCGGGCTGCGTCGCGTGCCCCCTGTCCGGCGGTCGGGGAGTCCCGGCCGCCGGGGGACCGACGAGGCCTTCGCCCCGACGGGCGGCACCCCGCGTCGGCACCGCATGTGCGGCCGCCCCCCGGCGGGGGGCGCGTCCTCACAGACGCCGGCCGCGCCCCGACCGGCCCCGGGCTCGCCCCCGCCACGCCTCGGGAGCCCTGTTGCCCGGGCTCCGGCCACCGCTCGGTGATACTGGCGCTCTGCTCGCCACCCACCCTCGGAGGGATCCGTGATGCGGGACGTCACCAAGGTCGAGGTCGAAGGCGCCGTGCTCTACGTGGAGGCGGAGCGGCTCGGTCCCGACTCGGAACTGGAGGGCCTGGGCGACCGCCTTCCGGACCTCTCCGGGGTCACCCGCGCCCTGTCCTCCTTCGCCGGCCAGCTCAGCCATGCGCTGCACCAGGCGGCGCCGGACCGGGCGACCGTCGAGTTCGGCTGCGAACTGGGCCTGGATGCGGGCGGCCTGACCGCACTCATCGTCAAGGGCAGCAGCAGCGCGAACCTGCGGGTGACCCTCGAATGGACCAAGTCCTCCTGAACCTCCGGCCCGTCAGCCCTCCACCGCGTCGCCAGGGGTGACCAGGCCCGTCTCGTACGCGAGGACCACCGCCTGGGCCCGGTCCCGCAGCGCCAGCTTCGCGAAGATCCGGGCCACATGGGTCTTCACGGTCGCCTCGCTCAACGTCAGCCTCCCGGCCAGCTCCGTGTTGGAGAGCCCGCGCCCCATCAGCGTGAGGACCTCCCGCTCCCGGGGCGTCAGCGCCGCCAGATCACGGTGAACCGCAGGCGCGTCGCAGCCCGCCCCCGACGCCCGGTCGCCGCTCGCGAAGCGCTCCACCAGACGGCGGGTGATCGACGGCGCCAGCAGCGCGTCGCCGGTGTCCACCAGCCGTACGGACGCCGCCAGATGCTCCGGCGTCACGTCCTTCAGCAGAAACCCGCTCGCGCCCAGGGCCAGCGCCGCGTACACATAACGGTCCAGGTCGAAGGTCGTCAGCATCAGCACCTTGCGGTGCGGCGACTCGGCCAGGATCCTCCGCGTGGCCTCCAGGCCGTCCATCCCCGGCATCCGGATGTCCATCAGGACCACGTCAGGGCGTAGTCGCCGCGCCGCTGCCACCGCCTCGGCCCCGTCGGACGCCTCCCCGACGACCTCGATGCCGCGAGTCGTCAGGATCAGCCGGAAGCCGGTACGGATCAGCCCCTGGTCGTCGGCGATGAGCACCCGAGGCGCCCGTGGGGACACCTCGTACGCCCCCGCCTCCGCGGCCGTCACGCGCCGTCCAGCGGGATCCGGGCCCGGACGCGGTATCCGCCACCGAGCCGTCGCCGGGCGTCCAGCTCTCCGCCGTACACCGCGACCCTCTCGCGCAGCCCGATCAACCCGCGGCCCGCACCCGCGTGGTCACGGAGCGACAGCTTCGGCGCGGCGTCGCCGGACAGCACGCTCGGCCCGCTGTTGAGCACCTCCACCCGCACGTACCGCTCCCCATATCGCACCGACACCTCCGCCTTCCCCCCGTCGCCGTGCCTGAGCGCGTTCGTCAGCGCCTCCTGCACGATCCGGTACGCCGTCACGTCCACCCCGGTCGGCAGCGACCGCGGCTCGCCCGAGATCCGTACCTCGACCGGCAGCCCCGCGAAGGCGATCCGGTCGACCAGCGGACCGAGCCGGCCCAGACCCGGCTGCGGAGCGAGCGGGGAGAGCTCCGCCGCGTACGGCTCGTCCTCACCGCTCGGCGAGGGCGCGAGCAGTCCGAGCAGATGACGCAGCTCGGTCATCGTGTCCCGGCCCGCCGACTCGACGGCCTCCATCGCCGTCGCCGCCTCCTCGGGCAGCGTGGCGAGCACCTCACGGGCCGCACTCGCCTGCACCACCATCAGCGCCACATTGTGGCTGACGATGTCGTGCAACTCGCGGGCGATCCGGGCGCGTTCCTCCTCGACCGCGATCCGGGCCGCGCTCTCCCGCTCCCCTTCGAGCAGCCGGCGCCGGTCCTCCAGCGTCCTGCGCTGCAGCCGCCGGGCCCGTACCAAAGCCACCGCCAGCCAACCCGCGACGGCCCCGAGTGCCGCCAACGCACCGGCCGCCCACCACCCCACCCATGATCCACCCACGGGGTTCACCCTCGCAGAACGCCAGGTCATCCGCATCAGTACGGGGATGCAGCCGCATACATCCCCAGGATGACGCGGCTCCGCGGATACCTCGGGGGAGTGATGCTCCGACCGAGACCCGGACCGTAGCTTTCCTGCCATGACCACGGACATGGACACCATCACCGGCCGGACCACCCAGATCGTCGTACGACTCGACGGCGTACGCAAGGAGTTCGGAGAGACCAGCGCCCTGGACGGCGTCTCGCTGGAGATCCGCAGTGGCGAGGCCGTCGCCGTCATGGGGCCCTCGGGGTGCGGCAAGTCCACCCTGCTCAACATGGTCGCCGGACTCGACCGGCCCACCTCCGGCAGCGTGCTCGTCCATGGCGACGAACTCACCGGCATGAACGAGAAGGAGCTGGCCCTCTTCCGGCGGCGCCGCATCGGCATGGTCTTCCAGTTCTTCAACCTGCTCGACGACCTGCCGGCCCTCGACAACGTGGCCCTCGCCGCCCAGCTCACCGGCACGCCGGCCGCGCAGGCCCGCCGCCGGGCCCTGGAACTCCTCGACGAACTCGGCATCGCCGACCGCCGGGGCGCCTACCCGGCGGTGCTCAGCGGCGGCGAACGCCAGCGTGTCGCCGTCGCCCGCGCCCTGATGAACCGGCCCGCGCTGCTCCTCGCGGACGAGCCGACCGGCGCCGTCGACACCCGGGCAGGCGAACAGATCATGGATCTGCTCCTCGACCTCAACCAGATCGGGCAGACCCTGCTCATGGTCACCCACGACGAGCGGATGGCGGCGCGCTGCGCCGGCCGGATCGTCGACATGGTCGACGGCCGGGTGGCCGGCGAACGCAGCGTGGAGCGCACGGCATGAGCGCGGTGTGGCGCGCCTCGCGCGCGGCCGTCCGGCGTCGCCGATTGCAGACCTTCGTCATCGGCCTCGTCGTCCTCTTCTCCACCGCCACCATCGTGGTGGCCCTCGGCCTCCTGGAGGCGGCCTCGGGGCCCTTCGACAAGGGCTTCGCCCAGCAGCACGGGGCACACGCCGTCGCCGCGTACGACTCGGCCAAGGTTTCGGACGCGCGGCTGAGAGAGGCGTCCGAGGCGGACGGCGTCGAGGCGGCGGCCGGTCCGTACCCGCTGGCCGTCCTCCAGGTTCCCGAGGGCAACCAGCCGCGCTACGTCGGCCCCTTCAACGTGGTGGGCCGCTCCGGTCCCGGCGGGGACGTGGACCGCGTCGACCTGTGGAAGGGACGCTGGGCAACCGCCCCGGGTGAGATCGTCGTCAACGACCCGCGGCCCGCGACCGCCCTGCTGCCCTTCGAGGCGGAGAGCCCCGGCTTCCCGCTCGGCGACACGATCAAGGTGCCCGGCCTGTCGGACCTCACCGTCGTCGGCTACGCGCACAGCCTGAGCAACAGCGCCGACGGATGGGTCTCACCGGACCAGATCGACGCGCTCGGCCCCACCATGACCGAGATGCTCTACCGCTTCACCGACCACGCCACGGACGCCGACGTGGCGGCCGGGCTCACCGCGGTCGACTCCACGCTCCCGTCCGACTCCTTGCTCGCCTCGCACTCGTACCTCACCATCCAGCGCGACGTGGCGTCCGGACCAGGCTCGTACGTGCCCTTCCTCCTGGTCTTCGGCGTCCTCGGCCTCGCGGTCGCCGTACTGATCGTGGCGAACGTCGTGAGCGGCGCCGTGATCTCCGGCTTCCGGCACATCGGTGTCCTCAAGGCCCTGGGCTTCACACCCGGTCAGGTCACGACCGTCTACCTCCTGATGGTGTCCGTACCGGCCGTGCTCGGCTGCGTGCTCGGCACCGCCCTCGGCGACCTCGCCGCCCGCCCGCTGCTGTCCGGCGCCTTCCAGGGAACCGGCATGCGCATCGAGGGGATCAGCCTCCGGGTGGAGCTCGCCGCCCTGATCGGGATGCCGCTCGTGGTGCTCCTCGCCGCACTCGTCCCGGCGCTGCGGGCCCGTCGGCTCTCCGCGACCGAGGCCATCAGCGCCGGCAGCGCCCCGCGTCGGACCGGTCATGGGCTGCGGATCCAGCGTCGGCTGAGCGGGACGCGGCTGCCGCGAGCGGTCAGCCTGGGCCTCGGTCTCCCGTTGGCCCGGCCGGGCCGCACCGCACTGACGCTGTCCGCGATCGTGCTCGGGGTGCTGACGGTGACCTTCGCGAGCGGTCTCGCCGACACCGTCGTGAAGGTGACGGACGCCTCGCAGGAGGACGTCGATCTCACCATGAGGCCGGCGAACCCGTTCTTCGGCGAGGAGACGGCGAAGGAACGGAGCGATCGCGAGATGGAGGCGCTGCTGCGCTCCGCGCCCGGCGCGGCAGAGGTGACGCCCGACCTGATCGTCCCCCTTGTCCTGGTCGGTCAGGCGGACGCCGTCGACGGATTCTTCCTGCGCGGGGATCACGCGGCGCTCGGGTACGAGAAGCAGCTCGTCGACGGGCGGTGGCTGAAGGGCCCCGGGGAGACCGTCGTGGCCTCGGAGTTCCTGAAGCAGACCGGCGGGAAGGTGGGCGACAGGCTCACCCTGGTCCTGGAAGGGAAGAGGACCGAGGTGACGGTCGTCGGCTCGCTGATGAACCACGAGCCGAACCGGCCGCTGTTCGACCGGGGGACACTGACCCGGCTCGACGCCAACTACCGGCCGCAGGCCCACCAGTACCGGTACCACATCAAGCTCGACCCCGAGACCACGCCGGAGCAGTACGCGGCCGCGGTGGACAAGGCGGCGGGTCCCGGTCTCCACCCCATCTTCAACGAACCCGCTTCCTTCACGGTCGCCGTCATCAGCCTCTCCACGGCCCTGTCCTTGATGCTCGGCACGGTCGCCGCGCTCGGCGTCTTCAACACCGTCGTCCTCAACACCAGGGAACGCCGAAGGGACATGGGGATGCTCAAGTCGATCGGGATGACCCCGCGTCAGGTGATCGCCATGGTGGTGACCTCGATGGCGGCGCTCGGAGCGATCGGCGGCCTGATCGGGGTACCGCTCGGCATGGTCGCCCATCGGGTGGTGGTACCGCTGGTGGCCGAGGCGGCGCTGGTGACGCTCCCGAGCTCGGTCCTCGATGTCTGGGCCGCCCCGACCCTCGCCCTGCTCGCCCTGGCCGGCGTCACGCTCGCCGTCATCGGCGCCCTGATCCCCGCCCGCCGCGCCGCGCGTCTCACCATCTCGGAGGCGCTGCGCGGCGAGTGAGCACGGAGACAGCATGGAGCCTCGAGCCGGAAGGCCCCGGCATGGGGCCTCGGGCCGGAAGGCGCCGGTATGGAGCCTCGAGCCGGAAGGCGCCGGCATGGGGCCGCGGGGCCGGAAGGGGAGACGTCACTTCCGTGCCCCGCGGGCTATGGGGTGTCACGCGGCGAGCGAACCGGCCTCCTGCTTGCTCACCCGGCACACCAGGGCGTCGTTCACGACGTCCGCGACGATCGTGTCGCCGGGGTCGGCCTCGCCACCCAGGAGCAGGTCCGCGATCCTGTTGTCGAGCTCCGCCTGGATCGTGCGGCGCAACGGCCGGGCGCCGAACTCCGGCTGGTGGCCGTGGGCGACGAGCAGCTTCTTCGCCGCCTCCGTCACCTCCAGCTCCAGGCCCTGCGCCCGGACGCGGCGTTCGCTCTGCCGCAGCAGCATGTCGAGGATCCGGGTGAGATCGTCCGCGGCGAGACCGTGGAAGATGATCGTTTCGTCGATGCGGTTGAGGAACTCGGGCGCGAAGTACGCCCTCAGATCCTTCTTCAGGTCGTCCCGGATCTCCGAGACATCGCCGTGATGGGCCAGGATCCGCTGGGCGCCGATGTTCGACGTCATGATGACCACGCAGTGGCGGAAGTCGACCGTCCGCCCCTGGGAGTCCGTGAGGCGCCCGTCGTCGAGCACCTGCAGCAGGGTGTGGAAGACATCAGGGTGCGCCTTCTCCACCTCGTCGAAGAGCAGCACGCTGTACGGCTGCCGGCGTACCTTCTCGGTGAGCTGACCCGCCTCCTCATGACCGACGTATCCGGGCGGGGCGCCGACGAGCCGGGAGACCGTGTGCTTCTCCTGGAACTCGCTCATGTCGAAGCGGACCATGCGGCTCTCGTCGCCGAACAGCAACTCAGCCAGCGCCTTGGCCAGTTCGGTCTTGCCGACACCGGTCGGGCCGAGGAAGAGGAACGAGCCCACCGGACGGTTCGGGTCGCCCATGCCCGCCCGGTTGCGGCGCACGGCCTGGGCGATGGCGGTGACCGCCTCGTCCTGACCCACCACCCGGCTGTGCAGGGCGTCCTCCAGCTTGAGGAGCTTCTCCTTCTCGCTCTGCGTCATCTGTGCCATGGGGATGCCGGTACGCCGGGACAGCACCTCCGCGATGTCGTCGGCGGTCACCTCCATCACGCCCTCGCGCCGCTCCTCGACCCCCGCCAGCTCGCCCTCCAGGCGGGCGATCTCCTGCTTGAGCTCGTTCGCCTTCTCGAAGTCCTCGGCGCCGACGGCCTCGTCCTTCTCACGGCGCAGTTTCGCCAGCCGGTCCTCGCGGCCGACCACCTCGGTCGACTTGCCCAGCGAGCGCAGCCGCACCCGGGCTCCCGTCTGGTCCAGCAGGTCGATGGCCTTGTCGGGCAGGAACCGGTCGGAGACATAGCGGTCGGACAGCTCGGAGGCCGCCACGAGCGCGGCGTCGCTGTAGCGGACCTGGTGGTGGGCTTCGTAGGAGTCCCGCAGACCCTCCAGGATCAGGATGGTCTCCTCCACCGAGGGCTCCGGGATCATCACGGGCTGGAAGCGTCGCTCCAGCGCCGCGTCCTTCTCCACGTACCGCCGGTACTCGTCGATCGTCGTCGCGCCCACCACATGCAGCTCGCCGCGGGCCAGCGCCGGCTTGAGCATGTTGCCGGCGTCCATCGAGCCCTCGCCGGTCGCGCCCGCGCCCACCACCGTGTGCAGCTCGTCGATGAAGAGCACCGTCGAGTCCGCGTCCGCCTTCACCTCGTCGATGACGTTCTTCAGCCGTTCCTCGAACTGGCCGCGGTACTGCGCCCCGGCGACGAGCCCGGACAGGTCCAGGGCGATGACCCGCTTGCCCTCCAGGGTCTTCGGCACCTCGCCCGCCACGATCCGCTGGGCGAGCCCCTCCACGATCGCGGTCTTGCCGACGCCCGGCTCGCCGATGAGGACCGGATTGTTCTTCGAGCGGCGG
Organism: Streptomyces sp. NBC_01353; assembly: GCF_036237275.1. GTDB lineage: Bacteria > Actinomycetota > Actinomycetes > Streptomycetales > Streptomycetaceae > Streptomyces. Next base: position 701,357 of record NZ_CP108352.1, on the reverse strand, counting down.
GAGAGGATCTCGACGGTCTGCTCGATCTCCTCCGCCCGCCCCACCACCGGGTCGAGCTTCCCCGCCCGCGCCTCCTCGGTCAGATCCCGGCCGTACTCGTCGAGCGTGGGCGTCCTGCTCTCCGGCTTGGCAGCCGGGGCGCCCTCAGGCCGCGCCGTCCGGTCGGCCGTGGACCGCAGACCGTCGACATCCGTCCCGTACCCGCTCAGCACCTTCGCAGCCGCCCCGTTCGGATCGTCGAGGAGCGCGCCGAGGATGTGCTCGGGGCCGATGTACGAGACCCCCGACGCCTGCGAGCGTTCGTACGCCCGCAACAGGACCCGCTTTGCGGCCGGGGTGAGCCCAGGCTCCGCGGACGGAACGCTGCTCTCTCCCGGTAGGACCTCCGCGATCGCCTTGCCCAACTCGTCGGGGTCGGCGCCCGCCTGGGCGAGCAGGCTGCGGGCGGGGTCGATCTGGGTGCAGGCCCACAGCAGGTGCTCGGTGTCGAGGTCGGCGCTGCCGTCGTCGGCGGCTCGGGTGGTGGCCCGGTCGAGCAGCTGCCGTGCGGAGTCCGTCAGCAGCCTGCCGATCGGCACCCGCTGGACGGCCGGGGGAGAGGCTGCCGGCGACATCCCGAAGAAGCGGTTGAGGAGCTCGTTGAACGGGTCCGGTCCACCGAAGGAACCGAGGGGAGACATCGTCATCAGGTGCCGTCCAGGTGCGTCGACGTCCAGGCAGTGCTCCCTTCACTGGAACAGCAGCCGGCGCTTCCCACCCGCCGGTGTCGGTGACCGACCGTGGCCGCGGCGGACGCCGCCCGCGCGGTCATGCGGTGCCCGGCGGCTCTCGCGGCGCGCGAAGTGGCCCCCGAGCTGTCCGCCGGACGGGTGATGCCCCGCGGGGCGCCCGTCCGGCGGGTCGGGATCAGCGGTACTCGACCGTCAGCGTCACCGGAGTGGACTGATTGACGAAGAGATACGCCGTCGCCGCCTGGGCCGATTCGAAACGGAGCCGAACCTGGGTCGTGCCGGAGCGGTCGATGGCCGCGAGCGCCGGCGCCGACAGATCCGTGGAGGAGGCGGAGCCCGAGGAGAACGAGGCGATCTGCGCCCCGCCCGCCGCCGTGGCCGCGGCCGACCAGTCCGCGGGCTCGACGGCGCACGAGCCGAAGCAGCCCGTGGTGACGTCCACGAGCAGCTTGTTGCCCGCCGGGGAGGCCCAGGGATCGCCCGAGCCGCTGCTGCGGTTCACCGTCAGATAGGCGCGGGTGATCTCCTTGCCTGCAGGGATCTTCGACGTGTCGAAGGAGAGCAGCGTGCGGTTCACCTTGCCGTCGGTGCCACGGCCCAGCGCCAGACCGGAGGAGTCCTCCAGGGTGCCCACCGCCGGTCCCGATCCGTCGGCCGCGGCCTTCACATAGCCGTCCTGCGCGTCCACGCTCGACAGCGTCACCCGGTCGGTCACGGGCGGGGGAGTGGAGCCGCGCAGCGCACGGACCATCCCCATGATCGCCTCGATCTGCTTGCCGCCGTGCCGTGCGTACGACGAGTCACCGAGGTAACCCCACCAGTTCCAGCAGCCGTTGGGGTTCTCCAGCGTCGCCGTCGGGACGGCCTGCGGATACAGCACGATCATGTCGTTGGTGTCGGCGTACTCGTTGAGGTACGCGTTGTCGATGAACCGGGTTCCGAAGCCCTGGTATCCGTACCCCTGCTTGCAGCCGTGCAGCGCCACCATCAAGGAGCACGTCGCGCCCCCGGCGCAGGACGTCGGCACATAGACGAAGCCCTTGTCGTCCAGCGACAGCGGCGCCGCCGCGCCACCGGGTGCGTAGGCGTTCTGGTCGAACTGGATCAGGCTCCCGCCGGGGTCCGAGCTGGGCGCGGCCACGGAACCCAGAAGATGGCCGAGCAGCTCCCGCTCGGCGTCGATTCCGCAGTTGTTGATCCATGGAGACTGCGTGACCGTACAGGAGTTGGGGCCGAGCGGGCTGATCCAGGCGTGCCCGGCCGCGGTGCTCCGGTTGTACTGGACGCGGGCGCCGAACCGTCCGTAGTAGTCGGCCAGCGCGTCCGCCACCGGCCGCTTGACCGTCGTGTCGTTCGAGCCGCTGAAGACGTAGACCGGGTCGCCCGCCAGGTTCGCCACCGGGTCGACGAGTCCCTGGGCCGACCAGTTCCGGGTGGTCTGCTCCAACTGTGCGAGCTGAAGGTTCTGCATGGTGTCCATGCAGGCGTAGAGGGCGAGGTTCAGAGTGTTCTGGGCGCAGTTGTACGGCCCCGAGGCGAAGGCCGCCGAGCCGCTGAACGTACCGGAGTACGCCACATGGAGCTGGGTGGCCATATAGCCGCCCGACGACACCCCTGAGCTGTGGACGGCGTCGATCGTGTACGGCTGGAGGGTGCCCGGCACGGGGACGGGGGCCGCGGAGGGGGCGGCTGCCGCCGGGGTCGTGACGGGGAAGAGGGTCGCGGCGGCGAACAGCAGCAGCGCTGTCAGCCGGCGCGGCGCGCGTGGGCGGAGCGGACGGAATGGACGCATGGGGTCTCCCGGGCGGCTCGTTCAAGGCGGGTCGATGGCCGGGAGGTTAGGCGCGGACCGCGCGGGCCTTCTATGGGCCCGGCCGCCACAACCACCGGGGTGGAGTATGGCGATCCGTCATCTGGAAACCCCGTACGGCAGTCCCGGGCGACCTGCGACGATGGCTCCATGAGCGATGACGGGCGGAACGGACGGCTGGCCGAGGCGGTAGGACTGCGCGAGCAAGGCCGGCAGGAAGAGGCCAGGGACCGCCTCGTGGAGCTCGCCGCGCGGTACCCCGACGACGCCGAGGTCGCGTACCAGACGGCTTGGGCCCACGACGTGCTCGGTCTGGAGGCCGAGGCCGTCCCCTTCTACGAGCGCGCGCTGAAGTCGCCCGGCGCCGGGCTCTCGCAGGGGGATCGCAGGGGCGCGCTCCTCGGTCTCGGCAGCACCTTCCGCATCCTCGGCCGGTACGAGGAGGCCGTCGCCACCCTGCGCGGCGCGGTCGAGGAGTTCCCGGACGACGGCGCGCTGCGCACCTTCCTCGCGATGGCGCTGTTCAACACGGGCGAACACCACGAGTCCGCACAGCTGTTGCTGAATCTGCTGGCGAACACCAGCGGCGATCCGGGCGTCCGCACATACCGGCGGGCCATCGAGTACTACGCGCGGGACCTCAACGAGACCGTGTGAGCGCCCGAGGCAGAGGGACGCGGGATTCCCTTGACCTCAAGCATGGTCGAGGTCGAATGATCGAGCCATGAGCGATCTGAGCAGCACGACGAATCTCCAGGACCACTTCGAGATCACCACTCTCATCAGCGGCTTCTTCCGCGTCATGGACGAGCGGCGGTTCGACGAGGGCTGGGCCGACGCCTTCTTCACCGACGACCTGCGGACGACGACGCCGCTCGGCGTGGCCGAGGGCGACGACACCGCACGTCACGTGGAGGAGGCCATCGGGCGCTTCGCCGCCACCCAGCACATCTCCTCCGACGTCGTCGTCAGGGCCGAACCGGGCGCGCGGACGGCCCACGTCCGCTGGAACGCCCACATGACCCACGTCCATCTGGACTCCACCCTTCAGGCGCGCGGCGAGGGCGCCCATCCCCTCTTCACGGTCGGCGGGGTCTACGAGGGGGAGGTCCGACGCACCGACAAGGGCTGGCGCATCAGCCGGATGTCCGTGCGGGCCGTCTGGACCACGGGCGAACCGCCCGTCCTGCCGGAGGACACCGCCGCCCGCGTCGCGGAATCGACCGGCGCCCGGGTGGCCGGCTGAGCCGAGGGGAGTCCCGCAGGCCACTGATCCGGCCTGATCCAACAGACCTTGCTAGTCGTTGACGGCGGTCAGCAGCACCACGGCGTCCTCCAGGGCGGTGAGCCCGTGACGCTCCTTCGGGATCATCTGGAGCGCGCCCGCCGACAACTCCTCGGACCATCCGGCCGCCGTCAGCCGCACCCGCCCCCGCAGCACCTGCAGACTCGCCGCCGGTGGTGCGTTGTGCTCGTCGAGCACCGTGCCCGACACCAACGCGATCACGCTCTGCCGGAGCACCCCGTCGTGCACCACCACATGGGCGCTCCGGCCGTGCGCGGCGGTGCGCGCGTTGGCGAGGTGTTCGTCGGCGAGGGCCACGAGATCATGCATCGTCTCTCCCTGCGAGGGTGCGCGGGTCGTGATTCCCAGCCTCGCGCGTGTCGCCCGGTGCGCAACTCGGGGCGGCACGGCGTGTCGCGGCGACCGCGAGGGCGGCAAGGGCCGTGAACCCGGCCGCGGCCACGATCGTCACCGTCCAGCCGTACGCCCCGTACAGCCACACCGCCGTGAGCGAGCCGATCGCGCCGCCGGTGAACGTGGACAGCATGAAGACGGTGTTCACGCGGGCCGCGACCTCGGTGCCGAGGCCGAAGATCCGTGCCTGATTGGCCACCTGACAGGCGCTGGTTCCCAGGATCAGCAGATTCGCCCCGATCACCAGTGCCATGAGGGAGAGCGCCCCGAACCCGACGACGAGGAAGGAGACCGCCACGCAGAGCAGCGACCAGGCGTTCACCACCACCGTTCCGTAGCGGTCGGTGAGCCGTCCCGCGTACGCCGAGAGCAGCGCCCCGGGCAGGCTCAGGAGCCCGAAGAGCCCCGCCACCCCCGGGCCGAGGCCCAGCGGCGGGGCCGCCAGATGGAAGGCGAGCGTCGCCCAGAAGACGCTGAACGCGGCGAAGACCGCGGCGCCGGTCAGCGCTGAGGCCCGCACCGCCCGGTGCTCGACGAAGAGCCGGGGCAGGCTCGCAAGGAGCCGGGGGTACGGCAGTCGGTCCGTAGCGGGCCCGGCGCGTTCGGGGAGGGCGCGGGGCACGACGAACAGCAGGGCCGCCGTTGCCGCGGCGGCCAGCAGATAGGCGGTACGCCAGCTCCCGCCGGCGTCCGAGGCCGCGCCCGAGACGGTACGGGAGACGGTCGAGCCCAGCGTGAGCCCCAGGCCGATGAGCCCCACGACCCGCCCACGGTCGCCTGGCCCGGCGAGGGAGGCGGCGACCGGGGTGAGGACCTGCGGCAGGACGGTGGTCGTGGAGACGGCGAGCGTCGCCACCGTGAGGGTCAGGACGTTCGGCGCCGCCGCGGCCACGAGGAGCCCGCCGCTGGTCAGCGCGAGCAGCACGGTGGTGAGGCGGCGGAGCCGGGCGGTGTCGGCGAGAGGGACGATGAGCAGCAGGCCGAGTGCGTACCCCAGCTGGGCGGCCGAGGAGACGAGGCCGGCGGTGTGCTGGGAGACGCCCAGACCCCGGGCGATGGCGTCGAGCAGCGGTTGGGGGAAGTAGATGTTGGCGACGGTGACCGCCCCCGCCACCGCCATCACCAGGACGTTCGGCCGCGTGACGGGCCGGGGGCCCGGGCGGGCGGCGGCGGCCTGCGGCGCCGCGTCGGTCAGCGGATTCATGACCCCCAGGCTGCTGTCCGCCGACCGGGCCGATCAAGGTGCAACAATGCAAGCGGCGTTTAGTACGACTCAACGATGGGGGCCGGGGCGATGCTGGAACGGCACGAACTGGAGGCGTTCCTGACGCTCGCCGAAGAGCTGCACTTCGGCCGCACGGCCGAACGCCTGGGTGTCTCCACCGGCAGGATCAGCCAGACCGTCAAGAAGCTGGAGCGCCGGGTGGGCACGCCGCTGTTCGAGCGCACCAGCCGCAGCGTCCGCCTCACCCCGGTCGGCCGCCGCCTCGACGACGACCTGCGCCCCGCCCATCGGCAGATCCTCGCAGCCCTGGAACGGGCGACGGCCGCCGGCCGCGGTGTCCACGGCATGCTCCGGGCCGGCTTCGGCGCCCCCTGGAGCGGCGAACTGCTCGCCGCGGCCGCCGACGCCTTCCTCGCGCGCCACCCCGGCTGCGAGATCCACATCAGGGAGGTGCCGCTCGACGGCGGGGTTCGGCCGCTCCAGGACGCCGAACTCGACATCCTGCTCACCGCTTTCCCGGTCCGTGAACCCGGGCTCACGACCGGCCCCGTCCTCGCCGCCGAGCCCCGGGTCCTCCTCGTTCCGGCCGCCCATCCTCTCGCCCGCCGGGAATCCGTCTCGCTCGACGACCTCGCCGGCGTCCCGCTGGTCACCACGGCGGGCGCCAACTCCCGCTCCTGGCTGGACGCCCACTACCCCGCCCGTACCCCCTCCGGCGCGGTCATTCCCCGCGGTCCGGTGGCCGCCTCCTGGCAGGAGGTCCTCTCCCATGTGAGCGCCGGCCGCGGAGTCTCCCCCGGCTCGGCCCGGGGCGCCCGCTACCACCCGCGCCCGGGCGTGTCCTATGTACCCCTGCGCGACGCGCCGCCCGTCGAGTACGGCCTCGTCTGGCCGACGGCCGCCGAGAACGCGCTGATCAGAGCCTTCGCCGAGGCGGTGGCCGCACAGCGTTGAGGGAGGCCTGTACGGCGGTGTGTCCCGTACAGGGCGGGGGAAGCGCCACGGCTACGGTGGGCCGGTGCAGCGTGCCTCAGACCGCGTGACGCTCGCCGCGTTCCTGACCGTGGCGGTCCTCGCGGGCGGAAACGCGGTCGGCGTTCGATTCAGCAACCGTGAACTCGATCCGCTGTGGGGCGCGGCCGTGCGGTTCGGCGCCGCCTCGCTGCTCCTCCTGGCCGTGATGGCCGTACGCCGACTGGAGTTCCCGCGCGGCCGGGCGCTCGCCGGGGCGATCCTCTTCGGCGTCCTCAACTTCGGGGTGACCTTCGCGCTCGCGTACTACGCGCTGGTCCGCATCCACGCCGGGTTCGGCCAGACCATCCTGTCCCTGGTCCCGCTCGCGACCCTGCTGCTCGCGGTGGCGCAGCGCCTCGAGCGCTTCCGCCTCATGGCGGCCGTCGGCACCGTCTTCGCCGCCGCCGGAGTCGCGGTCATCTCGCATGCACCCCTGGAGGGCGGCGTGCCCGTGCTGTCCCTCCTCGCGATCCTGGGCAGCATGCTGGCGTTCGCGCAGGCCACCGTGCTCGTACGACGGCTGCCGAAGGTCCACGCGGTCACGATGAACGCGGTGGGCATGACCGCTGCTTCCGTCCTGCTGTTCGCCGGCTCGCTCGCCGCCGGCGACACCTGGCGGCTCCCCGACCGCGCCGCGACCTGGTGGGCGCTCGCCTATCTGGTCGTGGCCGGCTCCGTGCTGACCTTTGTCCTCTTCCTGTTCGTGGTCCACCGCTGGGACGCGTCACGGGCGGCGTACGTCTTCGTCGTCATCCCCATCGTCACCATCCTGGTGTCGGCCTGGCTGGACGACGAACCCCTCACGGCCTCGCTCCTCATCGGCACCCCGCTCATCCTGATCGGGGTCTACCTGGGAGCCCTGCGCAAGCGGCCCGCCTAGGCGGAGCTCCTGGTGTAGCCGGCGTGCCTCTCGCCGGGAGACCGCGCTCGGTCACTACCGGGGGCATCTCCGACGCCCACTGACCTGGCGTCACCGGACCTCGGCGGGTGGGGGCATGATCGGATCCATGAGTGAGATCACCCTGATGTCGGACCCCAAGGTCGCCGCCGTCCCCGTCGAGGAGTGCGGCGAACGGCTCGTGGACGTACGCGAGGAGGGATCCCTGCTCGTCGACCCGCGCAAGCGGGACGACGCGGGCGCCTTCGCCCACCTGCGGGCGGGTGTTCTCGACCGGCTGCTCCAGGCCCAGGCAGGGCTGCCCGACGGGCTGCGACTCCTGTACGTGGAGGGCTACCGCCCGCTGTCCCTGCAACGGCGGTACTTCACGGAGTACGGCGACGAACTGCGCGCCGCCCACCCCGACTGGCCCGCGCAGGACGTCCACACCGCGGCCAGCCGCTACGTCTCCCCGCCCGAGCTCGCGCCGCACAGCGCAGGATCGGCCGTCGATCTGACCCTCGCCGATCTCGACGGGCGGGAACTGGACCTGGGCACCCGGATGAACGCGAGCCCGGAGGAGAGCGCGGGGGCGTGCTACACGGACGCCGCCGGGATCACCGCCGAGGCCCGGCGGAACCGGGAGATCCTCGGCGCCGCGCTCGCCGGTGCCGGGCTCGTCAACTACCCCACCGAGTGGTGGCACTGGTCGTACGGCGACCGCTACTGGGCCCTCGCGACGGGCGCGCCCGCCGCCCTTCATGGACCCAAGGAACTCTGAGCGGAGGCCGTTGTCAGTGGTGTGGGCAACGATGGACTCGTCGGTGATCGAGAGGTGAAGGGGATCGCATGTCCATCACGAACCAGCAGGTGGCGGAGTACGCGTTTCTGCGCGCGCTGTACGAGGACGGGTACTACCCGGACAGCGTCGTCGACAAGGGGAAGGCGATCCTGCAGCGGCTCTGCGAGCGGATCGAGGCCGAGCAGCCGGCCGATCTGACGGCGCTGTACGCGCTCACGGAGGTGGCCACCGAGGAGTTCAACGCCCTGGAGGCGGACTTTCTGGAGGCCGGGAGCGAGATCGAGACCGTCGCCCGTGAGGAGATCGCCGAGAACTTCTGGTTCGTCGCCACGGCCTACGGATTCGCCGATGCCGACACGGAGGAGCTGGTGGCCGCCCGGGAGTGGTGACGGCATGGTGCGGGTCCGTCCGCATGCGGTGCCGGTCGTGGACCGGGGCGATGTCCTGGCCCGCGTGTGCCGTCGTGCAGTCGGCGTGGCCGTGATTCAGTGCTTCACCAAGGGGTGACGACGGCGGTGCCACCCTGCTGTCCGCCGCGCGGACCCGGCCGATAGGTTCGGCCCATGACTGCGCAGCGAGCCGACGTTCACCATTCGCCCTCGACCTGGCAGCAGCCGGTGCCCGCGACGGCCTCCGCCGAACGGGCCGCGCTGGTCGAGGAGATGGCGGCGGCGATCCTGGCGCGTGGGCACGGTCGCCTGCTCGTCGGGATCGACGGACTCACTGCAGCCGGCAAGACGAGTTTCGGGCACGAGCTGGCCGAATGGATCGCGGGCGCGGGGCGGCCGGTGCTGCGGGCGACGCTCGACGACTTCAAGAAGCCTTGGAAGGACCGGCACCTCTACGACCGGGAGTCCGGCGAGGGGTACTACCGCAACGCGTACGACTACGAGCGCGTCAGGAGTCTGTTGCTGGACCCCGCCCGGTCGCCCGAGGCGGACTCCTGCGCCCTGTGCGGCATCGACCCGCTCACACAGGTCGACCACTCCGCGCAGCGCACCCCGCTCGCCCTGGACGCCGTGCTCGTCGTCGACGGGGTCTTCGCCTTCCGACCCGAGATCGACGACTACTGGGACTACCGCGTCTGGCTCGACGTGGACCCCGAACTCTCGGTGCGGCGCGGCGCGGTGCGGGACCAGAACTGGGCGGGTTCGGACGCGGAGGCGATTCACCGGGACCGCTATCTGGTGGCCGAGCGCATCTACCTCGCGGAGGTCGATCCGCTGCCGAGGATGGACGTCCTCATCGACAACACGGACTTCGCCCGCCCCCGCGTCCTGGCCCCACGGGGCCGCCCGGCCCTGGCCGACCGCGAGGAGTTCGACGGCCTCGTCGTCCGTACCGACTACGGGGACGAGAGCGCGTGGCAGGAGGTGCGGGCCGCTCTGGCCGCGGACGCCGACTTCACCGCACTCGTGGTCGACGACCCGGCCTGGGCCGGAGCCGACGTCGATGAGGTCCTGGCGGCCGTTGCCGGCGACAAGGACCTGAGCGTGGTCTTCCTCGCCGACGCGACGACGATGACGTCCGCCCACGGTGGCCTGCTCGCGGTGACCACGGTCACCCGGGAGGAGTGCGAGGACGACGAGGAGTACGCCTGGCTGACCGAGTTCGGTAGCCGGTTCCGTACGGTTCCGGCGGGAGTCCACTCCATCCATGCCAACCTGTCCATCGGCAACATGGGCTTCGAGGACTATGCCGCGGAGGCGCACCGCGACCCGGAGGGGGTCTTCCGGAACTTCGAGTGAGGCACACGCCCCGGCCGGCGGTCGGCCGGGGCACGCGTCAGCGGGTGAGCGGGTGAGCGGGACAGCTCGTCACCGGGTCAGCCGACGAAGATCTCGGTCAGCGACCAGATCGCCAGGCCCGCCATGCACAGACCGCCGATGCGCTGAACCGTCTTCAGCGGCATGCGCTTCGCGATGAAGCGGCCCGCGACCAAGGCGAGGGCCGAGACGCTCATCAGGGCGGCGGCGGAGCCGATCGCCGTCGACCAGGTGCCGTTCGTGGCGGCGAGGTTGGCCGTGGTGATCTGCGTCAGGTCGCCCCACTCGCTGATGAAGACGGCCATGAACGCGGTGGAGTAGACGGGCCAGAAGCCGGTCACCGTCCTGCCGCCCGCGTCGTCCTCCTCGTCGTCGCCCCCGCTGCGCAGCAGCATGAACGCGCCGAAGCCGAACAGCAGGGCCGAGATGAGCTTGACGATCCAGTCGGGCAGCAGGCCGATGAGGCTGCCCGCGCCCACGGCGATGGCGACGTGCACGATGAACGCGGTCGAGGTGCCGAACCAGACGTACAGCGGACGCATCCGCGTGCCCATGGCGAGGGACGCGAACATCGTCTTGTCGGGAAGCTCGGCGAGGAAGATCAGCCCGAAGGCGGTGAGGATCGCCAAGGGGTCGAGGTGCATACCGGGGGCTCTCTGCTAAGTCCGGGCCCGGGATTCGCACGGCACCACGGTGGGCGACGGGAAGAACCACTCGGCCCGGCATGACGGACCACGCCCGCAGGATGCGGACATGGCGAATGCCTGACCGAAGGTCTCGCCCGTCCGCGCTTCCGCATGGACCCGGCCACCGGGAACCCGAGGGTTCCAGTGTGTCGACGACCGGTTCGCAGGGCTACTCCCCTTCGCTGTCGAACAGTGTAGCGGAGGCCTCCCTCGCTCTTGATCGACGGTCGGCGCCGACAACGCGGTCGATCTTGGTAGACACTGTCTACGTGGGGCTGGTAGACAGTGTCTATGACTGAAGAGACCGAGGCCGGGCTGCGCGGCCGACTGATCGACGCCGGCGTCGAGCTGGTGCACGCGGAAGGGGCGCAGGCGCTGTCCCTCCGGGAGATCGCCCGGCGCGCCGGGGTCTCCCACGGGGCGCCCCGCCGGTACTTCCCGACCCACCTCGACCTGCTGTCGGCCATCGCCCACGAGGGCTTCGTCGAGCTCACGGACCGCGTCACCGCCGTGCTCGCGGCAGGACCCGAAGCCCCCGAGGGCCCCCGCGCCGAACTGGATGCCCTCGCCCGCGTCTACCTCGACTTCGCGCTGGGCCGCCGCGGCATGTACGAGCTGATGTTCCGCCACGACCTGCTGGAAAGCGGGCGGCTCGGACTGCGTGAGACCAGCCTGCCGCTCTTCGACCTCCTCGCCCGGCTCGTCGCCCGCGCCCGCCCGGAGACCGGCCCGGGCCTCGAACCGGCCGCGGTGGCGGCCGCGCTCTGGGCGAACCTGCACGGCATCGCCCAGCTCTGGGGCTGGGGCAGCCTCCAGCTGGCCGCCCGTACGGACGACGTGGAGCCGCTGCTCCTGGCCGCCCTCGACGCCCACCTCGGCCCCGAGGGACGTACGCGGTGATACGGCAACGGCATCTGACCCTCGCCTGCAGCGTCGTCGGCGCCGCGGTCGTCGCGCTCGACGGCACCGTGCTCACCCTCGCGCAGCCGGCCCTTCAGCACGACCTCGGCGCGAGCTTCGCCCAGGTCCAGTGGACCAGCACCGGCTATCTCGTCGCCGTCGCGAGCCTGCTCGTCTTCGCGGGCCGGCTCGGCGACCGCTACGGCCACCGGCGGCTCTTCGCCCTCGGGACGCTCGGCTTCGCCGCCGCGTCGGCGGGCATCGCGCTCGCCCCGGGGATCGGCTGGGTGATCGGCCTTCGCGTGCTCCAGGGCGTGTGCGGGGCGCTCCTGCAACCAGCCACGCTGGGAATGCTGCGCGCCGCCTTCCCGCCCGACCGGCTGGCCATGCCGATCGCCCTGCGCACCAGCGCGATCGGTCTCGCCGCGGCGGCGGGGCCGCTCATCGGCGGCGCGCTGGTCACCGGCTACGGCTGGCGGTCCGTCTTCGTACTCACCGCGATCCCGGCCGTCGTGATCGGAGTCCTTGCCCTCGCGGTCCCCGCCCCGGCCGTGGCCCCCGCGTCCGTTCAATCCGCGCCGCGTCCGCGCGGCGCCACCCTCGCCTCACTCGACCTGCCCGGCGCCGTGCTGCTCGCCGTCACCCTGGGCTGTCTGGTCCAGGTGCTCGTGGCGGCGCCGGAGTCCGGCTGGACCACGATGACCACGCTCGCCCTCGGCGCCGCAGTCGCGGCCGGAGCGGCCTTCGCCCGGCACGAACGGCGCACCGCCCGTCCGCTCGTGCCGCCGGTCCTCCTGCGGTCCCGGCCCGTCGTGGCCGGGCTCGTCACGCTCCTGGCCGCGTCGGCCGCCCTCTTCGGCTCGCTCTTCGTGGCGACCTACTTCCTTCAGGACGTCCGTGGACTCGACCCGCTGTCGAGCGCGCTGTGGGTGCTGCCCCTGGCCGTGATGATGGTGGTCGGCGCACCGGCCGCCGCCCTGCTGCAACGCCGGTTCGGCGCCCGCCGCACGACGGTCGGCGGGGGCGCGCTGCTCGCCCTCGGCGTGCTGCTGCTCTCCCGGCTCGACGCATCGGCGACGGCGTTGCCGACCGGTACTTGCTTCGCCCTGCTGGGCGCCGGGTTCGGCACGGTCATGGCCACCGCCACCGCCGTCGTCGTGCACCGGGCGCCGGTGGCCGAGGCCGGAGTCGCCGGCGGGCTCCAGCAGACCGCCATGAACGTCGGTCCGGCGCTCGGCGTCGCCACCGCGACGCTGCTGATGACGCTCGACGCCAACGCCCATTTCGTGCCCGCGATGCAGACCACGTTCCTGGCCCTGGCCGCCGTCGCGACGCTCGGCGCGGCGGCCGCACTCGGGCTGCCCGGTCGCGCCGCACCCGCGAAGGAGCCGGAGGTGGCCCCGCCCGTGCCCCAGTCCTGACCGGCCCACGCCCCCTGCCCGGCGCGGACACGCCTCGTGCCTGCTCCGGGTCCCGGCGCGGACACGCCTCGTGCCTGCTCCGGGTCCCGGCGCGGACACGCCTCGTGCCTGCGCCCGGCCCCGTCGCGGACACGCCCGGTCCCGGCGCCCGGCCCCCGCCACACTCACTGCGTACGATCACCAAATGCCCTCAGGTGATCACCGCGGCCGTTCCCTCTCCCGGCCGCGTACGCAGATCAACATCGGCCGGGCGCTCCCCGTCCTGGTCATGATCCTGACGGTGCTGGCCGACTCCCTCACCGACGACGCGGAGCGCTACGACCGGCTCCTGGCCGCCGCGCCCGCGCTCGCCGCCGTCACCTGGAGCGTCCGGGGTACCGCCCTCATCGGTCTGCTCGCCATGGCAGTGGGTGGGGTGCTCGCGGTGGACAGCGGTGAGCCGTTCTATCCCGTCGTTCTCGCCAACGAACTGGCTCTGGCGGCGGTGACCGCGGTCGCCGTCTGGGTGAGCCGGGCCAGGGTGCGCTACGAGCGGAACCTGCGCGAGGTCACCGCCATCGCCGACGTCGTCCAACGGGTGGTGCTCCGCCCGCTTCCGCCCCGGCTCGGCCCCGTCGACCTCCACCTGCTGTACGTCGCCGCTGCCGCCAAGGCCCGGATCGGCGGTGACTTCTACGAAGCCGTACGCGTGCCCGGCGCCGTACGGCTGATGCTCGGCGACGTCCAGGGCAAGGGGCTCGGCGCGGTCGAGACCGCCTCCGTGCTGCTGGGCTCCTTCCGCGCGGCGGTCTACGACGCCCCGGACCTGTGCGCCCTCGCCGCCCGGCTGGAGGAGGGCCTCGGCCGCTACGGCGCCTGGGACCCCGACTCCGACGCGGCCGAACGCTTCGCCACCGTCGTCCTCGTCGAGATCCCCGACGACGGCGACGTCGCATGCCTCCTCAGCTGCGGCCACCCCGCCCCCCTGCTCCAGCACGGCACCCGCGTACGGCCCGTCGAGTTCGCCGACCCGTCCCTGCCGGTCAACCTGTCCGGCCTGCTCCCCGCCCACCACCGGGTGGAGGAGGTTCCCTTCGTGTCGGGGGACCGGCTGCTGCTGTTCACCGACGGAGTCAGCGAGACCCGCGACCGCGCCGGCACCTTCTACCCCCTGGAGGAGCGGATGTCCCAGTGGGTGGCGGAGCCGGGCGAGCCCCTCCTCTCCCTGCTCCACGAGGACCTGGCCGACTACGGCTCGGGCGCCCTCGACGACGACGTGGCCGCGGTCCTCGTCGAACGGCGCCCCTAGAGGGCCGGCCCCGGCCCCCGCCCCCTAGGCCGTGTCCGCCGGCACCGACTCGTACAGCACCGTGTGGAACCGGCCCTCCGACTCGCGCCCCGCCGGGTCCGCCCCCAGCGCCCGGACCGCCTCGACGGCGAAGCGTTGCTCACCGGCGTCGGTGAACAGTCGCTGCGGATACGTCCGCGACGGATCGGCGACGGTCCGCAGACCGTAGGCCGCCAGACACTCGGCGATCGGCCGGTACGAGACCGTACGCAGGACGAACGCGCTCACCCGCACCGGTCGCCCAGCCCATTCGAGGAGGGCGGCGAAGGTACGCCGGGTGAGATAGCTGCCGCCGCCGGTCAGCGTGATCAGACCGACGTCGGCCATCGCGGCCCGCAGCCGGGGGCTCGGTGGCGCGCCCTCCTCCAGGTTCTCCGCGAAGGCGTCGTCGAGGAGCCCGACCTCGCGGGCGTACCGCAGCGCGTGTCCTGCGACATCGAGCCCGATGACCGGCGCGGCGTCCGAGCGGCGCCGGGCGGCGTAGAACTCCTTGTCCTGTACGGCGAGTTCGGCGGAGGTCAGCCCGCCGACCGCCGGATCGGTGTAGCGCGCGTACAGCTCGGCCAGGGTGACGTCATGGTTCAGGAGCGCGGCGTTGATCCCGTACGAGCAGCACAGGTCGAGCACCGTCCCGCCGCCCCGCCGGGCCGCCGCGCGCCGGAACACGCCCTGGGCCTGTTGCGGTATCTCGTACTCCAGCGGCGCGAGGCGCCGGAAGTACGCCCGTGGGTCGGGCTGGTCGTAGATGTCGTCGAACCGCGCCTTGCCGCCCGTACCCGACCCGGATCCGCTCATCCGTCCCGCCTCCCTCGAACCGGCGGCACCCGCCCCGTACGCGCCTCGCGCCACAGGCACCGCATTCGGTGGGCATCCTGCTCGGAACGCGGCCCGGCGCTCACGTCCGCATCGGGGGCGCACAAGAACTCCACCCGTACCGCGGGGCGGCTCCCGGGCGGGGCCCACCCCTCCAGGATGGTCTCGCCTTCGGCCGACCGCACGAGGGAGACCACCCTGAACGCGCGGGCGCGCCGGGCCGC
Source organism: Streptomyces sp. NBC_01353 (assembly GCF_036237275.1). Taxonomy (GTDB): domain Bacteria; phylum Actinomycetota; class Actinomycetes; order Streptomycetales; family Streptomycetaceae; genus Streptomyces. The sequence goes on along the minus strand of NZ_CP108352.1, from coordinate 686,062 downwards.
ACCCGTCCCAAACGCGGAGTTCCGGGCAATCGGTGTCGCTCATGCCCGGGTTCAGTGCCTCGCGCGCTGTTCATGCGCTCTCTGGTGTCTCTGTCCGCAATGCGTTTGGCTGGGCCCGCCGTCCGCTGAGCGGACGGTAGCGGGACGATCAGCGGTTCAGACGAGGGGAACGGGTGCACGTGCCCCAGGAGAATCCCTTCAGCTCCCTCGACGACTTCGGCTCCGACAACCATGGAATCACCGCGGCGGAGATCGCCCAGCTCTCCGCCGACGGAGTCTGGGCCGCGGACGGGACGGTCCATCCCGTCGCCGTCCGGCTCGGCCAGACCCTCACCGTCGCCCTCCAGAACCGCGGCAGCGACGGAACGCTCCCGGGCGACCTGAGCGAGGCGGTCCGGCAGGTGCTGGGCCTCGCGATTCCCGCCTACCCCCGGATCGAGACGTCGGACGGCTACCAGCTCTCCGCCTTCACCCTCAAGCAGCTCGCCCCCGGCCCCCACCCGCTCGTCGTGGTGCCGGCCGGCTGGCACCCGTTCGGCTGGCCGCTCTTCATGTGGGCGTACCTCACCTGGCGCGGAAGGGCTACCACGTCCTCGCCTACATGCCCCGGGGGCTCGGCCTGCCGTTCCTGCCGTCCACCTCCGGGGGCTTCATCGACGTCGGAGGCCCGTGCGACTGGGCCGACGGCTCCACCGTCATCGACTACGCCGTCGACCATCTCGCGCCCAGCACCATCGGCTTCTTCGGAGAGTCGTACGGCTCCGGCATCAGCCAGCTCGTCGCCGCCCACGACGAGCGGGTCGACGCCGTCGTGGCGCTCAGCACCTGGGGCAACCTCGGCACGAGCCTCTACGACCACCACACCCGGCACGTCAAGGCGGTAGAGGCGCTCCTCGGGCTCACCGGCGGCCCGGTGGAGGACAAGTTCGACGAGGAGAACCGGCGCATCCTCGCCGACTTCCAGGCCGACCGGAGGAGGGCGACCTGTCCTTCCTCGACCTGCCCCTGTCGTAGCGCCCGGCGGGGCGGGGTCCACGGACCCCGCCCCGCACCCTCTAGCTCTCCCGGGCGTGCGCCCGTCGGGCCTCGCGCAGCCCGAGATGCTCCCTGAGCGTCGTACCGGTGTAGGCACTCCGGTACGCCCCTCGTTCCTGGAGCTCCGGCACGAGCAGATCCACGATGTCGTCGAGCCCGTCGGGAATCAGATACGGCGAGATGTTGAAACCGTCGATCGCGCCGTGCCGCGCGAAACGAATGAACTTCTCGGCGAGACCGGCGGGCGTGCCCACATGCCCGCGCTGCGGCCCCAGCTCGATGACCGTCTCACGCAGGGACCAGCCGTTTGCCTCCGCCTTCGCACGCCACTCGGCCACCACGGCCCGCGGATCGGCGATCCTGCGAGAGCCGAACGCGCCCGTGTTCTCCACGACCACCGGGTCCTCGGCGGGGAGCGGCCCGTCGGCGTCGCGCCCCGTCAGATCGATGCCCCACAGCAGCCCTGCGATGCCCAACGCGGTGGCGGGCGTGACCTGTTCGAGCCGCACCCAGCGCGCCTTCTCCTCCGCCTCCTTCTCGGTGGCCCCGATGATGATCTCCGTACCGGGCAGGATCCGCAGATCGTCCTCCGGCCGTCCCGCCGCCCGCAGCCGACGACGGATGTCCTCGGCGAAGGCGAGCGCGTCGTCGAACTCCGTACCGTGGGCGGAGAAGATGACGTCCGCGTGCCGGGCGGCGAAGTCGCGGCCGTCCGCGGAGTCGCCCGCCTGGAAGATCACCGGATGGCCCTGCGCGCTGCGCGGCAGCGTGGGGACGAGGTCGAGATCGAACTGCGCCCCGCTCTGCCGCACCCGGCTCACCGCGCCGGGTACCGACCAGGACCGAGCGTCGGCCGTGTCGGCGACCGAGCCGTCCGCCCAGCCGTCCCAGATCGCGCGGGCGGTGGTCAGGAACACCTCGGCGCGCCGGTAGCGGTCGGCGTGGTCGAGGAATCCGCCGCGCCGGAAGTTGGCGCCGGTCCAGGCGTTGTCGGTGGTGACGACGTTCCAGCCGGCCCGGCCCCGCGAGAGGAGATCGAGCCCCGAGAGGCGCCGCGCGAGGTCGCCCGGCTCGTTGAACGTGGTGTTCGACGTGCTGACCAGACCGATCCGGTCCGTCACCGCAGCGAGCGCGGACAACTGGGTGATCGAGTCAGGGCGTCCGGCGACGTCGAGTTCGTGGATGCGGCCGTCCACCTCGCGCAGGCGTAGGCCGTCGCCGAGGAAGAAGGCGTCGAAGAGGCCGCGTTCGGCGGTCTGCGCGACCCGCCGAAAGGAGGCCGGGTCGATCTGCGAGCCGCTCGCCGGATCGGACCAGATCGTCCAGTGGTTGACCCCCTGGAAGAACACGCCGAAGTGCAACTGGGCGTCCGGACGGGGCACGTCGGCGAGGTCGGTGCGGGTCATCGTGCGGCCTCCTCGGCGAAACGGCTCGCGGGGCGGGGGAGACCCAGCGCGGTGCGAAGCGTGGTGCCCGGCAGCGGGCGGGCGGCGATGCGGCGGGCGAAGAGCTCCGGCAGGACCAGGCGGGACAGCACGGCCAGATCCTCGTCGAGGACGAGCGGATGCAGCCGTACGCCGTCGACGTGACGACCCAACTCCTCGAGGAACGCGACGAGTCCGGACGCGGATCCCGTGTAGCGCAGCCGGTCTCCGTCGCGTGGTGAGGGTGGCTCCCATGGCGCGTGGCGCTCCAGATCCGCGATCCGCTCCCGGGCCGACTCCCGCGGGGTGTCCAGGGCGACCTCGACCTCGGCGAACGCGAGCGGCGCGCCGGCGCCGGCCGCGGCCTCGCCCACCTCCTCCGGGGTGGCGCCGTCGACCAGGGAGATGTCGATCAGCTCGGGCGGGACGAGACCGGTACGGGCGATCACCACGGGCCGGCCCTGGGGCGGTCGCGGCACGATCGCGGGGCCCTTGACCGTGTACGTCTCGCCCGTGAAGTCGATGTGGTGCAGCCGGTCCCGGTCGAGGTAGCGGCTCGTGGCGACGGAGCGGACGACCGCGTCGTCCTCCCAGGAATCCCACAGGTCGCGCACCACGCGGACCGCGTCACGGGCCTCCCGCGCGAGGGCTTCGGCGCCCTCCACCCGCGGCCGCCCCCAGGCGCGGGCGGCCTCGGCGCTCTCCTCGGTGGTCACCCACCACGCGGCGCGTCCGGTGGAGACGTGATCGAGGGAGGCGAGCTGCGAGGAGACGTGGAACGGCTCGGCGTAGGTGGTGGCGACGGCCGGGGCGATACCGAGCGCACCGGTCGACGCGGCGATGAACGCGGCGCGCTCCACCGCGCCGACGCGTCCCACGGTGTCGGCGCCCGAGCCGGGCGGGAGGAGGCTGTCGTCCAGGGTGACGAAGGTGAAACCGGCGTTCTCGGCGACGGCCGCGACCCGCGCGAGCCGGCGCGGCGTCAGCGACTCACCGGGGGCGTGGGCGGCCCGGCGCCAGGCGGCCGGATGGGCACCGTCGCCGTCGATCTCCACGGCGAGATGCAGGGCTGGATGGGGCATGGGGGTCCTTCCGAAGGCACACGTGAAACCGCGGGCGCGTCGAGGACGCGACCGGGGAGAGGGGTGATCAGACGTGCGCGGAAGGACAGATGGCGGAGGACGTACGGCAGAAGTCGACATGCCGACGGCAGCACAGCCGCGCACCGGCCCGCACGCCACCACGGGGCGTCGCAGTCGGTGTCCGCACAGGAGCCTCCAACATCCGGAAAGGAACGCTTCAGCTTAGGCAGGCGACCTTCCGGGCTGTCAAGAACGTTTGTCCGCCTGTGCGGTGGGGCGCAATGCGCCGCGGGGACGGCTCGTCGGGCTGACCGGGTGCCCTCCTCCGACGCCCTGCCGGGAGCCGCGCGCGTCCCTGCACACCCCCGCCGCTTCGCCCGCTCCCACCGCCCGTCGCCGCTTTCCTGGAGGCCCTCGCAGCCCCGCCCCGCCTCGCCGCCCACAGGCCTGGGAGGAGTACCTCGCGCTCGACGATCTGCTGGGGCGGATCCCGACGGCGCGGATCAGTGGCTGGCCTTCCAGGCGGCGTTCCCGGTGTGAACCCGTCCGGCCGGGGTTCGCGATGCCCGGCTCAGCCGCCGAGCGCGTGGCCCGTCGTCGCGTCGATGTGGTCCGGGATCTCGTCGTGGCGGTCGCCGACCGACAGCGTGCCCGTCGGTTCGAAGAGCAGGATCGACGCGCCGGACGGGGCGTACGGGCGGTGCTCGACGCCTCGGGGGACGGTGAAGACCGAGCCGCGCGGCAGCGTCACCGTGCGCTCCACCCCCTCCTCGCGCAGCGAGATGTGCAGCTCGCCCTCGATCACGAGGAAGAACTCGTCGGTGTCGTCGTGCGTGTGCCACACATGCTCGCCCGCCACCTTCGCGACGCGCACGTCGTAGTCGTTCACCTGCGTCACGATGCGCGGACTCCACAGGTCGTCGAACGAGGCGAGCGCCGCCGAGAGGGCGATGGGATCACTGTTCACAGAAGTCTTCTGGCTCATACGGCCATCCTGCGCCCTGACCGTCGCCCGGCGGGAGTGCTAGAAAGAGCATATGCCGCAAGGATCCTCGCACGAGTCGCCGCACCGCGTCGTCGTGATCGTCGACGCCAACTCCAACCCCTTCGAGCTGGGCTGCGCCACCGAGGTCTTCGGCCTGCGCCGCCCCGAACTCGGCCGCGACCTCTACGACTTCCGGCTCTGCTCGCCCGAGCCCCGCACCCTCATGCGGGACGGCTTCTTCACCCTCACGGGCGTCGCCGGGCTCGAGGCGGCCGACACCGCCGACACCCTGATCGTCCCCAACCGCCCCGACGTCGGGGTACCCCGCCGGCCCGCCGTGCTCGACGCGATCCGGCGCGCCCACGCGCGCGGCGCACGCCTCGTCGGCTTCTGCAGCGGTGCCTTCACCCTCGCCGAGGCCGGAGTCCTCGACGGCAGGCGCGCCACCGCCCACTGGCAGTGGGCGGACTCCTTCCGCGCCCGATTCCCCTCCGTACGCCTCGAACCGGACGTCCTGTTCGTCGACGACGGCGACATCCTCACCGCCGCCGGCAGTGCCGCCGCCCTCGACCTCGGACTCCACGTGGTCCGCCGCGACCACGGCGCGGAGGTCGCCAACTCGGTCAGTCGCCGACTCGTCTTCGCGGCCCACCGTGACGGCGGACAGCGGCAGTTCGTGGAGCGCCCGGTCCCCGACATGCCCGGCGAGTCCCTCGCTCCGCTGCTCGCCTGGGCCCAGGAACGCCTCGGCTCCCCGCTGACCGTCGCCGGCCTCGCCGCCCGCGCGGCCGTCAGCCCGGCGACGCTGCACCGCCGGTTCCGGGCCCAGCTCGGTACGACCCCGCTGGCCTGGCTCACGGGCGAGCGGGTGGCGCTGGCCTGCCGCCTCATCGAGCGCGGCGAGTCCCGCTTCGACGTCGTCGCCCACAGCAGCGGCCTGGGTACGGCAGCCAATCTGCGGGCCCTGATGAACCGCGAGACGGGGCTCTCCCCGTCCGCGTACCGCCGACGCTTCGGCCCGGCGGTCGGCTGACCGGGAACATCAGGAGCGGTACGGGGTGTGGGCCTCGGCCCACTCCGCGAGCGCCCGTGCACAGTCCGCGACCGACTCCCTCCAGGTCCTGGCCGCGCCGTCGCCCGCCTCGTCGCTCACGTGCTTGACGATCCGGATCGGAACCCCGGCCAGACCCGCGGCGACCGCCAGGGCGTAGCCCTCCATGTCGACCAGCGGCGCCCGCGCGGCCAGCCTGGCCCGGGCGGCCTCGTCGGAGATGAAGGCGTCGCCGGTGGCCAGGGTCACGTCACCGCCGTCCCTCAGGGCCAGCGGCTCCCCGTAGGTCTCGCCCGTCAGCGTCGCGAGCAGCTCGCCGTCGAGATCGTGCTGGATCACCGTGCCGACGACGTGCGTGCCCGTCCACCCCGGACGCAGCGCCCCCGCGGTCCCCAGATTGATGACAGCGGAGGGACGCCTGCCCCGGCCAAGGACAATCGCCAGCGAGGTCGCCGCGTTCACCTTGCCCATACCGGTCAGCAGGATCGGCAGATCCGTGTCGAGGAACTGCGCCTCCTCCTTGACTGCCAGGACGAGCAGGGGCCGGTCGGCCGTGATCTCTCCGATGAGTTCCATGCGCCCACGCTACCCGCCGGGACTTCCCGGCCGTGCCGAGAGACGATGGAGGTGTCCGCATTCGCCAAGGAGATCACCATGGCAACCGGAACAGTGAAGTGGTTCAACGCGGAGAAGGGCTTCGGCTTCATAGCCCAGGACGGTGGTGGCCCGGACGTCTTCGTCCACTACTCGGCCATCGCCAGCACCGGATACCGCGAACTCCAGGAGGGACAGAAGGTCGAGTTCGACGTCGTCCAGGGCCCGAAGGGACCCCAGGCGGAGAATGTCACCGCGGGCTGAAGCCCCGGCAGTGAAGCAGTGGCGGTGATGCACCGGCACTGATACAGCGGTACTGAAGCACCTGCGCCGAAGCACCTGCGCCGTGCCGAGGCATCGCGCTCCGGCCCGACGACGCCGGGTCACATACTCCAGCGGAGTACCGCACCCAGCCCGCCCGCCGGGCCGCGCATCCCCTCGGGGACCACGAGCACGTCGCAGTCGGCAGCCGCGGCCGCTCGCAGCAGCGCGTCGTCCGCCCGCGCCTGCTCAGGCCGGGGAACCCCCATCGCACGGGCCTCGCCGCGCTGCACGGCCACCTCGTCGACGCCCGGGCCGATCCAGACCTGGCGGCCCGCGTCGGCGGCCTCCGGGGTGAGCAGCAGGGTGGCCACCTGGTGGTTGCGTGCGGCATCCACGACCGCCGGGATCCCCTCCGCCGCCTCCCCGGGGCCGGTGTCCACCGAGGCTTCGCGATGCTCGCCGGGCTTGCCCCGGCCCCGGTGGAAGCGTTCGAGCGTCCGGTGGAGCCGGTCCCGGGCATACGTTTCGCATGCCCGCTCGATCTCGTGGTCGAGCGCCGCCATGGCGGAGCCGGGGGACCGGCCGCCGCTCTCCGCCTCGACGGTGGCGTCCCGCACCCGTTCCGGAAGCCGGTTGTGCACGGCCCTGCGCTCCCGGGCGTCACCGGCCAGAACCAGCAGCTCGGCGCCGCTCATCGGCCATTGCCGGACGATCTCGGCCACGATGATGTCGGCGGTCTCGTTCCAGCTGTTCTCGACCTTGTTGCGGTAGTGCCATTCGTACCGGTCGGTGGGGACGCCGCGGTGTCCACGGCCCTGCCACTCCTTCCCCCGGGCCTCGCTCACGGTCGTACGGTCGTGGCCTTCACGCAGCTCCAGATCGGCGCCCATGCGGTCGACGTACGCCACCAGGCAGGCCGGCGCGTCGCCGCGCAGGGCGGCCAGCGGCGACACATGGGGCAGCAGGGACCAGGTGGCCTCGCCGGCGGGCGGGGCAAGGACGAGCGGCACGTCGAGGACGACCTCCGCGCCGGCGGCGAAGAGCGCCCGGCCGGGTGGTGTCCCGGCGACGGGCTCGTGCGCCAGCCGCTCCATCACCGCCCTCGTCGTGTAGCCGTCGGCGCCCGCGTCGATGAGCTGACCCGCGATGGAGCGGTCACGCAGCTGCTGGATCTTCGCCGCGTCCTCCGTGGCGCGCGTGGTCTCGATGTAGACCGAGGCCCAGGGGCCCGGGCGAGCGAAGAGCGGTTTGAGGAAAGCGAGTTCCATGACGTCCCCCAGACGCGTGGGTGCGACGGGCGCGCGGCCACGGGCCCGACGTGCCCGTCCGGATGCGGAGCGTGGTGGCGACGCGAACTCTCCCTGCCGTCGCACCGCACCTCACGGGTGCCCCTCGGCCCCCACGGCAAACCGGGAGGCCCGTGCCCGGCTCCGGGCCGCTCCGTCGTCAGGCGGCCGGTCCGTCGTCAGCTCAGCCAGTCCGTGGGGACGTACGGCCGGAGCTCTTCTACGGCTCGCTCCGGATCGGGGTCGGAGACGGCCAGGCGGCCGTACGGGGCACCGCGGCGCAGCTCGACGCAGACCACCGGCCTGCCCGGCACCACCACGGCGAAGTCCTTCCCGTCGGGCAGGACACGGGTTCCCACGCACAAGCGGTCGGGGATCCAGATCCCCCGGCCGCGCAGCCCCCGAAGAGCCCGCCACCAGTCCGGCTCGACACGCACCTCGCGCAGCGCGGTCAGCGGGACCCGGACCTGCCTGCGGCGTGCGGCCAGCTTCTCGCGCAGGGACAGCCGGACGACGATGTCGGTGCCTTCGACCGTCACCCGAGCCATCACGCCTCCCGCCGCCCGTCTCGACACATCTCCTTCCATGATCGGGCCGCTTGTGGGTAGCTGCCAGACGGGGCCGGGTGGAGGAGAGGGTCATGTCACGCGCAGTCGGTATCGACCTCGGAACGACGAACTCCGTCGTGTCCGTCCTGGAGGGCGGCGAGCCCGCGGTCGTCACGAACACCGAGGGCGCGCGGACCACGCCGTCCGTGGTCGCCTTCGCGAAGAACGGCGAGGTACTGGTCGGTGAGGTCGCCAAGCGGCAGGCCGTGACCAACGTGGAGCGCACCGCCCGGTCGATCAAGCGGCACGTCGGAGACGCGAAGTGGCGCTTCCCGGAGAGCGGTGAGATCGACGGCAGGCGCTACACGGCGCAGGAGATCTCGGCGCGCGTGCTGCAGAAGCTGAAGCGGGACGCCGAGGCGTATCTGGGCGAGGACGTGACGGACGCCGTGGTCACCGTCCCGGCGTACTTCAACGACAGCCAGCGCACCGCGACGAAGGAGGCCGGTGAGATCGCGGGCCTCAACGTCCTGCGGATCATCAACGAGCCGACGTCCGCGGCGCTGGCCTACGGCCTGGACAAGGAGAGCGACCAGACGATCCTCGTCTTCGACCTCGGGGGCGGCACCTTCGACGTGTCGCTCCTGGAGATCGGCGAGGGCCTGGTCGAGGTGAAGGCCACCAACGGTGACACGCACCTGGGCGGTGACGACTGGGACCAGCGGGTCGTCGACCATCTGGTGAAGCGGTTCAAGAACGCGTACGGGGTGGACCTGGCCAAGGACAAGATGGCGGTGCAGCGTCTCCGGGAGGCGGCCGAGAAGGCGAAGATCGAGCTGTCGGCGGCGACGGAGACGTCGATCAACCTGCCGTACGTGAGCGCTTCGCCCGACGGTCCGCTGCACCTGGAGGAGAAGCTCACCCGGGCCGAGTTCGAGCAGCTGACCGCCGATCTGCTCGACCGGTGCAAGACGCCGTTCCACCAGGCGGTCGAGGACGCCAGGGTCGGGGTGTCCGACGTCGACCATGTGATCCTGGTGGGCGGTTCGACCCGGATGCCCGCGGTGACCGAGCTGGTGCGGGAGTTGACAGGCAAGGACCCGCACAAGGGTGTGAACCCGGACGAGGTCGTCGCCATCGGCGCGGCCCTGCAGGCCGGTGTTCTGAAGGGTGAGGTCAAGGACGTCCTGCTCCTGGACGTGACCCCGCTGTCGCTTGGTATCGAGACCAAGGGCGGCATCATGACCAAGCTCATCGAGCGCAACACCACGATCCCGACCAAGCGTTCGGAGGTCTTCACGACGGCCGAGGACAACCAGCCGTCGGTGCAGATCCAGGTCTACCAGGGCGAGCGTGAGATCGCGGCGTACAACAAGAAGCTCGGCATGTTCGAGCTGACCGGTCTGCCGCCGGCCCCGCGTGGTCTGCCGCAGATCGAGGTCGCGTTCGACATCGACGCCAACGGCATCATGCACGTGACCGCGAAGGACCTGGGCACGGGCAAGGAGCAGAAGATGACCGTCACCGGCGGCTCCTCGCTGCCGAAGGACGAGGTCGACCGGATGCGCCAGGAGGCCGAGAAGTACGCGGACGAGGACCACCGTCGTCGCGAGGCCGCCGAGTCCCGCAACCAGGGCGAGCAGCTCGTCTACCAGACGGAGAAGTTCCTCAAGGACAACGAGGACAAGGTCCCCGGTGAGGTCAAGACCGAGGTCGAGGCCGCCGTCGCCGAGCTGAAGGAGAAGCTCAAGGGCGCGTCCGGCGAGGGCGACAACACGGAGGAGATCCGTACCGCCACGGAGAAGGTCGCGGCCGTCTCCCAGAAGCTCGGCCAGGCCATGTACGCCGGCACGCAGGCCGCCCAGGCCGCCGGCGGCGACGCCCCGCAGAGCGAGGCCAAGGCCGAGGACGAGGTGGTGGACGCCGAGATCGTCGACGACGAGGACGAGCGGAAGCGCGGCGGCTGAGGATCAGCCGAGCGACAGTCCGCGCTCCTCCAGGCTCTCCTGGATCACACGCAGCGCCTTGGGACCCACGCCGTGCAGTGCCAGGAGTTCCGCCCTGGGCACTCCGGCGAACTGTTCGAGCGTGGTGTGACCGGCAGCCGTGAACGCTCGCGTGGCGGGTGCTCCGATGCCGCGCGGAAGGTCCGTGCGCGGTGACTCGTTCGGCTTCGTCATGCCGCGATGGTGCCACGACGGCCGTCAGATCGGCAGCAGCCGCCCGATCAGTTCGCCCAGCTGCCGCGCGTTGCGGCACGGGTGCATCTCCACCAGTTCGGCGTAGGTGAGCGCGACCGAGTCGCCCGTCGACCAGAGCGAGGGCTGCTCGGGGTTGAGCCAGTGGATCCGGCGGGCCCGGTCCGCGATCAGCTTCAGCGCCGGAACGTTCGGGTCGCTCATGTTCGTCCGGGCGTCTCCGAGGACGAACACCGCGGTGCGCGGGCCGATGGTCTCGGCGTACCGCTCGGTGAACTCGCCCAGCGCCGTCCCGTAGTCGCTCTGACCGTGCCAGCCCGTCAGTTCGGCCTCGTCGAGGATGCGGGCGCCGAGACCTGCCGGATCCGCCGCGCCCCGCGCGATCAGATCGGTCACCTCGTCGACCCGGTTGACGAACGCGAACACCCGGACCCTGCTGAACTGGTCGTGCAGGGCCTGGACCAGCAACATCGTGAAGTTCGCGAACCCGGCGACGGATCCCGACACGTCACAGAGCAGGACGAGCTCCGGCCGCCCGGGACGGCGGCGTCGCAGCACCGGCCGCATCGGAACGCCCCCGGTCGACAGCGAGCCGCGCAGCGTACGCCGCAGATCGATCTGCCCCCGCGCGGCGCGCCGTCGCCGGGCCGCGAGACGGGTGGCCAGCTTCCGCGCCAGGGGCCGTACCGTCGTGCGCAGTTCGTCCAGCTGGGCGCGGCCCGCGAGCAGGAAGTCGACACGGTCCGCCGGGCCGGCCACGGCACGCCGCGCGACCCGGTCCCGGCCCTGGCGCTCGGCGACCCGCCGTCGGGCCTCGGTCCGCACCCGTTCACGGAAGGCCTCGATGCGCCGCCGGATCTCGTCGTCCGTCAGCCGGTCGGTGAAGTCGGGGCCGTCCGCCGCGGCTTCCCGGAGCATGGCCCGCACGCGCGCGAGCAGCGTCTCGGGACGGAGCCGGGCGAGGGTCTGGTACGAGGACCAGCCGTCGGAGCCCGGTGCGGAACCGAATCCGCCGAGGCCGCCCACCGCCTCGCCCGCGAGCCGCGTCAGGGCCGGCCGGTCGTCGGCGGCCAGCGCGGCTGCCAGGCGTTCCCGTAGCGCGGCCGTGTCGAACGCCTCGGCGGCGGCCCTCTCGTCCGGGCCGCCGGTCAGTGGGAAGTACAGGTCGAAGACGCGGTCGAAGAGAGCGCGGTGCGTCTCCTTGTGGAGCAGGGTGGCGGCGAGCGCCTCGCGCATCCGCTCCCGGTCGGTGAAGCCGATCACCTCCAGGGCACGGCCCGCGTCCACGCTCTCGCCCGTACCGATGGAGAGGCCGTGGGCCCGCAGAGCGTGCACCAGACCGGTGAGCCGGTCCGGCACGCCCGTCGGCGGGGTGCTCACACCGCGTCCAGGTCGAGCTTGGCCGCCGCTTTCTGGATGTCGTCCTGATGCTTGAGGATCACGCCCAGGCTGTCGCGGACCACCGTCTCGTCGAGCGTGTCGGCGCCCAGGGCGAGCAGGGTGCGGGCCCAGTCGATCGTCTCGGCGACCGACGGCGCCTTCCTCAGGTCCATCGCGCGCAGCGCGCCGACGACCCGCACCACGGAGGCGGCGAGCGCCTGGTCGAGCCCCGGCACCTTCGTCGTGACGATCCGGCGTTCCAGCTCCTCCTCGGGAAAGCCGATGTGGAGGAAGAGACAGCGGCGGCGCAGCGCCTCGGAGAGCTCGCGGCCCGCGTTGGAGGTGAGGACGACGAAGGGGCGCCGGGTCGCGGTGATCGTGCCGAGCTCGGGGACGGTGATCTGGAAGTCGCTGAGCACCTCGAGGAGCAGCCCCTCGACCTCGATGTCGGCCTTGTCGGTCTCGTCGATGAGGAGCACCGTCGGATCGGCGGAGCGGATGGCGGTGAGGAGGGGGCGGGGGAGCAGGAACTCCTCGCTGAAGATGTCCGTACGCGTCTCGTCCCAGGACTCGTCGCGGCCCGCCGTGATGCGCAGCAGCTGCTTCGCATGGTTCCACTCGTAGAGGGCGCGGGACTCGTCGACGCCTTCGTAGCACTGGAGCCGGACGAGGCGGGCGTCCGTGATCTGGGCCACCGCCTTGGCCAGCTCGGTCTTGCCGACCCCGGCCGGGCCCTCGACGAGGAGCGGCTTGCCGAGCCGGTCGGCGAGGAAGACGGTGGTGGCGACGGCGGGCGAGGCCAGATAGCCGGTGGCGGCGAGCCGCTCGGCGACATCGTCGACGGAGGTGAAGTACCCGGTCGTCATCGGTGGTTCTCCCCGGAGCCGCGGACGTCTTCTACTGGCCGGTAGCCAGGAATCCACTCGATCAGCTTCCGCCGCACTCCACAACCGTCCGGACCGCAAGTGCGGCCAAGGTCACCGGGGTTACGGGTGATACGGGGGTTACGGGTGTTACGGGTATGGCGACGCATGCGGCGACGGCGGTGAGTGCTGGGGGGAATGTTGTGATGGTCGGACGAGATCGCCGGCGCGGCGTAGCGTGGCCGCGGAAAGATCTGGCTATGGGGTCACGGAATGTGATGGACTCCTGGTCCGGCCGGTGCGGCGCGCGGGCATGTCGCCCCGCTGGTCCAATGGATGTGTGCGCTGCTCGGGGCCGTAGCGGCGGTGGAGGTGTCTTGTCGGAACGAGCGGGGGAACAGGCCTCCCTGGTCGAGGAACATGCGGCGGTCCTGGCCCGGTTGAGAGCCGCGACGGACGCGATCGGAGAGATCGGCTCGCGCCCCGACGAGCAGGGTGTCTGTGAGGAGCTGGCCGCGTTCCTCTGCCGGCACGGGTACGAGGCGGCGGCCGTGGACGTCCGGCCCGAGGAAGGGCCCGGCTGGGCGCGTGCCGCCGTGGCCGGGGACCCGAAGCTGGTCGACCGCGTGGAGCCGCGGCACGACGAGAGGGCGCCCCGTACGTACGCGGACGTGGCTCCCGGCGGCGTCGCCGTACGGGTCGTGTCGGCACCCCTGGAGTGGCAGGGCAGGGTCATCGCGTCCGTGAGCGCCGTCAGCGCGCGGGCCGCCGCCCCGACCGAGCACGAGACGGCCACCGTCCACGACGCGGCACGGCTCGCCGCCGTCCATCTCGGCCACGCCCGTCGGCTCAGCGCCACCGAGCGGACCGCCTTCCATCTCCAGCAGGCGCTCGTCGCGGAGCCGGGCCGGCCGCACCCCAACCTGGAGGTCGCCGGGCGCTATCTGCCGGTCGGCGCCAGGACGCTGGTGGGCGGCGACTGGTTCGAGACCGTACGGCTCCACTTCGGCCGCAGCCTCCTCGTCGTCGGCGACGTGATGGGGCACGGCCTCGACGCGGCCGTCGACATGAACGCGTACCGCTCGGCGCTACGGGACGTGGCCTCCACGGACCTGCCACCCCACCGGGTGCTGCGCCAGCTCGACTCCGTCGTCGCGGACGACGGCGGGCTGAGGCCCGCGACCTGCCTGCTGGTCCAGGTCGACCCGGCACGCGGCGCGGCCACCTTCGCCAGCGCCGGGCACCTGCCACCCGTGATCTTCGCCGCCGACGGCTCCGCCGACCTCGTCGAGCTCCCCGTCGGACCGCCGCTGGGCACGGGCGTCGGCGGCTACGAACCCGTCACCCGCGCCCTCGCCCCCTCCGACACGCTCGTCCTCTTCACCGACGGCCTGGTCGAGCGGCGCGGCGAGGACATCGACGTCTCGCTCGCCCGGCTGTCCTCCCTCCGGCTGCGCCCCGGTTCCGGCCCCGAGGAGCTCGTGGAGGAGGTCCTCCAGCGGCTCGACGCCCACCACGCCGAGGACGACGTCGCCGTCCTCGCGGCCCGTCTCCGCGAACGCCACGCGCCGTAGGGGTCCGGCGGATCAACGCCGGGGCCGCGACGCCGGCAGGTCGCGCGCCTCACGGAGTGCCGGTGCGGCGCGGATCACCCGGACGCCCCGGCCCGGATGCGCCCCGGTGGTCCAGGTCGTCGCATGGAGCAGGGAGGCGGGTCCACCCGGGCTCGCCCATGGTCGGCGAGCCCTCCGGGTGCCGCGCCGGGCAGGACGAAGGGACCGCTGTGTACGTGCGCACGCTGTATGCGACAGGAGATCCGGCCAAGCTCGACGCCGCGGTCGACGTGACCGCCTCCGAAGGCCGCGCCCTGGTGTCGGAGCTACCGGGATTCCGGGGGATGGGGCTGTTCGTCGACCGAGAACTCGGAAAGCTCCTGACGGCCACGTGGTGGGACGACGAGAAGTCCCGGCAGGACAGCGACGAGCAGTTGCGTGAGCGACGGGCGGCGCAGCTCGCGCCGTTCGCCCAGACCGCGGCCGTCGACAACTGGGAGGCGGCGGTCGCCAAGCCCCCGCGGTCCGTCGGACCCGGGGCGTGGTTCCGGCTGGCACGGCTGGAGTTCGACCCCGCCGACACGGACCTCCTGGCGAACTTCTTCCGGGAGGTGGCACTGCCCCGACTCGACGCCCTGCCCGGCTTCGTCGGCGGATCCCTGCTCGTCGACCGTGCCAAGGGCCGGGCGAGCGTGGGCGTCGTCTGGAGCGACCGCGACGCGCTGGCGGCCTCCCGCGCTGGCGTCGCGGCGATCAGGGGCGAGGCCACCGCGCAGGCGCGCGTGGTCACGCGGAGCATCGAGGAGTTCGAGGTGGTCTTCGCCGGCGTCACCCCGCCGTCCTGACCGCGGATGCCGCCGCCGGGGCGGGCGCGCCCGGGATCGTGCCCGACGGCCGCCGCCCGGACCGCGTCACGTCCACCGTCAGACCCTCGTCACGGCCGCCCGACCCTCGTCACGGCCGCCGTCCGAATCGCGCCATGACCTCCGCCGTCCGACCCGCGTCACGGACCGCGCCGGTGTTCCCGAACAGCCCTCGGTACGAGGCGCTTTGTGAGCCCCTGCGCGCCGTGCGTCACCAGGGACGTATCGGTTTCACGCCTCGGCGCGATTCTTTCCTCCGGACGCTTGTGCAGGGCCCTCCGCCCCGGCACGCTCCTGGGTATGAACACAGCCCGGCACGCCGGTGAACGTCTGATGAGCTGGCCCTCGCTGGTCCCCGGTCGCGCCCAGTGCGGCGCCGAACTCGGTCTGCGCACCCCTACGCAGGACATCGTGCACTTCCACGGCGAGCACGAGGCCGACGTCCACCTCACCCGAGCCATGATCGCGAAACTGCGCCCCGCTCTGCTGGGCTCCAGCGCCGTCCGGCTGCGCGCCGGATCGGGCTGGGTGACGGTCCGTCTGGACATGGGCTCCGACATCGACCTGCTGGCGACGCTGGTGAGCGCCGCGCTGCAGGCCTCCACCCGGGTCCCGGACACCGCACCCGACGGCTGCACCCGCACCCGTACCTGCCTCACCTCGGGACCACGCTGAACGCACCGCCGCCGGGATGATCGCCCGCGTCACCCCGTCGGGAACAGCATGCACGTGCTCGTGGCATGGCCGAGGAGCCGGTCGGAGGAGTCGTAGAGACCCGCCTCCGCGAGCGCGGTGCGGCGGCCCTGGCTCATCACCGTGCCGATCGCACGGATCTTCCCCGTGTCCATGGTGATCGGGCGCAGGAACCGGGTCGACAGGTCCAGTGAGGTGTACGCCATGCCCTGGGGGAGCGTCGAATGCACGGCGCACCCCGCGGCCGAGTCCAGCAGGGTCGCGTACACGCCCCCGTGCACACTGCCGATCGGGTTGTAGTGCTCCTCGGCCGGCTCGAAGCCGAACACCGCGCGGCCGTGCTCCACTTCCTCCAGGGAGAAGCCCAACAGGGCCCCGAGGGGAGCGCCCGGGAGCCGGCCGGCCGCGATCTCCCGCAGGAAGTCCAGGCCCGCCATCGTCCCCGCCGCGCTCGCGGTGGCCGCGGCGTCCTCCCACTCGACCGTGCGTGACCGCTTCATGCCCGTTCCGTTCCGTCGTCCGACCGCGCCACCTGGCTGTGAAGATCGAAGCTAGACCTGCCGTCAGCTGACTGTCAACGACGAAGCCAGCCGGTTAGAGTGTGGCGATGAAGTGGCTGGAGACGGACACCGCGAACTGCTCGGTCGGCCGTGCGCTCGACGTCGTCGGCGAGAAGTGGTCCCTGCTCATCGTCCGGGACGCCTTCAATGGTGTACGCCGTTACGAGGAGTTCCGCCGCCACATAGGCCTGTCCGAGGCCGTCCTCGCCGACCGGCTGCGCAAGCTGACGGCCGCAGGCATCCTGCGCGCCGAGCCCTACCGCGAGCCGGGGACACGCACTCGCTCCGAGTACCGGCTCACACCCAAGGGGCGCGATCTGTGGCCCGTCCTGCTCGCACTCAAGCAGTGGGGCGACGCCCACGCCGCCGACCCGGAAGGACCCTCCCTCGACATCCGGCACACCGGCTGCGGCGCGCCCGTCCGCGTCGTCGTCGAGTGCCAGGGTGAGGAGCACGCCGCCCTCGGCCCGCGCGACGTCTCCGTCCGCCCCGGCCCGGGTGCCCGACCGCTCACCCGCTGAAGCCCGCCACCTCCTCGCGTACCCCCCGTTCGGCGGCATGACGGAGGGGTCACGGCGCCCGGCGGGTACTCCCCGTGACATGCCCCCCTCTCCCGGTGCGCCCCACGACGGTGCCCCCACCGAGCACGGCCACTGGTTCCAACGGCTCCATCGGTCCGTCCTGACCTCGGTCCTCGGGCTCGCCTGGAACCGCGGGCGCGACGTGGAGCTCATGCACCGCGCGATGGGCTTCGCGGCGCTCAGCCTGCTCACCCTCGTCCCCCTGCTCATCGTCGTCGCCGCCGCCGACCTCGCCAGCGGCCAGGGCTTCGCCCGCTGGCTCGTCCAGGGCCTCGGCGTCTCCGAGGTGTCGCAGGAGGAGGTAGAGCAGCTGTTCGGCAAGCCGGGGGCGGCACTGCAGCGCACCACCGCCTTCGGCCTCGCCGCGCTCGCCGCGTTCGGTGTGACCTTCGGATCCGCGGTGCAGACCGGCTACGAACGGGTCTGGGACCTGCCCACCGCCCGCTGGCACACCATGTGGCGCCACGTCGTCTGGCTGGCCGTCCTCATCGCCGCCCTCCTGCTCTTCGTCGAGGCCCCCGAGCGGAACGACTCCAGGACCGTCACCGTCTTCGTCGCCGTCGGCGACATCATCGGCGCCTTCCTCTTCTTCTGGTGGTCCCAGCGCTTCCTGCTGTGCGGCCGCATCCGCTGGCGCGCGCTCGCCCCAGGAGCCGCCTGCACGGCCCTGGGGCTGTTCGGGCTGCGGATCTTCTCCCAGTTCGTCTTCTCCCCGCTGATCGCCTCCAACGCGGTGACGTACGGTCAGTTCGGTACGGTCCTCGTACTGCAGTCCTGGCTGGTCGGCGTCGGCTTCGTCGTCTACGGAGCCGCCCTCGTCGGGCGCCTGATCCACGAACACCTGGTCCTGCGCCGGATCGACCACCTGCCGGGCGAGCTGCCGGACGACGAGCTTCGGTGAGGCCGGGGCCCTCACTGGTCCCGTCGCTGCACCGCCGTCACCGTGATCACGGCGGCGACCAGCGCCCACGCCCCGTCCGCCGTGCACATCGCCGGCGTCGAGCAGGCACCGACGTGCCGTAGTCCGCGCGGCAGGTCACGGAACGGCCGTCCGTCGACGGTGACGGCCGCTCGTCGGCGCGTGCAGGCCCAGGACCATCCGCAACGTGGTGCTCTTGCCCGCGCCGTTGGGGCCCAGGAAGCCGGTGACGCGACCGGGTCGGACGGTGAACGTCAGCCCGTTCACGGCGGTCGTGGCGCCGTAGCGCTTGGTGAGTTCGTTGACTTCGATCACGGTGACCACGGTGTCGGTGGCGGCCCTCGCACGTCGTCGGACCGGAGCCGACAGTCTGCGCCGACACCTGTCGACCTGGGATGTACACCCCAGGTCCGATGCCCTCGGGGCGGCGCGTGCCTAGGATCGTGATCATGCCCGCCACCGCACCCCTGCCCCTGGTCAAACGCGTACCACACGCCGCCTGGACGGTCGTTGCCTGGTTCTCGGGCGCGGTCTTCACCTTCCTCATCCGGATGCAGTTGCCCGGAGAGGACGAACCCGCCGTCCGGGTCGGGGTCCTGTACACCCGCTGGGACGGCATCCTGTTCCTGGCCGTCGCCACCGCGCTGGTGCTCGTCGGTGCCCGTCTGCTGCGCGGCCGGCCGCTGGCCGCGCTCGGCCTGCTGCTCCTCGCCTCGGTGACCGCGACGGTCCCGCTGGGCGTCGGAGAGATCCCCCTGCCCCAGTTCCTGGCCGTCGAGGTGGCGTTGTACGTCATCGCCGAAGGCCGGCCCCGCCGTACCGGCGTCCTCGCGCTCGTCCTCGCGCTCGGCGTGCTCGCCGCGTTCCTCGGCTTCCGCCTGGCGAAGGGCTGGAGCGTCGGCACGTCGGCGGAGATCGCGGTGGCCCTCACCGCGTGCGTCGCCTGGCTCCTCGGGCGCTCGGCGCACCAGGCGCGCGCCGCGCGCGACGGCGCGGCCGAGCAGGCCGCCGTCAAGGCGGTCACGGACGAGCGGCTGCGGATCGCCCGCGAGATGCACGACATGGTCGCCCACTCCATCGGCGTCATCGCCCTCCAGGCCGGCGCCGCGGCACGAGTCGTGGACACTCAGCCGGCCGCGGCACGGGAGGCGATGATCGCCGTGGAGAACGCCGGCCGGGAGACACTGTCAGGCCTCCGGCGAATGCTCGGGGCGCTGCGGGAGCACGAGCAGCCGGACGGCTCCGCGCTGAAGCCCACCGCCGGACTCGCCGACGTCGAGGCCCTCGCCGCCACCACCACGGCCGCCGGCGTCCGGGTGGACGTGCGTTGGCGCGGCGAACGGCAGCCGCTGCCCCCGGACATCGACCTCTCCGCGTTCCGCATCATCCAGGAGTCCGTCACCAACGTGGTGCGCCACGCGGCCGCCGACTCCTGCCGGGTGACCGTCGACTCCCAGGAGGACGAGCTGCTCATCGAGGTCGTCGACGACGGACGGGGCGACGACCCCGGCGCAGGACCGGGCTTCGGTCTCGTCGGTATGCGCGAGCGCGTCACCCTGCTCCACGGCGACTTCTCCGCCGCACCACGCCCGGAAGGCGGCTTCCGGGTCACCGCCCGCCTCCCCGTACCGACAGGGATCCGATGACCGGCCCCGCCGAAGGCGTCGTTCGTGTCGTCCTCACCGACGACCAGCCCCTCGTCCGTACCGCGCTGCGGATGGTCATGGCCGAGGCCCCCGACCTCGACGTCGTGGGGGAGGCCGGCAACGGAGCGGAAGCGGTCGAGCTGGCCGAGACCCTCCGCCCCGACGTGATCGTGATGGACCTTCGTATGCCCGGGATGGACGGCATCGAGGCCACCCGCAGGATCATGGCGGCCCAGGCATCCACCCGCGTCCTCGTCCTCACCACGTTCGACGACGACGACTACGTCCACGGTGCGCTGCGCGCCGGCGCGAGCGGCTTCCTCGTGAAGGACATGGGCCTGGACGACATCCTCGCCGCGATCCGCGTCGTCGCCGCCGGAGATGCCCTCATCGCGCCGAGCGTGACCCGCCGTCTCATCGAGGACTTCGCGGGCCGCCCCGCGTCCGGGCCGCCGCGACGGCGCGCACTGGACTCCATCACCGAGCGGGAACGAGAGGTCCTGACCCTCATCGGCGGCGGACTGTCCAACACCGAGATCGCCGAACAGCTCGTCATCAGCATCGCCACCGCCAAGACCTACGTGACCCGGCTGCTCGCCAAACTCGACGCCCGCGACCGGGTCCAGCTGGTCATCATCGCGTACGAGGCAGGTCTCGTGACTCCGTGATCACACCATCCGGTGACGCACCCGTGGCACGCCGGAATCGGGCACTCGCGGCCGGTTGGATGGACATGACCCATCCGCCCGTCGAAAGAGAGAGCTGCCCCATGGCGAACACCTGGCTGCCGCCCGCCGAGTACGTCGCGACGCTGCCGAGGGCGACGGCGTACGCCTGTCTGTACTTCACCGACACCGGCGGCCGGCCGTTCCAGTTGCGCGCCACCTACAGCACCGAGCTGTGGCAGTGGCCGGGCGGCAACATGGACCCGGGCGAGACCCCGTGGGAGACCGCCGTACGCGAGTGCCACGAGGAGACCGGGATCGTCTTCGAGGGCGAGCCGCGGCTCCTCGGCACCCACTTCGTGTCGGACCGTGGTGACGAGTGGCCGGCCAACCACATCGGATTCGTCTTCGACGGCGGCGTCCTGACGGACGAGCAGCTGGCCGGCGTCGTCCTCGACCCGGAGGAGCACAGCGAGTTCCGTCTGCGGACCCTGGCCGAGTGGCGGCGGGAGATGACGCCGGCGAGCTTCGCCCGGCTCGTCGAGATCGATCGCGCCCGCCGTTCCGGCACGACCGTGTACGTGGAGACGTGCACCGACCTCTGAGCGGCGCGGCGGGGCACGTCATATGACGTGCCCCGCCGCGCGCCTTCCTTCAGGCCCGGCAGCCGACAGGGTGGTTGATGTCGAGCACGAAGCGCTCGGGAGAGTGGAGCGTGAACGTCTTGTAGGTGGGTTTGGTGTCGAAGGCCGCCCCGATGGTCACCACACCCTCGAAGTCGCCGGTCAGGGCGACGCCCTTGAGCATGGGCAAGGAGATCTTCAGGAGCCGGGGGCCCTGGTAGACGGACCGGCCGGAGTCGTCGTGTGCGGCGGCGGGGGAGAACCGGATCTCCAGGAAGTACTTCCCCTTGAGCGGAACCCGCTCGCCCGAGCCGTCGTAGTGCAATGCGCCGACCGGGGTCACGGTGACCGGGGGCATCGCGCCCCGGACGTCGACGACGAGCCGGTCGAAGGAGGGGTGCCCGCCCCAGCGGGCGTTGACCACCAGGGAGGTCGAGGGCGGTGTCGTCGCCCGGGACCGATCCGTGGAGGCGCCGGCGGGGATCGTGGCACCGATCCCGGCGGCCAGAAGAATGCCGGCGGCGACGGCCGCGAGGCTCTGACGGTGAAGCATGACGTCCCCCAATTCCTGGTGCTACGGGGACAGCGGTGTCACTGGGAAAGACATCCACCACAACCATACGGTTGCAGATGTTTTATGGGGAATCAGGATGAAATGAACTTCGCGCTCTGTTCCGCCTGGGCGCAGGCCGTAACCCCCAGGCCTCTCGGCAGTTGACCCGGGCATGAAGAAGCGCAGCATGCTCGCCATCGCCTCCCTCGCCGCCGGTGTCGTCACGGCTCTGGTCACCCCGCCGCCGCACGCCTCCGCGGCCGACCACGGCGTGGCCGGCACCACCGGTCTCCTGCAGACCGACAGTCCGGTCGCCCCCCTCCTGGAGGAGGCCACCCCGCTCGTGGACGACGGCGTCCAGCTGCCCTCCGGCGCCGGGGGGCAGCTGTGACCCTCCGATGGGCAGCCCGTGCGCGCGTAGCGTGAGCGGGAATGACAGGATGTCCCCATGAGCAACAACGTTTATTTCGACATCACGATCAACGACGAGCCCGCGGGCCGGATCGTCTTCAAGCTGTTCGACGACGTCGTCCCGAAGACGGCCAAGAACTTCCGTGAGCTCGCCACCGGCGAGCACGGCTTCGGCTACGCCGGCTCGCCGTTCCACCGAGTCATCCCGGACTTCATGCTCCAGGGTGGCGACTTCACCAACGGCAACGGCACCGGTGGCAAGAGCATCTACGGCGAGAAGTTCGCGGACGAGAACTTCAACCTGAAGCACGACCGGCCGTTCCTGCTGTCGATGGCGAACGCGGGCCGCAACACCAACGGCTCCCAGTTCTTCATCACCACCATCGTGACCGACTGGCTCGACGGCAAGCACGTCGTCTTCGGCGAGGTCGTCGAGGGTCAGGACCTGGTCCGGAAGATCGAGTCCCTCGGCTCCCGCTCCGGCGCGACCAGCGCCAAGATCGCCGTCGCCGCTTCCGGCGTCGTCGAGGCCTGAGCAGTACCGGCTCGCGTACCACCCCCGTGAGGGGATTCCGTCCGGCCGTCACCGCGCACCATGTCGCGGGGACGGCCGGACGTCGTTTATCGGGATGCGCCGCTCCGGTGCTGCCGGTACGGTCGGAGGACACGCCGAACCAGGAGGTGAGCCCGCATGTACGACACCCCGCACTGTGAACGGGCCCTCCTCGTTGCGTCTGTCTGACCCGCACCGGGAGCGCCCGCCGGCCGAGCACTCCTGAGCGAAGGAACCATGACCGTCACACCTTTCCGGATCTCCGTGTCCGACGACGTCCTGCACGACCTGCGTCACCGTCTGAACCGCACCCTGTTCACCGAACCGTCCGACTCCACGTACTGGGCGGCGGGCGCCGACCCCGGGCATCTGCGCGAACTCGTCTCCTACTGGGCGGACGGATTCGACTGGGCGAAGGCGGAGGCGGTCCTCAACACCTATCCGCACCACCTCGCCCAGGTGGCGGGGCGACCGGTGCACTACGTCCATCTGCGTGCCCGTCGCGCCGAGGGCGACCCGGAGCCGCTGCCGCTGATCCTTTCCCACGGCTGGCCGAGCAGCTTCGTCGAGATGCTGCGCGTGGCCGACCTGCTCGCCGACCCGGCCGCCCACGGCGGCGACCCCGCCGACGCCTTCGACGTCGTCGTCCCCTCGCTGCCCGGATTCCTCTGGTCGGCCCTGCCGGCCGGGCCGTTCACCCGCCGCGGGGTCGCCGAGACCTGGCACACGCTGATGACCCGGAACCTCGGGTACGCGCGCTTCGGCGCCTTCGGCGGGGACATCGGCGGAGGCGTGACGCAGTGGCTCGGTGCCCTGTACCCCGGCGAGGTCGCCGGAGTCCACATCACCTCGGCCGTCGTCACCGGCGACTTCGAGGCGCAGCCGCCCACCTCCGTGGAACGCACGTACCTCGACGCGCTCGCTGCCTACGACGAAGGCGACCAGGGCTACAGCGAGATCATGTGCACGCGGCCCGACACCATCGCCGCCGCCCTACGGGACTCGCCGGCCGGCCTTCTCGCCTGGATCGCCGACAAGTACCGCGACTGGAGCGACTGCGCAGGCGATCTCGAGTCCCGTTGGGACCGGGACACCCTGCTGACGGTCGCCACCCTCTACTGGGCCACCGGCACCATCGGTTCGTCGTTCCGGCAGTACTACGACTACCACCACAACCGGGCCGTCCCGCCGGTCGAGGTTCCCGCCGCGGTCACCCTGAGCCATGAACCGGCCTACGCGGACTTCCCCCGGAGCCTCGCCGAGCGCACCTTCCGCGATCTGCGGCACTGGAGCACCCCGCGCCGCGGCGGCCACTTCATGGCCCATGAGGAACCCGAGCAGGTCGCCGCCGAACTGCGCGCCTTCTTCCGCCCGTTGAGGTGAGAGCCGGGTTCGCGGAGGGTCAGCGCCGCTCGACCACCAGGGCCCGCGCCAGCGCCTCCGCGAACCCGTCCGCGTTGTCGAGCATCAGGTTGTGCCCGGCCTTCGGGACCTCGAACACCGGGACACCGAGCGCGCGCATCCGCTCGGTATCGGCGTCCGGGAGGCTGTACTCGCCGACCAGGAAGGCGCGCGGCCGGTCGAGTCCGGCCAGCAGCTCCCCCTCCGAGGGCGAGGCCCCCTCCACCAGGGCGACGGCGCTGCGGTGCACCGCGAGCGGATCGGCGAGCCGCAACCGCGCCGCGTAGTCGCGCCGGTCGACGGAGGCCAGCATCCGCGCGAAGCCGTCCCGGACGAAGGACTCCTCGTCCTGGGCGGCGACCGGTGTACTGAACGCGCCGCCGCCGGGATACAGGTTCGGCTCCGCGACCACGAGCCGGGCGATCAGATCGGGCCGGGCGGCCGCCAGTCGGACGGCCACCGCCCCGCCCATCGAATGCCCGATCAACTCCACGCCGGACAACCCCCGGTGCTCCAGGATCCGCGCCACTGCGGCGGCCTGCGCCGCCATGCCGTAGCCGAAGTCCCGGGGACGGTCGCTCAGTCCGTAGCCGAGCAGGTCGACGAGGAGTGCGTGGCCCCCGCGCAGCGCGGGATGCGTCGCGATGTGGGCGAAGTCGGACGCGCCCGTGCATCCGAGGCCGTGCAGGAAGACCCGCACGGGCCCCTCCCCGGGCAACTCGATCCACCTGATGTGCGCCCGCACGTCCGTCAGGAACAACTCCCGCATGGCCGACCCCCGTACCGTCCCGTTCTCGAACCGACCCGGTCACCCTACGGGGCGGCACCGACAACGCCGGTTCAGGACTCCTCGCCGCCCTCGCCGAAGCGGCGCTCGAACTTCGCGATACGGCCTTCGGAGTCCACCGTGCGCGCCTTGCCCGTGTAGAACGGGTGGCTCTCGGAGGAGATCTCGACGTCGACCACCGGATAGGTGTGGCCGTCGTCCCACTCGATGGTCTCCTGGCTGGTCGCCGTGGATCGGGTCAGGAAGGCGAACCCGGCGGAGCGGTCGCGGAAGACCACCGGGCCGTACTCCGGCTGCTTGTCCTGCTGCACTGTTCCTCCTCGGGCTGCCTGCTGATGGGCCCAGCCTCGCCGGGACCAGCCCGGCCGACCAGCGCCGCGGGGCCGACCGGGTGAGAGGACGGGTCCGCTCGTCAGCCGTTCCGCCGTGATCCTTTCCGGGCTACCGTGTGCGGATGCCGACGCCCAGGTGGGCGACGGTTCGACTGGGGGGAGCCCGTCATGACCACGGTTCTTGTCTTCTTCGGTGTACTGGGCGCGGTCGTCCTGCTGCTCATCGTGAAGCTGATGCGCCGGGGGAGCGGCCACACCGAGAACGTCGACGGCCTTCTCATCGAGCAGGCGCGGCGCGGCCAGGCACGCGACGACCGCACGTCGTTCTCCTCCTTCTCGGCGCACAACGCGCCGCCGACCCAGACCGACAGCTACCGCCGCCGCTAGGCCCTTCCTAGGGGTGGGGATGGGCCCAGCGGGCGGCGAGGAGCAGGGCGATGTCGTCGGGCCGGTCGGTGGCCTGACGGGCGTCGCGGATCAGCCGGTCCGCGGTCTCCGTGAGCGGAATCGACCCGGTCATGGAGAACGTGCGGCGCAGCGACTCGACCCCTTCGTCGATGTCGCTGCCCGGACGCTCCACCAGACCGTCCGTGTACAGCGCGAGGACCGCCCCGCGATCCAGCCGCAGCTCGGTGACCGGGTAGGTTGCGGCGTCGTCGATGCCCAGGACCAGTCCGCCCGGCAGCTCCAGCACCTCCGTCGTGCCGTCGGGCCGCCGCAGCAGCGGCTGCGGATGCCCGGCGCGGACGGCCTGCGTGGCGCCGGTGGCCGGATCGAGGACGACATAGCAACAGCTCGCGAACTGTCCTGGATCGAGTTCGATCAGCAGCCGGTTGGTGCCCTGCATCACCTCTTGCGGCGGATGGCCGCCGAGGGCGAAGGCCCGGACCGCGCTGCGCAGTTGCCCCATCGTGGCCGCGGCGGCGACACCGTGGCCCTGCACGTCACCGACCACCAGAGCCAGCAGCCCCTGCCCCGTCTCGAGCACGTCGTACCAGTCACCGCCCACGTCCATGCCCTGTGTGCCGGGCAGATAGCGCGCCACCGTTTCGACCTGCTCGCGAACCGGCAGCCGGGCGGGAAGCAGTGCGTCCTGCAGCCCGCGGGCGAGGGCGGATTCGCTGTCGTACCGCCGGGCCCGCTCCAACGCCTGCGCGATCAGCCCGGCGAGGGCGGTGAGCACCGTGCGCTCCTCCGGGCTGAAGCCGCGCGGCCGGTCGAAGCCGAGGATGCACGAGCCGACGGGCCGGCCCGACGCGATCAGCGGCAGAAAGGCCCGGGCACCTGAGAGCGCGTCCAGCGGGAGATCAGGATAGGCCCGGCTCATCTGCTCGATCGACTCGAAGAACAGCGGCCGGCCGGTCGTGAGCGCCTCGACACCCGGCAGGTGGGCGTCGAGCCCGACACCGTCGAACGGCTCCAGGAAACCCGGCGGGAACCCGGTCTCCCACGCCAGATAGAGATGACGGTCGCTCAGCAGGTAGATCGCCAGCTGTCGGCCGCCGAACGCCGGCAGCAGCTCGTCGGTGACGACGGCCGACACCTGGCGTGCCGTCACCGCCTCGGACAGGGCGATGGCGAGTGCCACCGGCCGGTACAGAGCCGACGCCCGGTCCGCCGGCGAGCCGAGACCCGTGTCCGGCTGGGCGACGGAGCCGGGCGTGTAGGCGGGGTCGCTCTCGGGGAGCAGCACCAGCGTGACGCCGTCGTGGCCGGGGTACAGCGAGACCGACAGCCACTCCCCCTCGGGGGTATGGGCCAGGAAATGCACGGGCTCCTCGGAGAGCAGCGCGGCGCGCAGATGCTCCTCGTACGCGGGATGACCGAACCACGGCAGGGCCTCCCACAAGGTCAGCCCGGCGAGTGAAGCGCGCGGTACACCGAGGAGAGCCTCGGTGAGGTGGTTCACGTACGTGATCCGGCCGAGGCGGTCGATCGCGAGGATGGCCCGTGGCAGCCGGTCGGTGGCGTCGGAGCCGACCAGACCGGTGCCGAGGTCGACCAGGGAGCCCTTGAGCCGCCCCGGGCGGTCGCCCGCCGCACGGGCGGAGATCTCCAGGAGATGGAGCCCGCCGTCGGGCCCTTTGAGCCGGATCCGGCGTGCGACCTGTGCTCCGGACTCGGCCGCGCGGCGGGCCATCGTCCACAGCGCGGCACTGTCCTCCGGAGCGAGGCGCGCGGTCAGCGCCTCCATGGTCCCGGGGAACGCGCTGCTGTCGCCCTCGCCGATGATGGCCCGCAGCCCGGCGTCGGCGGTGACGGTTCCGGTGGTCAGGTCCCAGTCGAAATAGCCGATCCGGACCGGCTTCGTGCCGCCCGAGGGCAGCTGGACGCACACCGGCTCACCGGGCCATTCGACGAGGACGCCGGTGTCCGAGAGTTCCGCGAGGGCGTCCCCGAGCCGGCGCGCCTCCCGTGCCAGCCGCATCCGGTCCCGGGTGTTCACCGGGACGCCCGGGCTCGGCGGACGCAGCACAACGAGCACCCCGAAGCGTTCTCGGCCGCTGACGACCGGCGCGTACAAGGATCCGAAGGGGAACGGGAGACTCGCCACGAGCTGGGGGAACTGCCGCATCGCCTCCTCGACGTCGGCAAGGTGCACCGGCTGGCCCGACCGGTGGGCCTCGGCCACCGGGAACGGGCGGTTCACATGCATCCGCCACCAGGGCCGGAACAGCGGGCCGGGGAGCCCGGCGAGCACCGCCATGCGGAGCAGGTCCGGTGTCCCGGACCGCAGATAGACACCGCCCGCGTAGCCGCCGACCGCCTCGATCGTCCGCAGCGCGCCCTCGGCGAGGACCAGAGGCAGGGCGTCGAGCAGCCGCCCATCGGTCTCCGCGCTCCCGGGAACGTACCCGGTCCCGGCCGACGGGGCAGGGCCGGCCACGCCGTGCGACGTCACACAGTCAGCATGCTCCCGGGCCGTGCGGCCCCGCATCTCGGAGTGGTCGCGCCACGCACCGGCCCGGACACGCCCGGTCACCCCCGGTGTGCCGCGGTCGGGAGCGTGGGGTCGGCGCCCACGATCCGGCGCCGGGCACCGACGCGATGGCCGCCGGCCGGCTTCGGTGGTACCCGAACGCCCGCCTGGAGGTCCTCGCCGACGCGGGCCACGATGCCCCGCAGGAGTCCCCGCAGGCGCTTGTCCCGGCGATCGAGGCTTTCTCGCCGGCTGATCCGCGCCGACGACGTCGCGGTCGGTGCGTACCCGACCGGTCTGCGCGAGCATGGACGGCGAGAGGCAGGTGCCATGGAGCCGTCCGTGCTGACCGCGGTGGTCGCCGCCGCGGCGCTGGTGTGCCGGGCCGCGGTGTTGGAGATGCGTACGCCCGGCGCGGGCCGTCGTGCCTTTGCCTTCGCCACGGACCGGCGGGCGCTGGGCGCCGGGCTGGGGGCGGCGGTCGCGCTCGGCGCCGTGGGCTGGGCGACCGTCGGCGGCGCCGAGGTCGTGGTGTGGGCGGTCCTGGCCGGGATTCTCGTCGCCTCACTGACGGCGGAACGGCGCCCGCCCGGGGAGTGAGCGCCGGCCCGGGGCGTAAGTCGGTGGAGGCCCGGGCCAGGGGTCACTAGGTTCGGTACCCGCACCCGATCGTGACGAGGAGCAACGACAGTGACCACCGACCACCGCATCGGACCGCCCCACGTCGGCAGCGAACGCGAAACCCTCCGCGCCTTCCTCGACTACCAGCGCGCGACGCTCGCCATGAAGTGCGAGGGGCTCGGCGACGAGCAGCTGCGGGAGAAGTCGATGCCGCCGTCCACGCTGTCGCTGCTCGGCCTCGTCCGGCACATGGCCGAGGTGGAACGCGCCTGGTTCCGCCGGGTCTTCGAGGACGCCGAGGCGCCGATGGTCTGGTCGGACAAGATCGACTTCCAGGCTGCCTACGACGCGAGCCGGTCGACCCGCGCCGAGGCCTTCGCGGCCTGGGAGGCCGAGGTCGAGAACTCCCGGCGGATCGAGCGCGAGGCAGCGTCCCTGGCCCTCACCGGACACCAGCCGCGCTGGGGCGAGGACGTGTCCCTGCGGATGGTGATGGTGCACGTCCTGCTCGAGTACGGCCGCCACAACGGGCACGCGGACTTCCTGCGCGAGGGGGTCGACGGGACCGTCGGCGCCTGAGCTGCTCCACGAGAGCGTTCCTGCGGGAGCGTCCGGCCCTGGCTGGCACCGGGTCCCAGCCGGTGGGAGCCTGACAGTAGGGGCCGATCGGCCGAGGAGTGACGATGGGCGCAGCCCCCTCAGCGGCGCGCGTGGACGAGGCAGCCTTCCAGGAGCTGGAGCGATCCTTCTCCGGCAGGCTCGTCCGCACCGACGACCCCGCATTCGACGAGGCCCGGCGGATCTGGAACGGGTCCATCAGCAAGTTCCCCGCCCTCATCGCGTACTGCACGGGTGTCGCCGACGTCGTTGCCGCGCTGGAGAGCGCGACGCGCAGCGGTCTGCCGGTCGCGGTACGGAGCGGGGGCCACAGCTTCCCCGGCCAGTCGCTGTGCGACGGCGGAATGGTCATCGACCTGTCGGCCATGAACGGCATCCGCGTCGATCCGGTGAACCGCACGGTCAGGGCCCAGGCCGGAGTCCTGCTCGGGGCGCTGGACCGCGAGACACAGCACTTCGGGATGGCCGTCCCCGCCGGGATCGTGACGCACACCGGCCTCGCCGGGCTCACTCTCGGTGGCGGGATCGGCTGGCTGATGCGTAAGTACGGACTCACCGTCGACCAGCTGCTCTCCGCCGACATGGTCACCGCCGACGGCAGCTTCGTCACGGCGAGCGAGAGCCACGAGCCCGAACTCTTCTGGGGCCTGCGCGGCGCCGGCACCAACTTCGGCGTCGTCACCGAGTTCGAGTTCCGGCTCAACCCCGTGGGCCCCACGGTCCTCGCCGGACCGATCCTGTGGCCGCTGGAAGAGGCACCGCACGTACTCGCCTTCTACCGCGACTGGATCACCGACGTCCCCGACGAGCTGACCACCATCGTCGTCCACCGCAAGGCCCCGCCCCTCCCCTCGATTCCGCCCGAACTGCACGGCCGGCCCGTCATCGCGGTCATCAGCTGCTACGCCGGGGACATCGAGACGGGCGAGGAGGTTCTTCGTCCGCTGCGGAAGTTCGGGACGCCGCTGCTCGACCTGTGCGCGCCCAAGCCCTTCCTGCAGCACCAGTCCATGTTCGACCCGTCGTTCCGCCCCGGCTGGTGGTACTACGTCCGCTCCTGCGACATCGAGCGGCTCGACGACGAGGTCATCGGCATCAGCGCGGCCCACGCCCTGCAGATCACGTCCCCGCTCTCGACGTGCAACATCTTCCACCTGGGTGGTGCGGTCGCCCGCGTGGGTGAGGACGAGACCGCGTGCAGCGGGCGGAGCGTGGGCCACACGTTCAACATCAACGGCAACTGCGTCGACGCCGAGGGATTCGACGAGGCGCGCGCCTGGGCGCGCTCATGGTGGTCCGCTCTGGAGCCGTACCACGCCGGTGTCTACGTCAACTTCCTCATGGAGGAGGGGGAGGCACGCGTGGAGCAGGCGTACGGGGCCGACAAGCTCCGCCGACTGCGCCTCCTCAAGAAGGAGTACGACCCCGGCAACGTCTTCCGCTCCAACCAGAACATCGCCCCTGCGGCCTGACCGCACCCGCGCGACCGGGCGAGTGTCAGTGCCGGGTGCGATGCTGCCGGGTATGGACGAGCTGATGAGAGGCCGTGTCTACGGCGCGGACCATGACGATCCCGATCCCGGCCCCAGACCCGGGCACGTCTACCGCGAGCTGGTGGCCGGCCCCCTGGACGGGCTCCTGCTCGACGTCACCGGATGGACCGCGCGACAGCTCGAGGAGGGGGCCGCCCTGGCCACGGAGATCGGCTCCTACGGCCCGGGCGGCCACGCCCGCTACGGGCCGCGCGAGGGCGACGCCGTGCACTGGGACTGGGAGGGTGACACCCGCTAACGTCGACCTTCGGGCCAGGGGAAGCCGAGCGCTTCCGCGTGCTCCCTGCTGCCGCCTCTGACTTCGGCGAAGGTCTTCGGATCGGTCGTTTCCAGGCGTGTCAGGGCGGCTGTGGCCCTGGCCTCCGGAGACGTGTCGTCGTCCGGCAGGCTCCAGACGAACTGCAGCCACGGCCCGTCCCTGTCCTGCTTCCCCTCGGCGAAGCCCGGCCGGAACGTGAAGGACAGGACCGTCGTGTCCGGATCGTGGTAGTCGGTGCCTACCCACCCGAACCGCGCGTCCCAGCGGGTCAGGAGCTCCGGTCGGTCGCGCAGGCCCGCCGCGAGGAGACGGGCCGTGATCCGGGCCGGCCACGCCCAGGAGTGGTCGTTCTCGGCACGCGCGATCTCGGCGTCGTAGGCGGGGGCATCGAATCGGTACGCGGGGAGTTCCGGTTGTCCGCGCCGCCCGGACTGCGTGCGGCGCCAGTCCCGCCACACGACGTGGTCCCCGTCCCGCTGCACGGTGACGTACAGCGCCCCGCAGCAGCCCTCGGTGCAGTACGCCTCGGCGAGTTGGACCTCCCGTGGCTCGGCGGTCGCCCGCAGACGTCCGCCGTCGAGCAGTTCCTCCGGAGCGTTTCCGGGGCCGAGGCCGAACGCCTCCGGTACGACGGGGCGCCCGTCGACCAGAAAGCGGGTCTCGGCCACGTCCGGATCGGCGGGGTCGCGTACGGCGACCTCCACCCGGAGCCGGGGCGCGTCGGCCGTGGAGTGGCCGAAGGGCTGCCGTGCCGTGCGCCGGATCCAGCGGGCGCGGCGGAGCTCGGTGGGGTCGTCGGGCTCGTGGTCGGCGACGGCCACCCACGCGGGTGAGTGCAGCAGGGACTCCAGGTCGGCCAGGAGCGCCTCGCGTCTGCCGGGCGGCCAGGGGAGTAGATGGCTGGGACCGCTGTGCAGGTCGAGGGCGAGCGAGAGCAGGCTCGCGCAGTGGTCCAGGGTCGGCGGCAGGAGGGCGGCCCGTGCGACGACGGCCTCGTAGGCGATGACGGCGTCCTCGTACGAGAGGATCTCGGGGCGGTAGTCACGCTGGCTCGTCATCCACGACAGCAGCCATGCCGCCTCGGCCAGGACGCCGACGTCGACCGGATCCTCGCGCAGGACATCGGCGAGCCGCACGGCCTCCGCGATCCTGCGGACGGTCTCCGGCCCCACGACGCGCGGGTTCCTGGGGATCGTCATCAGCCGGGCGCGAGTGGCCTCGTCGTCGCCGGACGCGAGGGCGTCGACCAGCGGGCGCAGTTCGCGGTCCTTGACATGCACAGCGAGCCACACGAGGGCGGCCGTAGCGCGGTCGAGGGGAGCGAGTGCCTCCACGGCACAGCCCGTGAAGTCACGGAGCAGGCCGAGCGTCCGGAGGTACGGGATGTCCTCCGGCTCGCCGAGTCGGGCCAGGAGCCCGATGCCTAGGCACACGGCCACGCCGCTGGTGCCCGTACGGGACAGCCGGCGGCCGAGCGCCCGTGCGGCGGCCTCGTCCTCCAGGGGCAGATCGGCGAGGGCCCAGCGGATGTGATGGTCTCGTACGCCCACCTCGTCCAGGCGGCGCTGCACCTCGTCGGCTGCGTGCACGGTGTCCGGGTCGGTCAGAAAGGGTGTGATGGCGTCCACGGTGGTCTGACGCGCATTCCGCCGGTCGAGCGGGGAGCGCTGCCGGGACGTCCGGTCGGGGGAGGGGTAACCGCGTACGGGGAGGCGGCCGTCGGGCTCCGCGCGGAACAGGCGCAGGGCGTGGTCGTACAGGGAGGGCCGAGGGGTGAGCGCGTCGCGCTCGTCCGGGGCGCTCACAGGGCGGAGTGGGACTCGATTCCGTAGGTCATGCGGGGGATCCTGCCAGACCCTGCCGACCCTGCGCGAGCGAATAGACCGGCGCCCGCGCAGGGCCGCCGTGCGCCGGCCGGAACCGCGGTTCCGGCCGGCGCCCCGTCACAGCGCCGGGTAGGCGTTCTTCATCAGTTCCTGGAACTGGGCCGAGAACCACTGCCCGGAGAGCGGCGCGTCCCCCAGCGCCCCCGACATGCTATTGCCGTTACGGGCGTTGCCCGTGTACGTCGGGTCGCACATCCGGTCGAAGCCCTTGCCCTCGTTGTTCGGGATCTCCTTGCTGGCGCCGTCGGACTCGCCCGGCGGCTTCATCCACACGTACGCGTCGATGCCCGCGGCCGGAGCGGCCTGCGGCCGTTCGCCGAGCCCCGCGCCCGACTGGTTGCACCAGTTGCCGAGGTGGATGCGCCGGTCGTAGCGGCCGCCGTTGACATAGGTGTCGACGCTGGTCGTCGCGCCCGGGGCGGTGGGCCGGGCGGTTCCGCCCCAGCCGTTGCGGGAGGTGTCGATCAACATGCCGAGCTTCGAGTCGAAGCCGAGCGAGACCAGCTTGTCGCGCATCGCCTGGGCGTACGACAGCTCGTCGACGTACCGGTTCCAGTCCACCCACTTCGACTGGCGTACGGAGACGCCGTTCACGCTGTCGTTGATGGTGAAGTGGTTCTCCTTCAGCGCGCTGTAGTTGGCCGTGTTGACGATGAAGCCGTGGACGTTGGCGAGGGTCGAACCCTCGGCCTGTGCGGCCGTCCTGAAGAGTTCGGCGGACGCGCCGAAGTTGTCGTCCCAGCCGAGCCAGCCGTGGTGGCCCGCGTCCACGTAGTTGTAGACGTTGCCGATCGCACCCAGCTTGTTCAGGGCGTAGCCGACGCCCTTGACGTAGTTGCCGTTGGTCTTCATCACATCGCAGTTCGCGGTCGCCGTCGGGCGCCCGGACACGTTGGTGACGAGGTTGGGCAGCGAGTCGATCTCGACGGTGGTGACGATCCGCAGGCCCGCATACTTCGGGTCGGCGAGGATCGCGGAGATCGGGTCGATGTACTCGGTCTTGTACCGGTCGATCTCCGTGGGGCCCAGCTCGCCGTTGGAGGCGAGCGCGGCACAGTCCCGGCCCGGCAGGTTGTAGATGACCAACTGCACGACGAGCTCGCCGCTGCCCTTCTGGACCAGGGCCTCGTCGAGGTGGTCGCGCAGACCCATGCCACCGTTCACGCCGGCGATGGCGGCCGTACGGTCCAGCCAGACGCCGGTGGGCTGGTTCGAGATCTTGGTGCCACCGGGCTCGGCCGCCGCCTTCGCCGACCACTCGGGGTTCACGTACA
Source organism: Streptomyces sp. NBC_01353 (assembly GCF_036237275.1). Classification (GTDB taxonomy): domain Bacteria; phylum Actinomycetota; class Actinomycetes; order Streptomycetales; family Streptomycetaceae; genus Streptomyces. The sequence goes on along the minus strand of NZ_CP108352.1, from coordinate 652,081 downwards.
CCCGGGCACCGGCGTACGGGTTGTCGGCCTTGGTACCCGTCGGCGGCGGAGTGGTCGGTGGCGTCGTCGGGGGAGTGGTGGGCGGGGTCGTCGGCGGCTGGGTGGCGCCGTTGCAGACGACTCCGTTGAGCGTGAAGGTCGCGGGAACGGCGTTGGTGCCCGTGTGGGAGCCGTTGAAGCCGAAGGAGGTCGAACCCCCTGTCGCCAGGCTGCCGTTGTACGACACGTCCTTGGCGGTCACGGCGGCGCCGGACTGGGTGATCGTGGCGTTCCAGCCCTGGGTGACCTGCTGGCCGTTCGCGTAGGACCACTCCAGGGTCCAGGAGCTCAGCGGGTCACCGGTGTTGGTGACGGTGACATTGGCCCCGAAGCCGTTGTTCCACTGGTTGGTGACCTGGTAGTCGACCTTGCAGCCGGCCGCTGCTGCTCCGGCCGTGCTGGTCATGACGGTGGCGGTGGCGCCGGTCGCCGTGATCAGGCCGAGGGCCGCCAGGAGGGCGGTGCGGCTCGTTGTGCGGCTCATTGCGTGGTCCTTTCAGTTCAGGGCGCGCAGATGGTCGCGCAGCCCGATGCCGAATGCGGTGGGTGTGCCGTCGTACGAGGTGATGAGGGCCGGTCCCGAGGAGCAGTTCCAGGTGTTCCAGGTCCAGCCGAGATACGAGAGCCCGCGGTCGTCGAACCACTTCATGACGCGGTCGATGAAGCCGTGACCACAGGTGTTCTCGCCGATCTCGCCCGCGACGAGGGGTACCTGCGCGGCGACCGGAGCGAGCGTGCTGTCCCAGCACGTCTCGTTGGAGCAGGTGTTGAAGTTGTAGACGTGCCAGGCGGCGGCCAGATTGCCCGCCGTGTCGGTGGGGCGGTGCGAGAGCCACTGGCTCAGATCGTTGGAGTACGCGATGCCGGGGACGAGCACGAGGTTCCGGGCGCCCGTGGCCCGGACCGCGTCCAGCAGGTCCTGCATTCCGGCGACCTCGTAGCCGATGCCCGGGCAGGTGCCGCCGTCGCGCCAGCAGCTCCATGCCTGCGCGGTGGTGGAGGTCGCCCGGTCCGGATACGGCTCGTTGAACAGGTCGAAGACGACCCGGCGGTCGTTCTTGAAGGTATCGGCGACCGAGGTCCAGAAGGCCGGCGTGTACTGGGCGTTCGGCATCGGCTTCTGGCAGGAGGCGTGGATGTCGGAGCAGCCCGCCGAGTTGCCGGTGTACTGCCCGTAGGTCCAGTGCAGTTCGACGATCGGGTTCATGCCATGGGCGAGAACGCGATCGACGAGTCCCTTCACGGCATTGATGTAGTTCGTGCCCCGGTACTCGGGCTTGATGTTGTCCAGGCCCAGCCAGCACTCCTCGTTGAGCGGGATACGAACCGTGTTGGCCTTCCAGTCCGCGATGGCGCGGACGGACGCGTCGTCGACCGGGCCGTCGAAGATGCCGTGACCCTGGACGCACATGAACTCGCCGCCGGAGCGGTTGACTCCGAGCAGACGACGGGTCGCGCCGTTCTGGTCGGTGAGCCGGGTGCCGACGACGCTCAGTTCGGGCGCGCCGGAAGCGGGGTCGGGCGGGTCGGTGGGATCGGTGGGGGTGGGTGTGGGGCTCGTCGGCGTGGGGGTGGGTGTCGGGTCCGGTCCCGGATCGACGTTGCAGACGGCCCCGTTGAGCGTGAAGGACGTGGGCGCGGTGTTGGCGCCCGACCAGGAGGCGATGAACCCGGCCGTGACGCTTGCGCCCGTGCCGAGGGAGCCGTTCCAGCTCTCGTTGACGGCCGTGGCCGTCGCGCCGGACTGGGACCACTTGCCGCCCCAGCCCTGACTGATCTTCTGGCCGGCCGGGAAGTCGAGGCCGAGACTCCAACTGCTGAGCGCCGCACTGTTGTTGGTGACGGTGACGGATCCCTGGAAGCCGCCGGCCCATTCGCCGACGACCTGGTAGTCCACCGTGCAGGGAGGTGCGGCCGCTGCTCCGGAGGCCGTACCGACCACGGCGAGAGCGGTGCTCGCCATGGTCAACGCCGCTCCGGTGAGCAGCGCGGACGAGCGTGGGGGATGTCGCATGAGCGACTCCTTGCAGCGAGGACGCGTCGCTGACGACGCGCCGACTGACGGAATCGCTCCCACTGGTGGGGCCAGACCGTAGCGTCAACTGACGCCAAGGAAAAGAGGAGTTGACGAACTTCTCGGTCGAATGGCTTCGACTCTTCACGCGCCTTGACGCCCTTGCGTCCCAACTGCACAGTGGGAGCGCTCCCACTGGTTCAGAGCTTGTTCCCTCACTCCCGCAAGCCCCACCTCCCCGAGCCGCGAGGAGAACCGCCCCCATGCCACCACGACGACGACCACCGAGAACGCGCCGGCTGCTGACCGCGCTGGCCGCGGCGTTGTCCCTGCCTCTGGGTCTGACGGCCGTCGGCACCACCACCGCCCACGCGGCGGCGGTGCAGTGCAGCGTCGACTACAGGACCAACGACTGGGGTTCGGGCTTCACCGCCGAAGTCATCCTCACCAACCGCGCCACCACCCCGCTCGACGGCTGGACCCTGACCTACGCCTACAGCGGCGACCAGAAGCTCTCCAACGGCTGGAGCGGCACCTGGTCCCAGTCCGGGAAGAACGTCACGGTCGCCCACGCCGACTGGAACAGGACGATCGCGGCCGGAGCGGCCGTCACGACCGGCGCCCAGTTCACGTACAGCGGCACCAACACCGCCCCGACCGCCTTCGCCGTCAACGGCACCTCCTGCACCGGCGCCCACCAGCCGCCGGTCGCCGTGCTCACCAGCCCCGCCCCCGGAGCTGTCTTCACCGCGGGGGACCCCGTGCCGCTGGCCGCCACCGCGGCCGCCGCGGACGGCGCGACCGTGGACAAGGTGGAGTTCTACAGCGACACCACCCTGCTCGGCACGGACACCACGGCCCCCTTCACCCTCGGCGCCACGGGTCTCGCCGCCGGCTCCCACTCGCTCTACGCCAAGGCGTACGACAGCCTCGGCGCCTCCGCCGAGTCCGCCCCGGTCGGGATCACCGTCGCCGCCGGACCCGCACTCGTCGCCACCCCTGCCCAGTTCGGGGTACGCCAGGGCGCCACCGGCACCTACGACCTGAAGCTCTCCACCCAGCCGGCCGCCAACGTCACGGTGACGGTCGCCCGCACCTCGGGCAACACCAACCTCACCGCCGCCCCGGCCGGCCTCACCTTCACCCCGGCGAACTGGAACACCGCCCAGAAGGTGACCGTCGCCGCCGCGGCCACCGGCACCGGCTCGGCCGTCTTCACCGCGACGGCCCCCGGCCACACCAAGGCCGAGGTCACCGTCGCCCAGCTGGCCGCCGACTCCACGTACGACGCCCGCTTCCTCGACCTCCACGGAAAGATCACCAACCCGGCCAACGGCTACTTCTCACCCGAAGGCGTCCCGTACCACTCCGTCGAGACGCTGATCGTCGAGGCCCCCGACCACGGGCACGAGACGACCTCGGAGGCGTACAGCTATCTGATCTGGCTCCAGGCGATGTACGGGAAGATCACCGGCGACTGGACCAAGTTCAACGGCGCGTGGGACACCATGGAGAAGTTCATGATCCCCACCCATGCCGACCAGCCCACGACCGGCACCTACAACGCCTCCAAACCCGCCACCTACGCACCCGAGCACGACCTGCCGTCCCAGTACCCGGCCCGGCTCGACTCCGCGGTCACCGCCGGCTCCGACCCGATCGCCGCCGAGCTGAGGACGGCGTACGGCACCGACGACATCTACGGGATGCACTGGCTCCAGGACGTCGACAACGTCTACGGCTACGGCAACGAGCCCGGGAAGTGCTCCGCCGGACCGACGGCGACCGGGCCCTCGTACATCAACACCTTCCAGCGCGGCCCCCAGGAGTCCGTCTGGGAGACCGTCCCCCACCCCACCTGCGACAACTTCACCTACGGCGGCAGGAACGGATACCTCGACCTCTTCACCGGGGACGCGTCCTACGCCAAGCAGTGGAAGTTCACCAACGCCCCCGACGCCGACGCCCGAGCCGTCCAGGCCGCCTACTGGGCCGATATCTGGGCCAAGGAGCAGGGCAAGGGCGCCCAGGTCACCACGACGGTCTCCAAGGCCGCCAAGATGGGCGACTACCTGCGCTACGCCATGTTCGACAAGTACTTCAAGAAGTCCGGGAACTGTGTCGGACCGACCGTCTGCCCCGCCGGCACCGGCAAGGACAGCGCCCACTTCCTGATGTCCTGGTACTACGCCTGGGGCGGCGCCACCGACACCAGCGCCGGCTGGTCCTGGCGGATCGGATCCAGCCACGCCCACGGCGGCTACCAGAACCCGCTCGCCGCCTACGCGCTCAGCGAGTACACCCCGCTGAAGCCCAAGTCGGCGACCGGCGCGGCGGACTGGGCGACCAGCCTCGACCGGCAGCTGGAGTTCTACCGCTGGCTCCAGTCAGACGAGGGCGCCATCGCCGGCGGCGCCACCAACAGCTGGCAGGGCCGCTACGCCCAGCCCCTGGCCGGGACCCCGACCTTCCACGGCCTCTTCTACGACGAGAAGCCCGTCTACCACGACCCGGCGTCCAACCAGTGGTTCGGCTTCCAGGCCTGGTCCATGGAGCGGGTCGCCGAGTACTACCGGCAGACCGGTGACGCGGCCGCCAAGACCGTGCTCGACAAGTGGGTCGGCTGGGCGCTGTCGAAGACCACGATCAACCCCGACGGCACCTACCGCATCCCCTCCACCCTCCAGTGGTCCGGAGCCCCCGACACCTGGAACGCCACGAACCCCGGCGCCAACGCCGGACTCCACGTCACCGTCACCGACTACACCGACGACGTCGGCGTGGCCGCCGCCTACGCCAAGACCCTCACCTACTACGCGGCCAAGTCCGGGCACGCCGAGGCCAAGCGGGTCGCCAAGGCCCTCCTCGACGGCATGTGGACCCATCACCAGGACCCGCTCGGCATCGCCGTCGCGGAGACCCGCGCCGACTACAACCGGTTCGACGACCCTGTGTACGTACCGAGCGGCTGGACCGGCACCATGCCGAACGGCGACACCGTGAACTCCTCGTCCACCTTCGCCTCGCTCCGCACCTTCTACCAGGACGACCCCGCCTGGCCGAAGATCGAGGCCTACCTCGCGGGCGGCGCCGCGCCCGTCTTCACGTACCACCGGTTCTGGGCCCAGGCGGACATCGCCCTGGCCATGGGCTCGTACGCCGAACTGCTCGAATAGCAGCGCCCCGCGGAAGAGCGGTCACGCGTACGAAACGGCCGGGCAGGCCCCTGTGTTCAGGGCCTGCCCGGCACCGCTCTTCGCCGTGAGCACGGCAAGCGATATGGTCGCTTCCGCAGCGCGTCGAAGCGCTTGTCCGAACAGAGTCGTGGAGAACGGGGCGGAGATCAGCATGGTGACCCTCGCCGATGTCGCACGCCACGCCGGAGTCTCGGCCAGCACCGTCAGCTACGTACTGAGCGGCAAACGGTCGATCTCCACCGCGACCCGCGAGCGCATCCGACGCAGCATCGAGGAGCTCGGCTACCGCCCGCACGCGGGCGCCCGCGCGCTCGCCAGCAGCCGCACGAACATCCTCGCGCTGATGATGCCCATCCGCACCGACATGTACGTGCCCGTCCTCATGGAGATCGCGATGGCCGTCACCACGACCGCCCGCGCCCATGGCTACGACGTCCTGCTCCTCACCGGCGCGGAGGGCCCGGAGGCGGTCCACCGCGTAGAAGGCAGCGCACTGGCCGACGCGATGATCGTGATGGACGTCGAACTCGAGGACCCGCGCCTGCCCCATCTGAAGGTGGCCGAGCGCCCCGCGGTCCTCATCGGCCTGCCCGCCGACACCACCGGACTCAGCTGCGTCGACCTGGACTTCGAGGCCGCCGGCGCCCAGTGCGTGGACCATCTCGCCGAGCTCGGCCACCGGCAGATCGCCGTCCTCGGCGAGCCGCCGGCCGTCTACGCCCGAGGCACCGGCTTTGCCGAACGCACCCTGGTGGGACTGCGCGGCGCGGCGGCCGAGAACTCCGTCGGCCTGCTCCACCGGCCCTGCGACGGCACCTACGCCGCGGTCGCCGCGACCGTCGCCCGGATCTTCGAGGAACGTCCCGCCACCACCGCACTGGTCGTCCAGAACGAGGCCGCCGTCGAACCGCTGCTCGCGCTGCTGCGCCAACAGGGGCGCGCGGTGCCCGAGGACGTCTCGGTGATCGCGGTCTGCGCCGGCCAGGTGGCGGCCGAGGCGTCCGTGCCGCTCACCTCCATCGGCGTGCCCGCCCAGGAGATGGGGCGGCTCGCCGTCGAGAGGCTCTTCGCCCACCTCGAAGGACAGGAGCCCGCCGGCACCGTCCTGATCGCACCCGAACTGGAAGCGCGCGGCAGCACGGGACCCGCCCCCGCGGGTGGACCGGAGCGCACCGGCGCCGGGGAGAGAGGCCGGCGTGGCCACAGCCGTCGATGAGGACGCGACGGAGTTCCACGAGTTCTTCGAGCGCCACTACGCCGAACTTGCCCGCCTCGCCCACCTGTTGACCGGTGAGGCGGACGCGGCCGACGATCTGGCGGCGGACGCGATGGTCGCCCTCTGGAACCGCTGGGACCGGGTGCGCGGGGCCGACCACCCCGTCGCATACGCCCGCGGAGTCGTCGCCCACCTCGTCCGCAGCCGCATCCGCAGCGCCGTCCGCGAACGGCGCCGCGTCGCACTGTTCTGGGACCGGCGCTCCGAACGCGTCGACGACCCCGACGTGCCGGCGGTCGTCGACGTCCGGAGCGCGCTGCGCGTCCTGCCGTTCCGCAAGCGTGCGTGTGTGGTCCTGCGCCACGCCTTCGACCTGTCGGAACGGGACACGGCACAGGTCCTCGGCGTCTCGGTCGGTACGGTGAAGAGCCAGACCTCCAAGGGCATGGCCGAACTGCAGCGCGTCCTCGGGCCCGGAGCGGCGTCGGAACTGGCCGGGAGGAAGGCGTGAGGGGTGAGGGAGTGGGGAAAGAGCGCGTGACGAACGAGGACGAGCTGCGCGCACGGCTGCGGGAGGCGGCCGAAGCCCACCGTCCGGACCGGGCCCGGATGCTGGCCCGGGTCGAGCGCGGCATGGCCGCGGACGCGCGAGCCGTCCCCGCACGGCCCGTCCGCCCCGTGCCCTGGCTGAGGGTGGCCGGAGCGGCCGTGGCCGTCGCCGGGATCTTCGCCGCGGGCGGCTACGCCGTGACCGCGCTGTCCGGCCCGTCCCGCTCGTCCGCCGCGACCGGCTCCGAGCCGAGCGCGGAACCACGGCTGCGGGCCGAAGGCGTGATCGACCCCGGCAGCAACCGCTATTGGGCGCAGAGCGACCTCACCGTCACGACCTCGACCCCGCTCTCCGGGCTCGTCGTCGAGCTACGGGTCGCCCAGACCGGCGGTGTCGCCTCCACCGGCAACTGGCGCACCCGGCCGGCCGAGGACTTCACCGTCTCGGTACGGGAGGACGGCGGCGCCCTCGTCTACCGCTGGACCCTGACGGCGGGCCGTACCGTTCCGGCCGGACGCCATGTCTTCGCCGGCCAGTACAACCACGCCGAGGGCGGGCGCGACGCCGGATCCGACACGTACACGGTCACGGCGACGGACACCTCCGGTCACCGGGCCTCCGCACGCGGCGGCTTCGCGCCCACCGCTCCGTAGGGCTTGCGGCAGCCGGGTCAGCGGACCGCGAGAAGGTGCTCCAGAGCCAGCTGGTCCAGACGCTCGAAGGCCATCGAACGACCGGCCGCCGCGGCCGGGTCGAAGGACTCGTACGCGCTGGGGTCGGCGAGCAGCCCCGCGAGACCGTCGGCGGCCGTGGGGGTCGCCAGCTCCGGAAGCCGGGAGGCCACCAGCGCTTCCTGGACCTCCGGGTCGGCGCGGAAGGCAGCCGCACGCTCCTTCAGGATCAGGTAGTTGCGCATACAGTTCTTCGCGGACTCCCAGACCCCGTCGAAGCCGTCGGTGCGCACCGGCTTGAAGTCGAAGTGCCGCGGCCCCTCGTACCCGGCGCTCTCCAGGAGGTCCACCAGCCAGAACGCCTGGCGCAGGTCGCCGGCCCCGAAGCGGAAGTCCTGGTCGTACTTGATGCCGGACTGGCCGTTGAGGTCGATGTGGAAGAGCTTGCCGGCCCACAGGGCCTGGGCGATGCCGTGCGGGAAGTTCAGCCCGGCCATCTGCTCGTGGCCCGTCTCCGGATTGACGCCGACCAGCTCCGGCCGCTCCAGGCGCTCGATGAACGCGAGCGCGTGCCCGATCGTCGGCAGCAGGATGTCGCCGCGCGGCTCGTTCGGCTTGGGCTCGATCGCGAACCGCAGGTCGTAGCCTTGCTCGGTGACGTACTGGCCGAGCAGGTCGAAGGCCTCCTTCATGCGGTCCAGCGCCACTCGCACGTCCTTCGCCGCGCCCGACTCGGCGCCCTCCCGGCCGCCCCAGGCGACATAGGTCGTGGCGCCGAGCTCGACGGCCAGGTCGATGTTCCGGATCGTCTTGCGGAGCGCGAAACGGCGTACGTCGCGGTCGTTGGCGGTGAAGCCGCCGTCCTTGAACACCGGGTGCGTGAAGAGGTTCGTGGTGGCCATCGGCACCTTCAGGCCGGTGCTCTCCAGCGCGGCCCGGAAGCGCTTGACCGCACCTTCGCGCTCGGTCTCCGAGGCGCCGAAGGGGATCAGGTCGTCGTCGTGGAACGTGACGCCGTACGCACCGAGCGCGGCGAGCCGCTCGACCGACTCGACCGGGTCGAGCGCGGGGCGGGTGGCGTCGCCGAAGGGGTCGCGGCCCTGCCAGCCGACGGTCCACAGGCCGAAGGTGAACCGGTCCTCGGGGGTGGGGGTGAACCGGCCTCCGGGGGTGGGGGTGAAGCGTTCCGCCATGCTCTGTCCCTCTTTAGCTGCTCGGCCGCGGCGAACACGGCGAACTGATACGCGGCCAGGTCTGGCCCGGGTATTTGTTTTCTGAGATAACTAATACGGCAACGCGCGAGAGCGCGCCAGAGGCCGAGTCGAGGAAAGGTGAACGCCATGCCGGCGACACACCCCGTGGTGATCGGTGTGGACAGCTCCACGCAGTCCACCAAGGCAGCCGTGGTCGATGCCGCCACCGGCGCCCTGCTCGCGGTCGGCCGCGCCCGGCACACCGTCACCGGAACCGGCGGGGCGCGCGAGAGCGACCCCGAGCAGTGGTGGTCCGCCCTCGGAGAAGCCGTCGCCCGGGGACTGAAGGAAGCCGGGGTGGCCGCCTCCGCCGTCACCGGGATCGCGGTCGCCGGACAGCAGCACGGCCTGGTCGTCCTCGACCCCGCCGGCCGCCCCCTGCGCCCCGCACTGCTCTGGAACGACACCCGCTCCGCGCCGCAGGCCGCCGACCTCACCGACGCGCTCGGCGGCCCCGACGCCTGGCTGGCGCGGGCCGGCTCGGTGCCCGTCGCCTCCATGACAGCCGCCAAGTGGCAGTGGCTGTGCGAGCACGAGCCCGCCACCGCCGCGGCGACGGCAGCGGTCCGCCTGCCGCACGACTTCCTCACCGAGCGGCTCAGCGGCGTCGCCGCCACCGACCCCGGGGACGCCTCCGGAACCTGCTGGTACTCCACCGCCGACGGCGCCTACGACCCCGCGCTCCTCCAACTCCTCGGCCTCGCACCGGAGTCGCTCCCCGTCGTCGCCCCGAGCGGCGCCACCCGCGTCGGCACCCTCACCGCGTCCGCCGCGGCGATGCTCGGCCTTCCGGACAGCGTCGCCGTCGCCGCCGGAACCGGCGACAACATGGCCGCCGCCGTCGGACTCGGCCTCGGCGGCGCCGGACACCTGGACCACCCCGTCGTCAGCCTCGGCACCTCCGGCACCGTCTTCGCCGCCACCCGCACCCGTCCCGCCGCCCCCGGGCTCGCCGGCTTCGCCGCCGCCGACGGCACCTTCCTCCCGCTCGGATGCACCCTCAACTGCACCCTCGCCGTGGACAGGTTCGCCGACATCCTCGGCCTCGACCGCGAGGACGCCGTCCCCGGCGACGGACTCGTCGTCCTGCCGTACCTCGACGGCGAACGCACCCCCGACCTGCCGCACGCCGCCGGACTCCTCACCGGGCTGCGCCACACCACCACCCCGCGCGCGATCCTCGGCGCGGCCTACGAGGGCGCCGCCTTCACCGTCCTGCGCGCCCTCGACGAACTCCTCGCCGCCTGCGGGCTCGACCCCGCCGACCCTGCGGTCCGGGACCGTCCGCTGCGCCTGATCGGTGGCGGTGCCCGGGGCAGGGCCTGGACGGAGACCGTACGTCGGCTCTCCGGACGGCCCCTGGTCGTCCCGTTCGCGACCGAACTCGTCGCCCTCGGCGCCGCCGCCCTCGCCGCGGCGGCTGCCTCCGGCGAGGATCCGGTCGCCGTGGCCACCGCCTGGGGCACCGGCCACGGCGAGCTGCACCCGGCGGCGGCCAAGGATCACGAGACCTGGGACCGCATCGCCGGGACGCTCGAACGCGCCACCCCCGCCCTGCTGTCCTGACGTGACCCGAGACCGACCCCCTGGCGTCCCACTCACCGCCCCGCACCAGAGCGACGAGGACCACGATGAAGTTCACCAACGGCTTCTGGCTCATGCGAGAGGGCGTTCGCGCCTCCTACGCCACCGAAGTGCGCGATCTGCACGTGAGCGCCGACCACTTCACCGCGTACGCCTCCGTGAAGCGCATCGAGTCGCGCGGCGACACGCTCAACTCGGCGCTGATCACCGTGGAATGCTTCTCGCCCGCGGAGGGTGTGATCGGTGTGAGGCTGACCCATCACGCCGGAAAGGCGCACCACGGACCGGACTTCGTCCTGCCGGGCGACACGCCCTCCGCCGCCACCGTGCGCCGCGAGGGAACCGTCACCGAACTGGCCACCGGCCCCCTCACCCTGCGCCTGGACCGCGCGGCCCCCTGGGCCCTGGAGTTCCTGGACGCGCACGGCCGACCCCTGACCACGGCGGGCCCCAAGGGAACCGCCTTCGTCACCACGGCCGAAGGCGCGCACCACATGGCGGCCCAACTCTCCCTGGGCGTCGGTGAGAACGTCTACGGTCTCGGTGAGCGCTTCACCCCGTTCGTCAAGAACGGCCAGACCGTGGACATCTGGCAGGCCGACGGCGGCACGAGCAGCGAACAGGCCTACAAGAACATCCCGTTCTACCTCTCCTCGCGCGGCTACGGCGTCTTCGTCAACCACCCCGGCAAGGTCTCCTTCGAGGTCGGCTCGGAGTCCGTCGGCCAGGTGCAGTTCAGCGTCGAGGACCAGACGCTGGAGTACTACGTCGTCGCGGGCCCGACGCCCAAGGACGTCCTCACCCGCTACACCGCCCTCACCGGCCGCCCCGCGCTCCCGCCCGCCTGGTCGTTCGGCCTCTGGCTCACCACGTCCTTCACCACCCCCTACGACGAGGCGACCGTCACCGCGTTCGTCGACGGCATGGCCGAGCGCGGCATCCCGCTCTCCGTCTTCCACTTCGACTGTTTCTGGATGCGGGAGTACCAGTGGTCGGACTTCCAGTGGGACCCCGAGACCTTCCCCGATCCGGCCGGGATGCTGGCCCGGCTCAAGGAGCGGGGGCTGAAGATCAGCATGTGGATCAACCCGTACATCGCGCAGAAGTCGACGCTGTTCGCCGAGGGACTGGCCGGCGACTACCTGGTCAAGCGGCCGAACGGGGACGTCTGGCAGTGGGACCTGTGGCAGCCCGGCATGGCCCTGGTCGACTTCACCAACCCGGAGGCCCGTACCTGGTTCCAGAACCGGCTGCGGCCGCTCCTCGCCCAGGGCGTCGACTGCTTCAAGACGGACTTCGGCGAGCGCGTCCCCACCGACGTCGTCTGGCACGACGGCTCCGACCCGGAGCGGATGCACAACTACTACACCCACCTCTACAACCAGACCGTCTTCGAACTTCTTCTGAAGGAGCGGGGCATGGGCGAGGCGGTCCTCTTCGCCCGCTCCGCGACGGCCGGCGGCCAGCAGTTCCCGGTCCACTGGGGCGGCGACTGCTGGGCATCCTTCGAGGCCATGGCCGAGTCGCTGCGCGGTGGTCTGTCGCTCTCCCTGAGCGGCTTCGGCTTCTGGAGCCATGACATCGGCGGTTTCGAGGGGACGCCCGACCCCGCCGTCTTCAAGCGCTGGCTCGCCTTCGGCCTGCTCTCCTCGCACAGCCGGCTGCACGGCAACGAGTCCTACCGGGTGCCGTGGGAGTTCGGCGAGGAAGCGGTCGACGTGGCCCGGCGGTTCACCGAACTGAAGCACCGGTTGATGCCCTACCTCTACGGCTCCGCCGTCGAGGCACGCGCCACGGGCGTGCCCGTCATGAGGCCCATGCTGCTCGAATTCCCCGAGGACCCGGCGTGCCGGACCCTCGACCGGCAGTACATGCTCGGACCCGATCTGCTCGTCGCGCCCGTCTTCTCGGCCGACGGCGAGGTCGAGGTCTATCTGCCCGCGGGGGAGTGGACCCACCTGCTCACCGGCGAGACGGTCTCCGGACCGGTCTGGCGCCGCGAGGTCCACGGCTTCGACAGCCTGCCCCTCTACGTACGCCCCGGCACGGTGCTCCCGATGGGCGCCGACGAGCAGCGCCCGGACGGCGACTGGCTCCAGGACCTCACGCTCCTCGTGACCCCGGGTACGGTGGACCGGACCGTCACCGTGCCCGACACGCGCGGGGAGACGGGTGCCGTCTATCGCGTGGTCCGCACGGGCGGAGAGGTCCGGGCGACCACCGACGACACCGACCGCCCCTTCCGGCTGCGGCTGGTCGGAGGTGGCTCGGCCGAGGGGCGTACGGAAGTCGCCGTTCCCGCGCCGCACTGACGTCCTGCGCCGAAACGGGCTCCGGGCACGACGAAGACCGCCGACACGACGAAGACCGGCGGCACGACAAGGGCCCGGCACCGAAGAGATCGGTGCCGGGCCCTGTCGGTCGCGCTTCGTCCGGACCCTCAGCCGGAGAAGGCGACGTGCGCGAGACGAACCGTCCCGCGCAGCTCGATGTGGAGATCGGCGACCCCGCGCGCCAGGATCTCCGCGCCCACGGTGACGTAGGCGTACGGTCCGCCCGTCGCCGCCACCTCGATCACGGCAAGCGGAACGCGATCCCCGCCCGTCCCCAGGGCCAGCTTCACCAGGCCCTCGCCTGCCGCCTCGATCGCCACCTCGGTCGCCCCGTCCCCGAAGTCGCAGCGCCGGAAGAGGAGTTCGCCCCCCTTGCCGGGGTCGGCCGGGGTCACGGAGTCCCCGGACACCTTGGTCCGGTCGACGATCTCCGTGCCGCTCTGCTCGTCGTACGCGACCGCGTCGAGGCCCAGCTCCCTGACCGGTCGCGGGCCGGACCGTACCCCTTGGACCTCCAGAAGCGCGGAGGCCCGGAGCTCCGCCGAAGACCCGCCGACGAGGATCTCGTACGTCCCCGGCTCGACCGACCACCGCCCGTGCGCCACATCCCAGAAGCCCAGCGCGGAGAGCGGAACGTCGAACGACAGCGCCTCGGACGCGCCGGGTGTGAGGTGGAGGCGGCGGTGCGCGACGAGCTCCCGGTGCGGGCGCGGCACCGACGGGGCCACGGCCCGTACGTACACCTGGGCCACCTCGTCGGACGCGAAGGCGCCGGTGTTCGTGACCGTGCAGGAGACGCGTACGAGCTCCCCGTCGGTGCGCGCGGCCGCATCCGCGTATCCGAACGCTGTGTACGACAGGCCGTGTCCGAAGGGGAACAGCGGGACGCCGTCGAAGTACAGATACGTCTGGCGGCCGCCGATGACGTCGTAGTCCAGCAGGTCGGACAGGTCCGTGTCGGAGGCGTACCACGTCTGGGGGAGGCGGCCCGCAGGGGAGACGTCGCCGGCCAGCACCCGGGTCAGCGCGGTGCCGGCGCCCTGACCGCCGTGCGCAGTCCACAGCAGCGCGGGCAGCGCCTGGGCGGCCTCGGCAACGGCGTACGGGTATGAGGAGACGAGCACGAGCGCGGTGCGGGGGTTCGCCGCCACGGCCGCGCGCCACAGCCGGTCCTGCTGCTCGGGCAGCGCCAGCGTCGTACGGTCCTCGGTCTCGCGTCCGTTGATGTGCGGGTCGTTGCCCGCCACGACGAGGACGACGTCCGCGTCCGCCGCGGCCCGGGCGACCGCGCGTTCGCCGTGCTCGACGACCTCGACGGTGAGGATCTCGGCGGATGCGCGGTCGGCGGCAACCTTCACGCCGTCGGCGGCGACAGACACGTAGCCGCCCGTCCCGATGTGCACCAGGAGGTGTCCTTCGCCGTGTTCCATCCAGCGGAACGTCTCCTGGACGACCCAGCCCCCCGGCTGATCGGCCGAGGCCCGGACGAAACCGTCCTCCGCGACGGACAGATACCGCCCGTCGGGCGCCCGCAGCGTGAGCACACCGCCGCCCCAGTCGGTCAGCGCGAACACCGACCCCTCCACGTCCGTGGTCAGCGGCCGCAGGTCGGTGCGGCCGGTGAGCAGCGCCGGGTCCAGGGCGCCCTCGGTGCCCCGTGCCTCGTCGGGCGCGGCGCTCTCCGGCACCCGCAGCCGCGCGCCCGTGCTGGTCCGCAGCGTCACCCGGTCGGAGCCGTCGGCGTGGCGCACCCGGTCGGAGCCGTAGCGCTCGCGCACACCGTCCAGCGGGGTGGAGCGGTGCAGGAGCGTGCCGCTGTACCAGTCGAGCTTGCACTCGTCGGCGAGCGGACCGACCACGGCGATCCGCGCGTCGGCGGGGAGCGGAAGCAGCGGGCCGCTGCCGTTCTGCGGCTCGTTCTTCAGGAGCACGACGGCCTGTTCGGCCGCTTCGAGGGCCAGGGCCCGGTGCTCGGGCGTGTCGAACGCGCCCTCCGCGACGTCGGGGTCGAGCTCCGGCTCGAACTCGCCGAGTGCGGCGCGTACGGCAAGCTGCCTGCGCACCGCCGTGTCGATGTCGTCCTGGTCGAGGAGTCCCCGCTCCAGCGCCCCGCGGAGGCGGGCGACGATCGGCGCGGCATCCGTGCCGTGATCGGTGAAGGAGTCGACGCCGGCGCGCAGCGCGGCCGCCGTGGCCTCCTCGTGGGTGGCGAAGTAGTGCTCGTGCTCGACCAGGTTGGTCGGTGCGCCCGCGTCGGAACAGACGAGGAGCTCCTGTTCGGTCCAGGTGCGCAGGTGCTCACGCAGAAAGGGGGAGAGATGGTTCGGCCGGCCGTTGACCAGGTTGTAGGCGGGCATCACGCCGGCCACGGCGCCCGCCTCGACGGCGCCGCGGAAGGCCCGCAGATCGTATTCGTGCAGCACCCGCGGCCGGACCGAGGCGGACGAAGTGGCCCGGTCGGTCTCGTTGTTGTGCGCGAGCCAGTGCTTGAGCACGGGGGCGGTGCGCCAGTACGTGGGATGGTCGCCGCGCAGACCACGGGTATACGCGACGGCGACCGCGGACGTGAGGCCCGGGTCCTCGGAGTAGCCCTCCTCGCCCCTGCCCCACAGGGGGTTGCGCAGCAGATTGACGGTCGGCGCCCAGACGTTGAGCCCGACGCGTTCGTCCTTGGCGCGCATCGCGCGCGCCTCCCGGGAGACGGCCTCACCGATCCGGCGGACGAGTTCCGGGTTCCAGGTCGCGCCCAGGCCGACGGACTGGGGGAAGACGGTGGCGGGTCCCATCCACGCGACGCCGTGCAGCGCCTCCTGCCCGGTGCGGAAGGCTGCGAGGCCCAGACGGTCCACGGCGGGCGCGAACTGGTGCAGCATCGCGATCCGCTCATCGGGCGTCAGCCGCGCGAGGAGGTCGTCGATGTGCCGTTGTACGGTCACGTGCGGATCCCTTCATTCGAAGCGCTTCGAATGCTCGGCTCGATCCCTCGCCAAGTCAAGACTTCAGGGTGCTCAATGATCCCCTTTCCCTTGAAGCAAGGGGAGTTACGTCGCTCCCGGCTCTGCTCTCCGCCGCACGTGAATCTTGACCCCGACTCTTGCCGGGTCTGAGACGTTCGCTTAACCTCGCAGCAACATCGAAGCGCTTCGACAAGGCTTCGACGGGCTTCGGCAGGCTTCGACGCGCATCGTCCCCGCTTGTCGAGCGCGCCGCGGGCCGGACGGCCCGCCCGTTTCCACGCTCCATGCCCCACCTCGGACTTCGCAGCCGACCGGCGGCCTCAGCCGCCGAGTGTTCCGGCGCGCCATGAAGGGTTGACGCAATGACGCCGAACGACGCCGTCTCCAGCCGGAGAAGCTTCCTCGCCTCCACCGCCGTGGCCGCGGCAGCGGTCGCCGGAGGGATGCCGCTGCTCGCCGCCTGCGGCGGAGGGGAGACGGCGAAGAAGGACGGCACGACCACGGGCAAGGACGCGCAGAAGATCCTCCCCGCCTTCGTCGCCCGCACGGTCGTCGCCCCGGACATCCCCTCGAAGAACGGTTCCTCGGACGGCTTCTTCCGGGCCATCCCCAAGGACGGGCTGGCCACCTCCGTCGCCACCAAGCGGGGCAAGGGCAGCGCCATCCGGGTCATGGCCCCGTTCTGGGGGACCCCGCCGGCCGCCGACAACGCGTACTACACGGCCATGAACGAGGCCATCGGCGTCAAGGCCACCTGGCTGAACCAGGACGGCGCCGTCTACGACCAGAAGCTCGGCGCCATCCTCGCCTCCAGCGACATCCCCGACGTCGTCGTCGTTCCCGGCTGGAACCTCGGCGGCAAGATCCCGAGCGCCATCAACGCCAAGTTCGAGGACCTCGGCCCGTACCTCTCCGGCGACAAGGTGAAGGCGTACCCGAACCTCGCGGCGATCCCCACCGACGCCTGGCAGCGCTCCATCTTCGGCGGGAGCCTGCGCGGGCTGCCGATGCCCGCCTCGTACGTCACCAACATCGCGCCCTTCTACCGCAAGGACGTCTTCGACGCGAAGGGCTGGCAACTCCCCAAGAGCGCCGACGAGTTCTTCGCCCTCGCCAAGGAGATCACCAGCGCCAGGGCGAAGGTGTGGGCCTGCGGCGACATGACCTGGACCGCCTACAACATGTTCGGCGTCCTCTCCGGCAGCGAGAAGTCGCTCGGCTGGAACCTCGTCGACGGCAAGCTGATCAACCGCATCGAGACCCCGGAGTACCTCGAAGCGCTGGAATGGACCCGCAAGCTGTTCGACGCGGGTGTGGTCCACCCCGACGAGAAGGCGCAGAACCAGGGCGACGCCGGCAACCGGTTCACCGCGGGCCAGGTCCTCATCTACAACAACGACCTCTCCCACTGGTACGCCAAGACCGCCGAACAGGCGGCCCAGAATCCGAAGTTCGCGATCTCGGCGATGGACATCCCCGGGCACGCCGGCGGCAGTCCGAAGCTCTGGGCGACCAACCCCGCGAACATCTGGGCCTTCGTCAAGAAGGGCAGCTCCAAGGCCGTCGTCGAGGACGTCCTCGCCATGGCCGAGTTCACCGCCGCCCCGTACGGCACGAAGGAGCGGATGCTCACCGACTACGGAGTCGAGGGCGTCGACCACACCGTGAAGAACGGGATGCCGGTCAAGACCGATCAGGGCAACATCGAGGTCTCCAGCTCCTGGCTGTTCGTCGCCAGCCCCGCCCCCTACGTCGCCCACCCCGACTTCCCCGAGGCCACCCGGGCGACGGTCGAGTGGCAGCAGCGCATGGGCGCGTTCACCAGCAAGTCCTCCTTCTACGGGATGACCGTCGTCGAACCCTCCCAGTGGACCGGCCTCATGAACGACTTCGAGCAGCTGGAGAAGGACGTCGTCCGCGGCCGCAAGAAGGTCTCCGACATGCAACAGGCAGTGTCGGAGTGGAAGAGCAAGGGCGGCGACCAGCTGCGCGACTGGTACAAGAAGCTGCTCGACACCAGCGGATCCGCGGCGAGCTGACCGTGACGCACAACCCCACCCCGACCAGGCCCCGATCCCGGTCCAAGGCCGGGCCGGGGTCCCGGCCGCGGTCCGGATCCCCGTCCGAGCTGCGGCCCGGGACCAGGTCACCGGACCGAACCCGGTCGTCCGGACGGATCCCGCTCGGCCGCCGGCTGAAGCGGGACCGGGCCCTGCTGCTGATGACGGTCCCCGCGCTCCTCCTGGTACTGGTCTTCAACTACATACCGATCCTCGGCAATGTGGTCGCCTTCCAGGATTACGACCCGTACATCTCCACCAACGGCGTCACCGCCATGCTGGAATCACCCTGGGTCGGCCTCGCCCAGTTCGAACGGGTCTTCGCCGACCCGGCGTTCTGGGCCGCGGTGGAGAACACGTTCGTCCTCTTCCTGCTCCAGCTCGTCCTGTACTTCCCGGTGCCGATCGTGCTCGCGCTGCTCATCAACAGCGTGCTGCGGCCACGGCTCCGAGCGCTGATCCAGGCCGTGCTCTACCTGCCGCACTTCTTCTCCTGGGTGCTCGTCGTCACCGTCTTCCAGCAGATCCTCGGCGGCGCGGGCATCATCGCGCAGACCCTGCGCCAACACGGCCACGAGGGCTTCGACCTCATGACCGACCCGGAGATCTTCAAGTTCCTCGTCACCGCCGAGGGGATCTGGAAGGACGCCGGCTGGGGCGTGATCGTCTTCCTGGCGGCGCTCGCCGCCGTCAACCAGGACCTGTACGAGGCCGCCGCCATGGACGGGGCCGGCCGATGGCGCCGTATGTGGCACGTCACCCTGCCCGCCCTGCGCCCGATCATCGCGCTGCTGCTCGTGCTGCGGGTGGGCGACGCGCTCACCGTCGGCTTCGAGCAGCTGCTGCTCCAACGTGACGCGGTCGGGCCCGGAGCAGCGGAGGTCCTGGACACCTTCGTCTGGTGGACCGGACTGCGCAGCCAGGACTTCAGTTACGCGGCGGCCGCCGGTCTGATCAAGGGAGTGGTCGGCCTCGTGCTGGTCCTCTCGGCGAACAAGGTCGCTCATCTCATGGGCGAGCAGGGGGTGTACCGGAAATGACCACCACGACACCCGGCCCGGGACGGACGGTCCTGAGCACGGCTGCGGAGCCGGGGCGCTCGCGCTGGGCCCCGCCGGACCGCCCCGTCTGGGAGGAGCCGCCCACCCGAGCCGGACTCACCGCCAAAGGAGCCGTACTCGGCCTCGCCTGCCTCGCCGTGCTGGTCCCGCTGTGGATCGTGATCGTCACCAGCCTCTCCTCGAAGAAGACGATCACGGAGGCGGGCGGGCTGGTGATCGTGCCCCGGGATGTCACCTTCATCGCCTACCAGGAGCTGCTCAGCGGAGGCCAGGTCACCCGCGCCGCCCTCGTCAGCGTCGGGGTGACGGTCGCCGGAACCGTCTTCTCGATGGCCGTCTCCATCCTCTGCGCGTACGGGCTGTCCCGGCCGGGATCGGTCGGGCACCGCGCGATCCTGCTCACGCTGATGGCCACCATGTTCTTCGGCGCCGGGCTCATCCCCACCTATCTGCTGGTGCAGACGCTCGGTCTGACCGACACCTATCTCGCGCTGATCCTGCCGAGCGCGGTCAGCGTCTTCAACATCCTCGTCCTGCGCGGCTTCTTCATGGGGATCTCGCCCGAACTCATCGACAGCGCCCGGATCGACGGCGCCGGCGATCTGCGCATCCTGTGGCAGATCGTGATGCCGCTCTCCCGTGCGGTCATCGCCGTCATCACGCTCTTCTACGCCGTCGGCTATTGGAGTGCCTGGTTCAACGCGTCGATCTACCTCAGCGACCAGAACATGATGCCGCTCCAGAACGTGCTCATCCAGCTGGTCCAGAAGCAGGAGATCCCGGTCGGCCTCGGGCAGGCCGTGAAGGCCGGCCCGCTCTCCGGGCTCGCCGTGCAGATGGCGGTCATGGTGCTCGCGCTGCTCCCCGTCGCCGTGTTCTCCCCCTTCGTCCAGAAGCACTTCAAGAAGGGGATGCTCACCGGCGCCGTCAAGGGGTGAGCCCCCGCGTCCTTCCCGCGCCGCCTTCCCCCACCGTTCCCCGTCCAGCGTGAGGTTCGCCATGCCTGTGTCCATCCCCGTCGACGCTTCCCCCGTCGGCCCCTCTCCCTTCGGCGCTCCCGCCGTCGGGCGACGCGCCGTCCTCGCCGGAGCCGCGGCCGTCGCCGCGCTCCCGCTCGCGCAGGGGACGGCACGCGCCGACACCCCGGCGAGCACCACGTCCTACCGCTGGCGCACCGCCGTCATCGGCGGCACCGGCTTCGTCACGGGCATCCTCTTCCACCCCGCCGTACGCGGGCTCGCCTACGCCCGCACCGACATCGGCGGCGCCTACCGCTGGGACTCCGGCGCGAGCCGCTGGGTCCCCCTCACCGACCATCTCGGCTGGGACGACTGGAACCTCCTGGGAGTGGAGGCGCTCGCCGTCGACGCCGCCCACCCCGACCGTCTCTACCTCGCCGTCGGCACCTACAGCCAGCCCTGGGCCGGGAACGGCGCCATCCTGCGCTCCGAGGACCGCGGCGCCACCTGGACCCGCACCGATCTGACGGTGAAGCTGGGTGCCAACGAGGACGGTCGCGGCACGGGCGAACGGCTTCTCGTCGACCCCCGCGACAGCGACACACTCTGGCTCGGCACCCGCCACGACGGCCTGCTGAAGTCCACCGACCGGGGCGCCACCTGGGCCCCCGCGCCCGGCTTCCCCGCCCGGCCCTCGGAGACCGGACAGGGCGTGACTCTCCTCGTCGCCGCCGGCCGCACCGTCTACGCCGGCTGGGGCGACGGCGGCACCACTCTCCACCGCACCACCGCCGACGGCTGGGAAGCCGTGCCCGGCCTCCCGACCGGCCCCGCCGCCAAGGTCCCGGTCCGGGCCGCCTTCGACGCCTGCGCCCACGAGCTGTACGTCAGCTACGCCGACGCCCCCGGCCCGAACGGCCAGAGCGACGGCTCCCTCCACAAACTGAACACCCTCACGGGCCGCTGGACCGATGTCACCCCCGTCCGCCCAGGCGGCACCACGTCCGACGGCTCCGCCGACACGTTCGGCTACGGCGGCCTCGCCGTGGACGCCCGCCGCCCCGGCACCGTCGTGGTCGCCACCAACAACCGCTGGGCGGCCGTCGACACCCTCTACCGCACCACCGACGGCGGGCGTACCTGGAAGTCCCTCAAGGACTCCGCCGTCTTCGACGTCTCCGAGACGCCCTTCCTGAAGTGGGGCGGGGACGAGCCCAAGTTCGGCTGGTGGATCCAGGCGCTCGCGCTCGACCCGTACGACTCACGGAACCTTCTCTACGGCACGGGCGCCACGATCTACGGCACCCGCGACCTCATTCACTTCAGCCCGCGCGTCCGCGGCCTGGAGGAGTCCGCCGTACGCCGGCTGATCTCGCCACCGACAGGCACGGCGCATCTGATCAGCGGACTCGGCGACATCGGCGTCCTCTACCACGACACCCTCACAGCGTCCCCCTCCGGCGGCATGGCCACCCGCCCGGTGTTCGGGTCGGCGACCGGACTTGCGCAGGCCGCCCTTGTGCCCTCGCGGGTCGTCCGCACGGGCTGGGGCGACCACGGCAACGGCGCGTACTCCACCGACGGGGGCCGGACCTGGGCGCCCTTCGCCGCCCAGCCGGCCATCGCCAAGGACGCGCCCGGACCGATAGCGGTGAGCGCCGATGCGACCACTCTCATCTGGTCCTTCGTGCACTGGGACGGCACCCGACACCCCGCGCACCGCTCCGACGACAACGGCACGACCTGGACGGAGATCCCCTCCTTCCCGAAGGGCGCCACGCCGGTCGCCGACCCGGCCGACCCCGCACTGTTCCATGCGTACGACACCGCCACGGGCACCCTGTACGCCAGCACGGACAGCGGCCGCTCCTTCACGGCCCGCGCGAGTGGGCTGCCCTCCGGCGACACCCAGTTCCAGCTGGTCGCGGCCCCCGGACGGAGCGGCGACCTGTGGCTGAGCGTGAAATGGAACGGGCTGTACCGGTCCACGGACGGCGGCGCGAGCTTCGCCAAGGTGACCAGCTGCTGGGCCTCGTACACGCTCGGCTTCGGCAAGGCGGCCGCCGGCGCCGACTACCCGGCGATCTACCAGGTCGGCGCCACGGGCTCCACCACCGCGGTCCTCCGCTCCGACGACCTGGCGCGGACCTGGACACGGATCAACGACGATGCCCACCAATGGGGGTGGACCGGCGAGGTCATCACCGGGGACCCCCGCATCCACGGCCGGGTCTACCTGGGAACCAACGGACGCGGGATCCAGTACGGGGAGCCCGTCTGATGCCGACGCTCGACGACGCCACCCGCGGCCGGATCCTCTTCGGCGGCGACTACAACCCCGAACAGTGGCCCGAGGAGACCTGGAAGGACGACGTCCGCCTCATGAAAGAGGCCGGAGTCACCTCCGTCACCCTCGGCGTCTTCTCCTGGTCGAAGATCGAACCACGGCCGGGCGCCCGGGAGTTCGGCTGGCTCGACCGGCTCATGGACCTCATGCACGACCACGGCATCGGAGTCGTCCTCGCCACCCCCACCTCCTCGCCCCCGCCCTGGATGGGACGCCTCCACCCCGAGACGCTGCCGCGCGACGAGAACGGGCAGACGGAGTGGTGGGGCTCGCGCCAGCACTTCTCCCACTCCAGCGCCGTCTACCGACGCTACGCCGCCGCCCTCACCGAGGACCTCGCAGCCCGCTACGGCACGCACCCCGCACTCACCATGTGGCACATCAACAACGAGTACTGCACCCCCGACTGGGGCGACGAGGCCGCCACCACCTTCCGCCGCTGGCTCCAGGACCGATACGGAACCCTCGACGCGCTCAACACCGCCTGGGGCACCGCCTTCTGGAGCCAGGGCTACGGCTCCTGGGACGAGATTCTGCCGCCCCGCCGCGCCCACTACATGAAGAACCCCACCCACGTCCTCGACTTCAAGCGCTTCACCTCCGACATGCTCCTGGAGTGCTACCGCACCGAGCGGGACATCGTGCGCCGCCACACCCCGCACATCCCGGTCACCACCAACTTCATGCCCTTCTGGTCCGGTCAGGACGCCTGGCGGTGGGCCGCGGAGGAGGACCTGGTCTCGATCGACATCTACCCCGATCCGAAGGACCCGCTCGGCGGCCAGTACAACGCGATGATCGGCGACATGACCCGCTCCCAGGCGGGCGGCGGACCGTGGATGCTCATGGAACAGGCGGCCGGCCCGGTCAACTGGCGAGGCGTCAACCATCCCAAGCCGTACGGGCTCAACCGGCTCTGGTCCCTCCAGGCCGTCGCCCACGGCGCCGACGCCGTCTGCTACTTCCAGTGGCGCCAGTCCCGCCAGGGAGCGGAGAAGTTCCACTCCGGCATGGTCGGCCACGCGGGGGAGCGGGGCCGTACCTTCCGCGAGATCAAGGAGATCGGTGCCGAACTCGCTCTCCTGGGACCGCAGATGACCGGAGCCCGCGCCCACGCCGACGTGGCGATCCTGCACGACTGGCACTCCTGGTGGGCCGGAGAGCAGGAGGGCAGGCCCTCCTCCCTGCTGCAGTACCCCGAGATCGTCCGCTCCTGGCACCGCGCCCTGTGGGAGGGGCACCTCACGGCCGCCTTCGCCCACCCGGCCGCCGACCTCACCCCGTACCGGCTCGTCGTCGTCCCCCACCTCTACCTCCTCGACGACACGTCGATCGACAACCTCCTGGCCTATGTGCGCGAGGGCGGCACCCTGGTCTGCGGCTTCCTCACCGGCGTCGCCGACGCGGACGACCGCGTACGCCCCGGCGGCATGGACCCCCGGCTCCGCGAGCTCTTCGGCATCGACCTCATCCACGAATGGTGGCCGCTGGACGCAGGCGAGCGAACCGACTGCGGGGAGTTCCACGGCACCCTCTGGTCCGAGGAGATCCAGGCCGCCCCCGGCGCACACACCGTCGCCGGCTACCGCGGCGGCGAGCTCGACGGACTGCCCGCCGTGCTCCGTAACGGCGCCGCCTGGTACGTCTCGACGCTTCCCGAGCCCGCCGCGCTGCGGGACCTGCTCGGCGAGGCCGCCCGCGACGCGGGTGTCCGCCCCGTCCTCGACGACCTCCCGACCGGCGTCGAAGCGGTGCGCAGAGGACCGCTCCTCTTCGTCCTCAACCACCGTCGGGAGCACACCGTCGTCACCGTCCCCGGCCGCCACCACGATCTGCTCACCGGCGCGACCGTCGAGAGCTCGCTGCGGCTCGGCCGGTACGGAGCGGCC
This sequence comes from Streptomyces sp. NBC_01353, assembly GCF_036237275.1. GTDB lineage: Bacteria > Actinomycetota > Actinomycetes > Streptomycetales > Streptomycetaceae > Streptomyces. Next base: position 627,951 of record NZ_CP108352.1, on the reverse strand, counting down.
GTGCTCAAGGAGGCGACGTGATCCACGGGACATGGGAGGGAAGCCGCGCCGCCCGCTGGGAGGACGCCTTCCTGGCCGGCAACGGCAGGCACGGGGCCATGGTCCTCGGCGATCCCGACGACGACCGCGTGATCGTCACCCATCACACCCTCGTACGCCCCCTCCACCCGGACGAGGACACCCGCCCGCCGCTCCTGGCCGCCGAACTCGCGGGGCTCCAGGACCGGTTGCTCGCCGGCGACACCACCGCGGCCGAACGCTTCACCGATGGACGCCCGCTGCGCCGGGTACGCCCGTTCCACCCGGCCTTCCAGACCCGCCTCGCCCGCGCGACCGCCGACACCCACGGCCGCTACCGGCGATCCGTCGACTTCGCCACCGGGGTCGCGACGGCGACCCGGGGCAAGGCGCGCAGCGAGGTCTTCGTCTCCCGCGCCGACGACGTCGTCGTCCAGTACGTCACCGACCCCGGCCGATCGGCCGAACTCTCCCTGGACCACCGGCTTCCCGGCACACCCCACGATCTCGCCGTGGGCCGGAGCGCGGTCCTCACCCCGGGCGGCGTCCTCCTCACCCTGCGCGCCCGCTACCCGGGCAACACTCTCGGGTACACCGGCGTCACCCTCGCTGTCGCCGCCGGCGGCCGGGCCTCCCTCTCCCCGGCGGGCGCCCACTTCGAGGACGCGCGGCGGCTTCTGATCCTGACCCGGGTACGGCGCCATGAAGGCGAACCGGACACGGTCCCCGAGGCGGAAGCGCTGCGCACACTGCTGGTCGGGGACTCCGAGGAGCCGACCTCGCCGGACGACCTCGACGCGGTCCACGCGCGTCTGCTCGCCCGCCACACCGAACGACACCGCGCCGCCTACGAGCGCGTGACGCTCGACCTCGACGCGGACCCGGCCGAGCGCGCCCTGTCCGGCTCCGCGCTCCTGCGCAGGACCGGCAGCCCCGCCCTCCTGGAGCGGCTCTTCGCCGCCGGCCGCTACCACCTCCTGTCCTCCTCCGGCATGCTGCCGCCCCGCCTCACCGGTCTGTGGACCGGCGACTGGAACACCGCCTGGTCCGGCGCCTTCACCCACGACGCCAACCTCAATCTGCAGACGGCCTCTGCCGCCGCGGCCGACCTTCCTGAGGTGACGGCGGCCCATGCGTGCCTGATCCAGGGCCAGTTGGCCGACTGGCGGGACAACGCCAGGGCCGTCTTCGGCGCCCGAGGCATCGTGGCGCCCGCCCACACCGATGGCGTCTCGGGACACTCGTACCACTTCAGCCGCGAGTACCCCCTCCACCTGTGGACCGCGGGCGCCGACTGGCTTCTGAAGCCGCTCGTCGACCACGACGAGACGCACGGCTCACGCGATCCCGAGACCGCCGCAGCCCTCGCCGAACTGGCCGCGTTCTACGAGGACTTCCTCACCCGCACCGGACCCGACGGTCGGCTGGTCGTCGTCCCCTCCTACTCACCGGAGAACCGGCCCGTCGGCGGGGGCTGGGGAGCGATCAACGCGACCATGGACCTCACCGCGGCGCGCCACGCCCTTCTGACCGCGGCCGACTACGGTGCCGGTGCCGCCGCTGATACCGAAGCCGCCGCCGACGCCGACCGGCGGCGCGCCCTCGCCGACCGGCTGCCCCCGTACCGGATCAACGCCGACGGAGCGCTCGCCGAATGGGCCTGGCCCGGCCTCGACGACCGCTACGACCATCGCCACCTCAGCCATCTGTACGCCGTGTGGCCGCACGAGGAGATCAACCCGTACGACACGCCAGACCTGGCGAAGGCGGCCCTTCGGGCGCTCGAACTGCGCGGCAGCGAGAACGAATCCGCTCACGGACACCTGCACCAGGCCCTGATCGCCGCGCGGCTGCGGGACGCCGACCGCGCGGCAGAGGCGCTCCGACGGGTCCTGACGGGCGACTACTTCCACGACTCCCTCATGAGCACGCACTATCCGGACCGCGACGTCTACAACGCCGACGCCGCCCACACGCTGCCCGCGCTGCTGATCGAGATGCTCGTGCAGTCGACTCCCGGCCGCCTCGTGCTGCTGCCGGCGCCACCCGACGCGTACCCATCGGGCCGGCTGCTCGGCATCCGCACGAGGTTCGGCGCCACTGTCGACCTCACCTGGAGCCCGGACACGTACACCGCCGTCGTCCGTCCCACCCGTACCGGACCGATCGACCTCAGGACTCCCGCCGGCGCTCGCCCACTCGATCTGCGCGCCGGCGAGAGCCGCGTCCTCACGCCGTGAGACGCGGCCGACCCCCCACCCCTGGAAGGACCGACCATGGCACGACGCACCACTCTCGGCCGCCTGCGGACCGCGCTGCTCGCCCCTGTCCTCGCCTTCGGCGCGACGCTCGGCCTGGCGGCCGCACCCGCCGAGGCCGCCGTCTGGAACACATGCGACCAGTGGGGCAACACCACGCTGGGCGGCTACACGCTCTACAACAACATCTGGGGCTCGGGCGCCGGCGCCCAGTGCACCTGGGCCAACTCCGGTACGAACTGGGGCGTCTGGGCGAACCACCCGAACACCGGCGGCATCAAGTCGTACCCCAACGCCAAGAAGGCGGTGAACCGGCGCATCAGTGCCTTCACCACGCTGACCAGCACCTACGACGTGACGGTGCCCGCCGCGGGCGCGTACAACAGCTCGTACGACATCTGGGACACCGACTACGACTACGAGATCATGCTCTGGGTCAACGCCAACGGCGCCGTCGGCGCGCTCGGCGACCACCAGGGCAACGTCACTCTGGGCGGCCACAGCTGGGACGTGTACAAGGGGAAGGTGCCGCACGCCGACGGCACGTCCCACGACGTGTTCTCGTTCCTGCGGACGTCGGACTCCACGGCGGGGACGGTGAACATCCTCCCGATCCTCAAGTGGATCAAGGACACCAAGCAGTGGATGGGGGACGAGACGATCGGCGACGTGCAGTTCGGCTTCGAGATCACCTCCTCCTCCGGCGGCCTCGACTTCCGGGCGAACAACCTGACCGTCAGCGCCGGCTGAGCCACCGCGCCGACTCCGACTCCTTCGTCTGCGCTTTCGTCGGCGCCGGGCCCGAGCTGTCCCGCACGGTCAGCTCGGGCGCGAGGAGTGCCACATCGTCGTCGCCCTCGGCGCCACCGCCGAGCTTCGCCACGAGCCGCTCCACCGCCTGCCGTCCCAGCTCCTGCGCGGGGATGGCGACCGAGGTGAGACGTACGGAGGCCTGCGCCGCGACCTGCTCGGGGCAGACCGCGACGACGGAGACGTCCTCCGGCACTGCCCGTCCGTCGCGGCGCAGCAGGGCGAGGAGGGGCTCCACCGCGGCTTCGTTCTGCACGACGAGCGCGGTGGTGTCCGGCCGTTCGTCGAAGACGCGGCCGAGGGTGGAGAGGACCGCCTCGTAGCTGCCCTCGCAGGGGCGGTGGAGAACGCGCAGACCGAGCTGGTCCGCGCGGCCCCGCAGTCCGCTGAGGGTCCGCTCCGCGAAGCCGGTGTGCCGCTCGTAGACGCCGGGCGCCTCGCCGATGACGGCGATCTCGCGATGGCCGAGGCCGGCGAGGTGCTCGGCGCACAGGGCGCCGCCCGCGGCGAAGTCCAGGTCGACGCAGGTGAGTCCGGTGGGATCGGCCGGGAGGCCGACCAGCACGGAGGGCTGCCCGCAGGTACGGAGCAGGGGGAGGCGCTCGTCCTCGAGCTCGACGTCCATCAGGATCAACGCCTCGGCGAGACCGCTGCCCGTGACGCGCCGTACGGCCGCGACCCCTTCCTCGCCGGTCAGGAGCAGCACGTCGTATCCGTGGGCGCGGGCGGTCGTGGCGACGGAGATGGCGATCTCCATCATCACGGGGACGTACATGTCGGTCCGCAACGGCACCATCAGGGCGATGATGCGCGACCGGCTGCTGGCCAGGGCGCGGGCGCCGGCGTGCGGGTGGTAGCCGAGACGCTCGATGCTGTCGAGGACGCGGCGCCGGGTGCCCGTCGAGATCGAGCGCTTGCCGCTGAGGACGTAGCTCACCGTGCTGGCCGACACCCCGGCGTGCCGGGCGACCTGGGCGAGGGTGACCATCCGTTCTCCCGTCCGTGGTGAAGCGCTTCGAGAATCTCTCCGCCGAGATGGCCGATGTGATCAGTGTCGACCGTATCTCCGGCGGCCAGGGGGTGTCCAGAGTGGGGAGATGGGGATCGAAGCGCTTCGACTCGTTCGCTGCCGTTGCTCCGTGGGCTGTCTCCTTGACCTGAAGTGCGATTGAGCTTCTAGTGTCTCCTCCAGTTGATCACCGACGAAGGGAGAAGGCGCTCATGATTCTCGTGACGGGAGCCACCGGGAACATAGGAAGTGCTCTGCTGAAGGAGCTGCACGCGTACGGTGCCGGGCCACTGCGGGGGCTCACACGTGACCGGTCGCGGGCGTCGTTCCCCGAGGGAGTCGAGGCGCATGAGGGCGACTTCGCCGAGACGGCTTCGCTGAAGCCCGCGCTGGACGGGGTGCGCTCGCTGTTCCTCGTGTCGAGGTTGGGCTCGGATGCCGAGATCCTCGACGTCGCCCAGCAGGCAGGCGTTGCACATGTGGTGCTCATGTCGTCCATCACCGTCGAGACCCATCCTCATCTGGGCCCCGCCGCCGAGAACCTGGCCGTCGAGCGGCTGGTGAAGGACAGCGGCATGGCTTGGACGATTCTGCGGCCGACGCAGTTCGCCTCGAACGCCCTGTGGTGGGCGGCATCGATCCGCGAGGGTGAGACGGTCCGCGTCCCGTACGCGGACACCGGGCTCCCCGCGATCCATCCGGCGGACATCGCCTCGGTGGCGCGGGTGGCGCTGACCGAGCCCGGCCACCAAGGGCGGACGTACGCCCTGACCGGTCCGGAACGGGTGACGCCCCGTCGGCAGGTGGAGGCTGTCGCGGCAGCCCTGGGGCGGAAGGTGCCGTTCGCCGAGATCGGCCGGGAGGAGGCACACCGCCGACTTGCGGCGTTCATGGGAGACGAGTCCGCGGCCGCTGTGCTCGATCTGACGGGCGGGGATGTCAACGACGCTCTGCTGACGGTGCACGACACGGTGCGACGCATCACCGGCTCTCCGGCCAGGGCGTTCAGCCGGTGGGTCGAGGAGAACGTGGCCGCGTTCCGCTGACGGCGACGGACGACTGCGCCCCCCACCGGCGACCGGCGACCAGCGATCGGCGAAGGGGATCGCGATGGCGGCGGCGGTCGGCCGCCCGGCGGAGCGGCCGACCATCGATGCCGGGGTCGTGGACCGCGCCCGCTACCCGGCGTAGGTCTCGAACTCGGCGACCGTCGGTGTGCCGGTCGAGCCGGTGATCTCGAAGGTGACCTTGCTCAGCGAGGTCCGGGGGAAGCTGATGGCGCCCGCCCCGCTGCCGGAGGCGAGGACGGCACCGGTGTCGCCGTTGACGACCCGCCAGGAGCCGATGGCACCCACGGAGCCCGACGCCTCCCGGATGGTGATCGCCGATACGGAGACGGCGGATCCCCACTTGATCGAGATCGCACCGGTCGAGCCGGCCGGCGACCAGTACGTGCTCATGTCACCGTCGCGGACGTTGCCGTAACTCGTTCCGCTCGCCTTGCTGGATCCGTCGGAGCCTGCACCGATGCTGAGGTTGGTGCCGGAGGGCTGAGTGGGCGTCGTCGTCGGGGTGGGGGTGGTCGGGGTCGCTGTCGGGCTGGTCGTCGTGGTGCTGGTCGGCGTCGGCGTCGGTGTCGGCGTCTGCGGCGTGCAGGAGCCGTCCGACACCCGCAGACCCTTGCCGGCGCCGGCGGTCTGGCTCACGACGGCCGGTACGCAGGAGGCGGCGTCGAGGGGGTACGCGTACGGGATGGCGACGGTGGTGTTGGACTGCGGGTTCGGCCCGGCCGGGTTGTTGTCGGTGCCGGGGCTCGACCAGGTCACGTTGTCGAAGATGTTGCCGCTGACCTGCCAGTACCCGGCCGCGTCGGTGTAGAAGGTGCCCAGGACGTCCTTGGAGTCCTCGAAGTAGTTGTTGTCCACCTTGGCGCGGGCGCCGGCGCGGGAGTTGATGCCGGACTCGTTGAGGCTCACGTAGTGGTTGTTGTACATGTGGGCCGTGCCGCCCCGCAGCAGGGGCGCGCGGGAGTCGATGTTCTCGTACAGGTTGTGGTGGTACGTGATGAAGCTGTTCGAGAGGTCGCTCTCACTGGACCCGACGAGGCCACCGCGGCCGGAGTTGCGCAGGGTGCTGTAGGACAGGGTCACGTACTGGGTGTTGTCCTTCATGTCGAAGAGCCCGTCGAAACCCTCCGACTCCCCGCCCGAGGCCTCCAGGGTGACGTGATCGACCCAGACGTTGCGGACGCCGCTCTCCATGCCGATGGCGTCACCACCGTTGGACGTGGGAGAGCCGGACTTCTTGACGTTCTTGACGGTCACGTTCTGGATGACGATGTTGCTGGACTCGCGTATGTGGATGCCCAGTTGGTCGAAGAGAGCTCCCCCTCCGACCCCGACGATGGTGACGTTGCTGATCTGCTTGAGCTCGATCACGCCGTCGGCGGTGTTGCAACTGGCGCCCGAGACCTTGCTGGTGTTGCCGTGGTTGATGGTCCCCTCGACCTCGATGGTGATCGGGGTACTGCTGCTGGCCCGGCCGCACAGGGCGGCGTGGATCGCGGTCCCCGTGGTGGCACGCACCGTCTGCCCACCGGCTCCACCCGTGGTCCCGCCGTTCTGTGTCGCGTACCCGGTGGCACCACCGGTGGCCGCCGAGGCCTCGGGCATCAACAGAACCGCCCCGGTCCCGGCCGCGACGGCCATCGTGGCCATCGCCGCGGACAGGCGCCGCGCGACTGGTCGTCTCATCCTGGTCTCCCTACGTCGTCGAGCACCGGCTGTCGGTGCTCCGACCCGTAGTCGCCACGACGGCCACGGAAGTTGCCGCCCATTTCGCCGATCTGCCGGCGCCGGTGGGGCGAGTGGTGGACCACCACCTTCCGTGAAGGTCGTTCTCTTGACGTGCCAAGTCGCCCGACCTACCGTCCCGTTCGAAGTCACGACTGTTGGTCGATATTTCGAACAACGGGGACGGTGGACGTCCGCCCCCGTTCGAAGGGAACCGCATGTCCCGTACCGCCGCCCGACTCACCCTCGACCCGGCCTTCACCGTGGGCCCCGTCGATCCCCGGCTCTTCGGCTCGTTCGTCGAGCACCTCGGCCGCTGCGTCTACACCGGCATCCACGAGCCCGGCCACCCCACCGCCGACGCCGACGGACTACGCACCGACGTCCTCGAGCTCGTCCGTGAACTGGGCGTCACCGCCGTCCGCTACCCCGGCGGCAACTTCGTCTCCGGCTACCGGTGGGAGGACGGCATCGGCCCCGTCGACGAGCGGCCCCGCCGCCTCGACCTCGCCTGGCGCTCCACCGAGACCAACCGCTTCGGCCTCGGCGAGTTCATCGCCTTCGTGCGGAAGATAGGCCCGCAGGCCGAGCCCATGATGGCCGTCAACCTCGGCACACGCGGTGTCGCCGAGGCCCTGGACCTCCTCGAGTACGCCAACCACCCGTCCGGCACCGAGCTGTCCGAGCGGCGCATCGCCCACGGAGACAAGGACCCCTTCGGTATCCGGCTGTGGTGCCTGGGCAACGAGATGGACGGGACGTGGCAGACCGGCCACAAGACCGCCGAGGAGTACGGCCGGCTCGCCGCCGAGACCGCCCGCGCCCTGCGCCGGATCGACCCCGGCCTCGAACTGGTCGCGTGCGGCAGCTCGCATCGCGGCATGGAGACCTTCGCCGCCTGGGAGGCCACCGTCCTCGCGGAGACCTACGACGCCGTCGACCACGTCTCCCTGCACGCCTACTACGAGGAGATCGACGGCGACCGCGACTCCTTCCTCGCCTCCGCCGTCGACATGGAGGCCTTCATCGAAGCCGTCGTCGCCACCTGCGACCACGTCGGCGCCCGGCTCAAATCGACCAAGAAGATCAACCTCTCCTTCGACGAGTGGAACGTCTGGTACCAACGCCGGCCCGATCCGCACCCCGTGGAGGACTGGCAGGAGGCCCCGCGCATCCTGGAGGACGTCTACACGGTCACCGACGCCGTCGTCCTCGGCTCGCTCCTCATCGCTCTCCTGCGCCACGCCGACCGGGTGTCCGTGGCCTGTCTCGCCCAACTCGTCAACGTGATCGCGCCGATCATGACGGAGCCCGGCGGGGCGGCCTGGCGACAGACCACCTTCCACCCCTTCGCCCAGGCGTCGCGGTACGGCCGCGGCACGGTTCTCGACGTACGGGTGGACTCGCCGACGTACGAGACCGCGCGCTTCGGCGCCGTACCTCTGCTGCACGCCACCGCCGTACGGAACGACGACGGGGGAGTGACCCTCTTCGCGGTCAACCGTGACCGGAACCAACCCCTCCCGCTCGACGTGACCCTGCACGGCCTGGAGCTGAACGGTGTCGTCGAGCACTCGGCGCTCGCCGACGCGGACCCCGAGGCCCGCAACACCGTCGACGAACCCGAGCGGGTCCGCCCGCATCGCGTGGACGGCGCCGCCCTCGCGGACGGCAGGCTGCACGCCGTCCTGGAGCCGATGTCCTGGAACGTGATCCGGCTGGCCTGACTCGCCGGAGAAGGTGCGCACTGAATCCTTTCAGTCCAGTGGATCCCGCTGTTCCGGGTGCGTCTTTCCGGGTGCATCGTCATGCTGGGCCCGGACAGGGCAAACGACTTCAAGCGATCCTGTCCAAAATATTGACGAGCGCAGCGGCCGTCCTTACGTTGTCCCAGTAAGCGCTTTCCTAAAACGTTTCAATCGTGCGTGGAGGACGAACAGTGCGTACTCAAGGGACGGTCGACCGACGCGGTCTACTCAAGGTGGCGGGCGGCTCCCTGGCCGCTCTCGGCCTGACCGCGGCGGGGTGTGGCAACGGCGGCGGCTCGGGCGACGGGACCGTCACCATCCGGTACGCCTGGTGGGGGTCCGACGACCGCGCCAAGCGGATCAACCAGACGATCGCGCTCTTCGAGAAGAAGTACCCGAAGATCAAGATCAAGACGGACTTCCAGCCGTACACCGACTTCTGGAAGAAGTTCAACACCCAGGCTTCGGGCGGCAACCCGCCGGACGTCTTCCAGAACGCGATCGGCTTCCTGCGCAAGTACGACGCCAAGAACGTCCTGCTCGACCTCAACCAGCAGGTCAAGGCCGGCAACCTCCGCACCGAGGGCTTCCGGGCCGGTCTGGAGAAGTTCGGCGAGGTCGACGGCAAGCTGCTCGGCGTCCCCGTGGGCAGCAACTCGATGGCTCTCGTCATCGACAAGCACGTCTACACCCGGGCGGGCGTCAAGCCCCGACAGGGATGGACCTGGGCCGACTTCGACGCGGCGATGAAGAAGATCCGCGACACCGGCGGCCGGGCGGGCGACAGCGGCATGTACGGCGTGATGTACCTCTACGACGTGTACCTGCGCCAGCAGGGCAAGGCCTTCTTCACCGAGAAGGGCCTGGGCTTCACCGAGGCCGACCTGACCGACTGGTGGACCAAGGCGGAGCGGGACAGCAAGTCCGGCGTCGTCGCGAACACCAAGAAGGTCGTCCAGGCCAAGCCCAAGTCCGCGGTCACCGCCGACCTGGCCGCCGGCGAGTTCACCTGGGACAACTTCACCAACCGCTACACCGCCGAGGGCAAGAGCGAGTACGGCCTCGCGCCGATCCCCACCACCGACGGCAGGAAGACCGGTCAGTACCTCGGCTCCCTGATGCTCAGCGGCTCCAAGCGCACCAAGCACCCCAAGGAAGTCGCCCAGTTCATCGACTTCATGGTCCACGACCCCGAGGTCGCCAAGATCATGGGTTACGACCGTGGCGTCCCTGCGACCGTCGCGCAGTACGAGGCGTTCCGGCCCACCGACCCGATCGCCAAGGAGATCGCCGCGTACGAGCAGTCCCTGGTCGACGCGGGCGTCCTCGAGCCGATCACTCCGCACCCGGCCGGCGCCGATGTCTGCGAGTCGGCCTTCCTCCGCCTCGCGGAGGAACTGGGTCTCGGCACGCGGTCGGTGGACGAGGCGGTCAAGCAGTTCTTCACCGAGTCGAAGACGGCTCTCGGCAGCTGATGGGAACGACCGTGACCCATGCCCCCGCCGCGGGAGTCGGCGACCCCGCCACCCAGGGCTCGGGGCCGCCGCACGCACCGGACCCCGCACCGGACCCCGCTGCCGTCCGAAAGCGGCGGGACCACAGGGAGAACCTGGCCGGCTATCTCTTCATGTCCCCGTGGATAGCAGGGTTCCTGCTGCTGACGGCGGGTCCGATGGTCGCCTCGCTGTACTTCGCGTTCACCGACTACAACCTCTTCGACTCCCCGAGGTGGATCGGTTTCGCGAACTTCACGGAGATGTTCGGCGACCCGCGCTGGCGCCACTCCGTCTCCGTGACCCTGTGGTACGTCGTCATCGGGACGCCGCTCAAGCTGCTTCTCGCTCTCGGGGTGGCGCTGCTGCTCGCCCAGAGCCGACGCGGACAGGGCTTCTACCGCGCCGCGTTCTACGCTCCCTCGCTGATCGGAGCGAGCGTGTCCGTGGCCATCGTCTGGAAGGCGATCTTCTCCGACGGAGCGGTCGTGGACCGGGCCCAGAGCACAGTGTTCGGCGTGGACGTCGGCGGCTGGATCGGCGACCCCACATGGATCCTGTACGCCCTGGTGGCGCTGACCGTCTGGCAGTTCGGCGCACCCATGGTGATCTTCCTGGCCGGCCTCAAGCAGGTCCCGCGCGAGCTGTACGAGGCGGCGGAGGTGGACGGTGCCGGACCTTGGCGCCGGTTCTGGAGCATCACGCTGCCGATGATCTCGCCGGTGCTGTTCTTCAACGTCCTGCTGGAGACCATCCACTCCTTCCAGATCTTCGCCTCGGCCTACATCGTCGGCGGAGGGGCGGGCGGCAACGCCTGCGGTCCGGCGGACGGCTCGCTCGTCTACACCTGTTATCTCTACGTCCAGGGCTTCGAGAACAGCCGGATGGGCCTCGCCTCGGCCATGGCGTGGATGCTGCTCCTCGCCGTCGCGGCGGTCACGGCGGTGCTGTTCTGGTCCCAGAAGCGCTGGGTGCACTACGAGGAGGCGGCTCGATGAGCATGTCCCGTACGGTACGACCGGCACGCACCTCGTCGGCCGCGGTCTCGGCCGGCTTCCGGCGCCGGGGCGCGGGCTCGCTCGCCTGGCACGTGGGTTCGCTCGCGGTCCTCGCGGTGGTGCTCTATCCCGTGGTGTGGGTGCTCGGCGCCTCGTTCAAGGAGGGCGACGAGATCGTCGGCAGCCTGGAGCTGTTTCCCACCGATCCCGTCGTCAGGAACTACACCCGCCTGACCGAGGGCATCGCCGACATCCCGATCTCCACCTTCTTCCTCAACTCCACCGTCCTCGCGGTCGGATCCGTGGTCGGGGTGCTGCTGTCCTCGTCGCTGACGGCGTACGCCTTCGCACGCATCAGGTTCGCGGGACGCAATCTGATGTTCGCGCTGATGATCGGCACCCTGCTGCTGCCGTACCACGTGCTTCTGATCCCGCAGTACGTGCTGTTCCAGAAGATGGACGTCATCGACACCTATACGCCGCTGCTCCTGGGCAAGTACCTGGCCGTCGACGCCTTCTTCGTCTTCCTGATGGTCCAGTTCATGCGCAACCTGCCCAAGGAGCTGGACGAGGCGGCCCGGCTGGACGGCTGTGGCCACCTGCGGATCTACTGGTCGATCGTGCTGCCGCTGTGCCGGCCGGCGCTGATCACCAGCGCGATCTTCACGTTCATCAACACCTGGAACGACTTCATGGGCCCGCTGATCTACGTCAACACGCCCGAGAAGTACACCGTGGCCCTGGGGTTGAAGATGTTCGTCGACCAGGAGGGAGTGGCCGACTACGGAGGAATGATCGCGATGTCGCTGGTGGCGCTGCTGCCGGTGCTGCTCTTCTTCCTCGCCTTCCAGCGGTATCTGATCGACGGTATGGCCACGTCCGGGCTCAAGGGCTGAGGAGGCGGGATGAGAGCGCGTGCCCTCGCACGGTTCGGGGTCTTCGCCGAATGCCTGCTCGTCGGGGTGTGGATCGCCCTCGCCTCCCTCCCGCTGGTCACCCTGCCCGCGGCGCTGGCCGCGGGGGCGGCGCATCTGCGCCGCTGGACCGGCGAAGTCGAGGGCGGGTGGCGGGAGTTCGTGGCGGATCTGCGCTCCGCGGTGCGCCGGGGCTGGCTCGTGGGGCTCGCGGTCTGGGCGGCCCTCGCCCTGCTGGGGGCCGACCTCGCGATCGTACGGGCGGGGCTGCCGGGTGGTCGGTTCGTGGGCGCGGTCGGGGTCCTGGCGATGCTCGGGCTGACCGTGACCGTGCTGCGGGCGTGCACGGCCTGGCGCCCGAACGCCTCCTGGCGCGCCCTGCTGGGCGCCGCCGCCCGCCGGACGCTCGGTGACCCCGCGGGCTCGCTGCTCGTCGTCTGCGGTCTCGGGGTGATCGCCGCGTCCGCCTGGTTCGCGGCGCCGCTTGCGGCGCCTGCGCTGGGGGTGGTGGTCGCGGCGACGCTCGCGGCGGAACGCCGCGCGCGCCTTTCCTGAACTCGGTGGCGGGGCGGCCCGCGCAGCGGCACTGTCCCACCGCGGCGAGCGCACGACCAACCGGGCCGTGCCCCACCGCCTCCCGCGGGCCGGTGCCCCCGGGCCAGGTTGTGGGCAGGTGTTCCGCAGGCCGGCGTCCACCCGGAACCCCTGTCCCACCCGGTTGTGGGCAGGCGTTCCGCGGGGCTGGGGGTCCCCCCGGCGCCGCACCTGTGGGCACCGTACGGACCGGGAGCCGGGGCCCGGCAAGGGCGCCGTTCCGTTGCGCCGACCCTCCCCCAGACTCCGTCCGGGGGGACCCCCAGCCCAGCGGAACAGTTGCCCACAACGGGGGTGGGTGGCGGGCGAGGGATGGGTGGGCACCGGCCCAGCGGAACGAATGCCCACAACGGGGGTGACGGGCGGGTGGGCGCCGGCCCGGTAACGCCCACAGCCCGCGTGGACGCGAGGGACAGGTGGGCCGCTCCAGCGGAACGGGTGCCCACAGCTTGTGGGGCGCCGCCCCCGTCCCCCCAACCCCATCCATGTCATGACCATGAAAGGAACCTCCATGTCCCCCATCCCCCGCAGGTCCCTCCTCAAAGCCGCCGCCGTCGCCGGTGCCGCCGCGCAGTTCAGTTGGGCCCTCGGCCGCGGCGACGCCCGGGCCGCCGCGCTCGCCGATGCACCCGCGGCGGACCGGCCCGCGACCGTCACCTGGCTCGAGGCCGGTGGCCTCGGGGCCGCCCCCGGGTCCACCTTCGGGGTGCCGTGGCCCAAGGGCGCCCACCCCGCGGACCAGTCATTCGCGCTCACCACCGCCGACGGCAGGAACGTCCCCGTACAGACCTGGACCACCGCCCGCTGGCCCGACGGCTCGCTCAAGTGGACCGCGCACGCGGTCGGCCCCGAGGCCGCCGGGGCGGAGAAGTTCACCCTCGCGCCCGGAACCCCCGCCGCCGGCCCGAAGGTCACCGTCACCGAGACCGGCCGCCGGATCACCGTCGACACCGGCACCATCAAGGCCGTCATCTCCAAGGACGGCGAGAAGCTCGTCGAATCCGTGACCCGGGGTGCCGTCAAGATCGCCACCGACGGCCGGCTCGTCCTGCTCCGCCAGGGCGACCTCGACGACGGCGACCAGGGCGACGCCAAGTGGGAGCGGTTCGACGGCCTGATCGCCGGAGCGACCGTCGAGCAGTCCGGCCCCGTCCGCGCCGTCGTCCGGATCGACGGCAAGCACCGTAAGGGCAGGCGCAGTTGGCTGCCGTTCTCCGTACGGCTCTACTTCTTCGCCGGCAGCGAGTCCTTCCGGATGGTGCACACCATCACCTTTGACGGGGACCAGAACAAGGACTTCATCCGCGGCCTCGGCGTCCGCTTCTCCGTCCCCCTGCGCGACGCCGCCTACGACCGCCACATCCGCATCGCCGGTGAGGGCGAGGGCTTCCTCACCGAGGCCGTCCAAGGCATCACCGGCCTGCGCCGCGACCCCGGCGCCGCCGTCCGTTCGGCCCAGGTCAAGGGTGAGAAGCTGCCCGACCCGGCCACCTGGGACCAGCGGGTCACCACCCGGCTGCAGTACATCCCCACGTGGGGCGACTACACCCTCGCCCAGCTCTCCTCCGACGGCTTCACCCTGCGCAAGCGCACCAAGTCCGGCCACGGCTGGATCCCGGCAGGCGGCGGCGGAAGGTCGAACGGCTTCGGTTACGTCGGCGGGGTCAGCGGTGGACTCTCCTTCGGGCTCCGCGATTTCTGGCAGAAGCACCCGGCCCAGCTCGACATCCGCGGCGCCGCCGGCGAGGCCGCCGAGGTCACCCTCTGGCTCTGGTCGCCCGAGGCCCAGCCCATGGACCTGCGCTTCTACCACGACGGGATGGGCCAGGACACGTTCCCCGAGCAGCTCGAGGGCCTCAACATCACCTACGAGGACTACGAGCCCGGCTTCGGCACCCCGTACGGCATCGCCCGCACCAGCGAGCTGATGTTCTGGGCCAACGCCGCCACCCCCACCGCCGACACGCTCGTCGCCCAGGCCGCCGCCGTCCACACACCGCCCCAGCTCGCCGCGAGCCCCGAGGACCTGACTCGCGCCAAGGTCTTCGGCGGACTCTTCGCGCCCGTCGACCGCTCCACCCCCGCCAAGGCGGCCATCGAGGACCACCTCGACTACCTCTTCACGTACTACAAGGACCAGACCGAACAGCGCCGCTGGTACGGCTTCTGGGACTACGGCGACATCATGCACACCTACGACGAGGACCGGCACCAGTGGCGGTACGACGTCGGAGGCTACGCCTGGGACAACTCCGAACTCTCGCCCGACCTCTGGCTCTGGTACGCCTATCTGCGCTCCGGCCGCGCGGACGTCTTCCGCTTCGCCGAGGCGATGACCCGCCACACCGGCGAGGTCGACGTCTACCATCTCGGCACCTGGGCCGGCCTCGGCACCCGCCACGGCGTCCAGCACTTCGCCGACAGCGCCAAGCAGCAGCGCATCTCCACGGCCGTCTACCGCCGCCCGTACTACTTCCTCACCGCGGACGAACGCGTCGGCGACCTCATGCACGCCCTGGTCGACTCCGACGAGACCTTCCTCGTCCTCGACCCCATCCGCAAGATCCGGACCGAGCCGTACACCCCCGACCGGCACGCCCTCTCGATCGGCTTCGGCACCGACTGGAGCGGACTCGCCGCCGCCTGGCTCACCGAGTGGGAACGCGGCGGACCCAAGGCCGCCAAGGCCGAGGCACGGCTGCGCTCCACCATGGAGACCATCGCCGCCCAGCCCAACGGTTTCGTGCAGGGCACGGGACTGTACGACCTCGACACCGGCCGGTTCGCCGTCGCGACCGAGCCCGTCGTCGGCGTCTCCCACCTCTCCGCCATGTTCGGCCTCGTCGAGATGTGCGCCGAGCTCATCGACCTCATCGACATGCCCGCGTTCAAGACGGCCTGGCTCGACTACTGCCGTTACTTCAACGCCACCAAGACCGAACAGGCCGCCCGGTACGGCAAGAACTTCGGCACCCTGCTCCTCTTCCAGGGCCACTCACGCCAGGACGCGTACGCCGCCGCCCAGTTGAACGACCCGCAGCTGGCGGCCAGGGCGTGGCAGAAGTTCCACAGCAGCGACGGATACACGAAGGCGATGGTGTGGGACAAGACTCCGGTCCGGGGCCCGGCCGCGCTGGAGCCCGGCTACGAGCACCTGTGGATCAGCACCAACACCACCGCACTGTTCGGACTCGCCGCCATCCAGAACCTCGCCCTGATCGGCGACAGCCTTCCGGCGTAGTAAGGAGAGGCCATGACACGCAGCACCCGGCTCACCGCCGCCGCGACCGTCGTCGCCGCGCTCACCGTCGCCACCCTAGGCGTCGCCCCCGCCCACGCCGACAGCTCCTACGGCAAGGGCCTCGACCACTGCGCCACCACGGCGCCGTTCGTCTGCCACTTCGACGTCCCGCCCGGCACTTACCACGTCCAGGTCACCCTCGGCGGGGACACCACGGGCTCCACGTCCGTCACCGCCGAGACCCGGCGGACCATGCTCGCCGAGACGGCCACGGACACCGGGGAACGGGTTCACCGCTCGTTCACCGTCGACGTGCGCGAGCCCGAGGGCGAGCCGACAGGACCCGTGGGCAGCCCCGGCCTCGACCTGACCTTCGGCGGTACGGCACCGCTCCCCGCCGGGGTGGTCGTCACCCCGGCACCCGCCGCCCCACGGATCTTCTTCATCGGGGACTCGACGGTCTGCGACCAGCCGGGGGACCCGTACGCGGGCTGGGGCCAGCAGCTGCCGCAGTACCTCAAGCGCGGAGTCGCGGTCGCGAACCACGCCGACTCCGGTGAGAGCACCGTGAGTTACCTCGCCGGCCCGGCCTTCTTCCCGACCGTCCAGCCGCTCGTCCGCCGTGGCGACCCGGTCCTGATCCAGCTCGCCCACAACGACAAGCAGACGGACGCGGTGACCTACCGCGCCAACCTCACCACCCTCGTCGAGGGCGTACGGGAACGGGGCGGCCGGCCGGTCCTCGTGACCCCGATCGTCCGCCGCTGGTTCAACGCCGACGGCACCCTGAACAACGGGACCGCCCTGCTCGTCAACGGCCTCGGCGTGGACCACCCCGCCGAGGTACGCCGTCTGGCGGCCGACCTCGACATTCCGCTGATCGACCTCACGGCCCTCACCAGGGCGATGGTCGAGGGGCTCGGACCTGAGGCGTCCAAGGCGCTGTACCTGACGACCGAGAAGAAGGACAACACCCACACCTCGGTGCACGGGGCCACCGCGTACGCGGCCCTCGTCGTCGGCGAAATGCGGGCCCAGGGAATCGTCCCCAAGCGCCTGATCCGCTGAGCGCGCCGATCCGCGACCGGTCGGCCGAAGAGCCGGCCGGCCGCGGGGCGCATGGACGTGACGGCTACGCGGTGCCCCTGGCGCCGCGCACGTCGAGGGGCGTGAAGGTGGGCGTGAACGTGAAGGAGAACGTGGCGGGGGCGGCGTCCAGCCGGTACTCCTGCAGGACCCCAGGGCCGCAGGACTGCGAGCCGATGCCCTGCTGGGCGTGGTCGAGGGTGAGCCAGACCGTGTCGCCGGGCGTGAGGTCGCCGTGGTGCTCGGCGGCGTCGAGCTGCTCGCTGGTCCAGCGACGGGCGGTGAACCAGAACAGGGGGTCGCCTTCGACCCTCAACCCGGTTGATACGTGGCCCAGTTCGATCCATCGGGTGTCGATCCGGGCACCGTTCTCCTGCGGCCGTACATAGGGTGTCTGCAGCTCGTCCACCGTGGCCTCCCAGCGGCCGGTCCGAGCCGCCGCACGTGTGTCGGGGTATGCCTCGCCCGGTCCGCCGCCGAACCATGCCGCCCGGTCCAGTGCCGCCGGGAGGCCGAGGCGGACGCCGAGTCGGGGCAGGGGCAGCCGCCACTCGCCCTCGGGCGTGACGCTCACCGTCAGCCGGAGCCGCGTCCCGTCCGACGTCCACCGGTACGTGGTCACAAGGCCGAGGTCCTGGGCTGCCGGGGCCACCCGGGTCCGAACCGTCAACGCCTCCGCGTCCGTCTCCACCGCGTCGATCCGATGCCGCATCCGGTGCAGACCGAGCTCGCGCCAGAGCAGTCCGTAGCGCTCGTCCGGCTGCCAGGCCGCGCCGTTGTCGTTGTCGGTCGGCGCCCGCCAGACATCCAGGAGCAGGCCCGTGAGCGGGATCCCGCCGATGGCCAGCGGCTCGCCCGTACGGGCGTCGAAGGAACCGGGACCGAGGGTGATCCGCCCGGCGTGCCGCACCGGCGGCGCACCGGCCGCCGAGGTGGGCGGAACCGGCTCGGACACGGCGAGCTGTCCCCAGGCGATCTCGTGGCCCGACGCCGCCCACGGCATGTCGTGCGCTAGCAGCGCCCGGACCGTCCAGTGCGCCTCGCGGTCCGTCCGCTCGACGGGAGGCGCCGGCAGTGCGATCTCCGTGCTCTCGCCGGGAGCGAGCCCGGGCACCGTCAGGGGGCCGGTCCCGACCGTCTCCCCTTCGACCGCGAAGGTCCACGCGAAGGCGAGGCCGGAAAGGTCGGCGAAGTCGTGTCCGTTGGTGATCCGGACCGTGCCCTCGGCGGTGCCCGCCTCGATGCGGACCGGCTCGATCACCTTCTTGTACTCGACCATGCCCGGCGACGGCGTCCGGTCGGGGAAGAGCAGCCCGTCGCAGACGAAGTTCCCGTCGTGCAGCTCCTCGCCGAAGTCGCCGCCGTATCCGTAGCCGTGCTCCGGGTGGACGAGCCCGTGGTCGATCCACTCCCAGACGAAGCCGCCCTGGCAGCGCTCGTACCTCTCGAACAGCCGCTGGTAGTCGGCGAGTCCGCCGGGTCCGTTGCCCATGGCATGCCCGTACTCGCAGAGAATGAAGGGGAGTTCGCGCCGAGGATCCGGTCCCGGGTCCTCCCGGCGTCCGATCTGCTCGACCTCGGCGTGCGGGGCGTACATCCGTGAGTAGACGTCCGTGTCCTTGCAGGAGAGGTCGCCCTCGTAGTGGACGAGCCGCGAAGGGTCGCGGTCGCGGATCCACTCCGCCATCGCGGTGAGCCCGGCGCCCGTACCGCACTCGTTGCCGAGGGACCAGACGATCACAGAGGCGTGGTTCTTGTCGCGCTCGACCATCCGGGCCGCCCGGTCGAGCAGAGCCGGGGTCCAGCGCGCGTCGTCGACCGGGTTGGCGCGCCAGCCGAGATCCTGGAATCCGTGCGTCTCCAGATCGCACTCGTCGATCACCCACAGGCCGTACTCGTCGCACAGATCGAGGAAGGCGGGGTGCGGGGGATAGTGGGAGGTGCGTACGGCGTTGATGTTGTGGAGCTTCATCAGCTCCACGTCCCGGCGCATGGTGGCCAGGTCGAGACTCCGGCCGCGCTCCGGGTGGAACTCATGTCGGTTCACACCCCGGAAGAGGATCCGGCGCCCGTTCACCTTGATCACGCCGTCCTCGACGGCGACCGTACGGAACCCGAGGCGTAGGGGGATCCGCTCGTCCCCGGTGGCCAGTTCGCCGTCGTACAGCCGGGGCGTCTCCGCCGTCCACGGCTCGACCGGCACCGTGACCGACTCGCCCGTTCTGATGTCGATGCCCAGCTCGGGCACCGTGACCCGGCCTTGCACATCGCACTCCACCCGCAGGGTGCCCGTGCCGTCGGTGTGGTCGTACGAGACATGCGTGAAGAAGTCGCCGGCCGCGCCCTCGGGGCGGTGCAGCAGCGTCACGTCGCGGAAGATGCCCGGCAGCCACCACTGGTCCTGGTCCTCCAGATAGGACCCGGACGACCACTGGTGGACCCGGACGGCGAGCACATTGCCGCGCTCCTTCAGCAGGGGCCCGACGGCGAACTCGTGCGGCAGCCGCGAGCCCTTGAACTCGCCCAGCTCCTCGCCGTTGAGCCACACCCGCGCCGCGGACTCGATACCGTCGAAACGCAGCACGGCCTCGCCCGCCTCCGGCCAGCCCTCCGGCAGGTCGAAGCGGCGCAGATGGTCACCGGTGGGGTTCTCTGTCGGTACGCGCGGCGGATCGACCGGAAACGGATAGACGACGTTGGTGTACGCGGGCGCCCCGTGGCCCTTGCCCTGGAGCACCCAGTGCCCCGGCACCGCGATCTCCTCCCAGGCCGAGGCGTCGTACCCCTCGGCGGCGAAGGACTCGTCCTCGGTGTCCGCCGTCGGCGAGAGCCGGAACCGCCAGGCTCCGTCGAGGGCGAGCAAAACGGCGTCCGAGCGGGCGTACCAGGCCCGAGGCGGCAGCCCGCCGCGCCCGGGGGAGACGTCTTCGTGCCAGGGCAGGGTGGACATGGGGCTCCTGTGGGAGAGGCGGGGCGGGGGAGGTCACCAACGCAGAAAGCGTTTGCCCTCGGGGTCCCATCCCACCCTGGGGTCGCGGTCACCACAACCCCGCCGGCCCGCCGGACTGTTGGACTCTTGTCGGCGCGGTTGGACCGAGAGAGGTCGGAGCACCGCGCCCGCCTCGTCGTGGAACACGTCCGGCCAGTGGTGATCTTCCGTCGAAGATCACCACCGTAGGACCGACCACCGACATCGGGTCGTGGGGGACGAGCGGGCAGCCTGCTACGCCACCGACCGGCGCTTGTTCCAGACGTCGAAGCCGACCGCCGCGAGCAGGACGAGGCCCTTGATCACCTGCTGGTAGTCCGTGCCGATGCCCACCAGCGACATGCCGTTGTTGAGGACACCGAGCACCAGGCCGCCGATCACGGCGCCCATCACCGTGCCCACTCCTCCGCTCATCGACGCACCGCCGATGAACGCGGCCGCGATCGCCTCCAGTTCGAAGTTGAGACCCGCCTGCGGGGTCCCCGCGTTGAGCCGGGCCGCGTACACACAGCCCGCGAGCGCCGCCAGGACGCCCATGTTCACGAAGACCAGGAACGTGACGCGCTCGTCCTTCACGCCCGAGAGCTTGGCCGCCGCCTTGTTGCCGCCCAGGGCGTACACATGGCGTCCGACCACCGCGTTGCGTATCACGTACCCCAGGCCGATCAGCAGCACGCACATGATCAGCATGACGACCGGCACGCCGTGGAAGCTCGCCAGCGTGAGCGTGAAGGCCACGATCGCCGCCGTGATCGCGACGCACTTGAGCGCCCACAGCCCGGCGGGCAGCACATCGAGCTCGTACGCCAGCTGGCGCTTGCGGTCGCGCCACTCGCGCAGCAGCAGGAAGACGACAGTGACGAGACCGAGGAACAGCGTCGGGTTGTGATACTGCGTGTACGGGCCCATCTCGGGGATGAAACCCTTGGCGATGTTCTGGAAGCCGTCGGGGAACGGCGCCAGCGACCGGCCCTCCAGGAAGATCTGGGTGAGACCGCGGAACAGCAGCATTCCGGCGAGCGTCACGATGAACGACGGGATGCCGAGATAGGCGATGAAGTACCCCTGCCACGCACCGGCGACCGCCCCGACCAGCAGGGACAGCACCAGGGCCAGGACCCAGGGCATGTCGTGTTTGACCATCATCACCGCCGACAGGGCGCCGACGAACGCGGCCAGGGAGCCGACGGACAGGTCGATGTGGCCGGCGATGATGACGATCATCATGCCCATGGCCAGGATGAGGATGTAGCTGTTCTGCTGGATCAGGTTGGAGACGTTGTTCGGGAGCAGCAGCGTGCCGTCGGTCCATATCTGGAACAGGACGACGAGGAAGGCGAGCGCGACGAGCATCCCGTACTGGCGCATGTTCGACCGGCCGCCGTGGCGGCGCGCAGGGTGCGGGTGGGCATGGGTCAGTTCCCTTCGGGGGCGGGGAAGCGGCGGAGGTCGCCGGGCAGCCGGGAGCCGAGCGGCGACATCCCGCCGTCGGCGCCGTGTCTGGCCAGCAGATCGAGCACGAGCCGTCCGCGCCGCACGCGTTCCCGGGCGGTGGCGAGAGTGTGCTCACGCAGATGGGCGCCGTACGGGTAGATGCCGGGGGACTTGCTGAGCCCGAACTTGAGGTAGAGCGGCGCGCCCCGCCGGATCAGCTCGGCCGCCTCGTACATCCGGACGTACCCCCCGAGGTCGTCGGGGGCCTCCACATAGAGGTCCATCGGCGCGCGGCTGACCCGGCGGATCTCGGTGAGGTGGTCGAGGGTGAGATCGGAGGGGACGTTGAGGGAGTCCGCACCGAGGTGCTCGTACACCGCGTACGAGGCGGGATTGACGGGGCCGATGAGTGCCGAGGCCTTGAACGTGGTGTCGGCCGGCAGGGCGCCGGACTCCCGCATCCGGTGCAGGGTCCACAGCACGCCCTCGTCGGCGACGAGCAGGCAGCGCACCCCCAACTCGGCGGCACGCAGGGCGTCTTCGACACATCCGGCGAGCGCGTCGTGACCCCGGGCCCGCAGCCCGGCGCCGCCCGAATCGGTACGGGTGGCGGCGCCGATGTCCCAGGTGCCGCGCGGTCCGGTGAACAGACAGAGCTCGACGGAGCGTTCTGCGCAGCCCTCCACCATCTCGGTGATCTCGGCGTCGGACAGCATCCAGACACCACTGCCCTGACTGATCCGGTGCACCGGCAGGTCGAGCCGGGCGCTCTCCTTCAGGACGAGGGCGAGCGCCTCCGGGCCCTCGACGGAAGGGATCTCGGTGCGCCAGGTGCCGCCGTCGGGGAAGGCGTGGGGGGAGGCGTCGGCGGGATCGAGCGGCGGCACCGGATGGCCGATCCGCGCGAGCGCGTCGACGCCGGGGCGCCGGGGTGGGGAGGCAGCGGTCACGATCGTCCTTTGTTCGGTATGTCGGACAGGGTTCGGTTCAGTGGGTGTACGGCGGTACGGGCGTCAGGGCTCCCGCACCGCCGTACGGCTGCGCGCGTGCGAACGGCGGCGTGGGCGGGCCGCGACGCTCAGGGGCGCAGCAGCACCTTGCCGGTCTTCGGGTCGCCGCCGCCGACCAGCGCGACAGCCTCCGCGAAACGCTCCAGTGGGAACTCGTGGCTGATCAGCGGTGCCGGATCGAGCAGCCCCAGGCCGAAGGCGCGCACGGCATCGGCCCAGGCGGCCGACGGCGCCCCGAAGACGCTGCCGATCTCCAGCTGGCTGACCGACAGATGCACCGGATCGAGACCGGTCGCCCCGGCCGCGAACATCCCGGTCAGAACGGTCCGGCCGCCCCTGCGGGCCAGCAGACAGGAGGAGGCGGCCGTGGAGGGCGCCCCGGCGGTCTCCAGGACCAGGTCGAAGCGGCCGAGCGCCCCGCCCCCGGCCTCCTCGGGGCTCAGGGCCTCGCTCGCCCCGTGCCGCAGCGCCTGCTCGCCGCGCGCCGCACGCGGGTCGACCACGACCAGCTCGGCGGGCGACGACGCGGCGAGCAGCTGGACGGCGAGCAGCCCGAGCGTGCCGGCGCCGACGACGGCGACGCGCTCACCGGGGCGCGGCCGCCCCACCCGTAGCGCGGCGGCGATCACTGCCGCGGGTTCGATGAGCGCGGCGGCGCGCAGGTCGGCGTCGGGGTGCAGCAGATGCAGCAGCCGCGCGGGCACGACCAGATGGTCCGCGAAGGCGCCCGGCTCGGTGAAGCCGGTCTCCGCGTACCCCGCCGTGCACAGGCTGGTCTCCCCGCACCGGCACCGCTCGCAGGTCCCGCAGGCGCGAAAGCCCTCGGCGACGCAGCCCCGCCCCACGAGGGCGGGATCGACGCCTGGCCCGACGGCCTCCACCGTGCCCGCCCACTCGTGCCCCGGGGTGACCGGGTAGCGGACGTAGCCGGGCGCGCGGTGCCCGTCGTACACCTCGCGGTCGCTCATACAGATCCCGGCGGCGGCGACCCGCACCCGTACCTCGCCGGGGCCGGGCTCGGGTATCTCCCGCTCCACGAGCCGGTGTTCACCGGGCGCCGCGACCACGACCGCGCGGCTGACCCCGGGGGCGTGCGGGCCGCTCACTCCGGGTCCCTCCGCTCCCAGCCCTCGGCCCACAGGTCGAACCGGGCCCGCTGCTGGGGGAATTCGGCCGCGGCGTCCACGTCCAGCTCGACTCCGAGGCCCGGCGCGTGCGACACCTCGAAGCAGCCCGTCTCCGGGTCGACCTGGGGCGCCCCGCGCACGACCTTCTTGATCTCGGCGTCCGCGAAGTCGTTGAAGTGCTCAAGGATCTTGAAGTTCGGTGTGCAGGCGGCCAGTTGCAGCGAAGCCGCGGTGAGCACCGAACCGCCCACGTTGTGCGGCGCCACCAGCATGTAGTGGGTCTCGGCGGTGGCGGCGAGCTTGCGGGTCTCCAGGATGCCGCCGATGTGCCCCAGGTCCGGCTGGATGATGTCGACAGCCTGCGACTCGAAGAGCTCCCGGAACTCGATCCGGTCGTGGATGCGCTCTCCGGTCGCGATCGGCAGGTCCACCTTGGCGGCGACCTTCTCCAGTGCCTTCAGGTTCTCCGGCGGCACCGGCTCCTCCAGCCACGCCGGCCGGAACGGCGCCAGCTCGCGCGCCAGTCGCACCGCCGTGGCGGGCGAGAACCGCCCGTGCATCTCCAGCATCAGCTCGGTATCGGGCCCGATCGCGTCCCGGACGGCCTCGATCAGCGACACCGCGTACCGCGACTGCTCGGCGTCCAGCTCGAAGTGGCCGGTTCCGAACGGGTCGATCTTCAGTGCCCGGTAGCCGCGGGCCACGACCTCCTGGGCCGCCTTGTGGTACGCCTCCGGGGTGCGCTCGGTGGTGTACCAGCCGTTGGCGTACGCCTTGACCCGGTCCGTCACCTTGCCGCCGAGCAGCTGCCAGACGGGGACCCCGAGCGCCTTGCCCTTGATGTCCCAACAGGCCATCTCCACCACGGCGATGCCGGACATGACGATCTCGCCGGCCCGCCCGAAGTCGCCGTACTTCATCCGCCGGACGAGGTCCTCGACCGCGAACGGGTCGGAGCCCGCGATGTGGTTGGCCTCGGCCTCGCGCAAGTACCCGACGAGCGCGTCGGTATGGCCCAGCATCCGGGTCTCACCGACCCCGGTCAGACCCTCGTCGGTGTGCACCTGGACGTAGGTGAGATTACGCCAGGGCGTTCCGACGACATGTGTGGTGATTCCCGTGATGCGCACGGTGCTGGCTCCCGGACTCGTTCGATATTGCGACACACGTTCGAAATGGTGGCGTGACCGTAGTTGCGGCCCGCCACGGTGTCAATGGCCCGCACAACCATTGCCCGACGAACGGCCCCACCGCTAGCCTGCGTTCGCAATACCGATCGATGGTCGGAGTATCGAACAAGAGGGGTGGGTGATGGCCATGGGACGCATCGTTCCCGCGGTGGCCAGAGCATGCGACATTCTGGAGCTGTTCCTGCAGGGCGACGGAACGCTCTCCGCCCCCGAGATCACCCGCAGGCTCCAACTCCCGCGCACCACCACGCACGAGCTGCTCTCCACCCTCACCGCCCGCTCCTACCTGGTGCCCATACCGGAACAGCCAGGCCGCTACCGCCTCGGCGTGCGCACCTACCAGCTCGGCAGCCGCTACGCCGAGCAGCTCGACCTCGCGGCCGAAGGGCAGAACGTGGCCCGCGAGGTCGCCGAGACCTGCGACGAGACCGTCCATGTCGCCATCCTGGAGGACACGGACGTCATCTATATCGCCAAGGTCGACTCCACCCATGCCGTCCGCATGGTCTCGGCAGCGGGCCGCCGCCTGCCCGCCCACTGCACCGCCGTCGGCAAGATGTTGCTCGCCGCCCTCCCCGAGGACGAGCTCGACGCCCGCATCGAGGGCCGCGAACTGGTCGGCATGACCCCCGACAGCATCACCGAGCCGGACGCCCTGCGGGCCGTGCTCGCCGAGATCCGCGCGCGTGGGACCGCGAGCGAGCACCGCGAGTCCAACCCCGATGTCAGCTGCGTCGCCGCACCCGTGCGCGACCGCGCCGGCCGGGTCGTCGCAGCCCTGTCCATCTCCGCGCCCATGATCCGCTGGAGCGAGGAGCGCGAGGGCGAACTGGCCGAACTCGCCGCCAAGGGCGCGGCCGACCTCTCCCTGCGCCTCGGCCACCGGGGCGGACGGTGAAGGCCGAGATCGCGGTACGCGAGGACGCCGAACTCGGCGAGGGGCCCACGTGGGACACCGCCGGCGAGCGGCTCCTCTGGGTCGACATCCTCGGACGCCGCGTCCACACCTACGAGCCGGCGAGCGGCCGCCGCTCCGTCCTGGCCGTCGACCAGCACATCGGGGCGGTGAAACCACGCGCCGGCGGCGGACTCGTCGCCAACCTCCGGGACGGCATCGGCCTCTACACCGCCGACGGCTCCTTCTCCTGGCTCCGCCACGACCCCGTACCCGGACGGCGCGGCAACGACGCCGCCGTCGCCCCCGACGGCAGCCTGTGGGCGGGCACCATGCGCTACGACGAGGAGACCGGCGGCGGCAACCTCGTCCGGACAGCCCCCGACGGCGCCACGACCACCCTCCTCGACAAGGT
This sequence comes from Streptomyces sp. NBC_01353, assembly GCF_036237275.1. Taxonomy (GTDB): domain Bacteria; phylum Actinomycetota; class Actinomycetes; order Streptomycetales; family Streptomycetaceae; genus Streptomyces. The sequence continues at coordinate 601,930 of NZ_CP108352.1, read as the reverse complement.
CACCATCAGCAACGGCGTCGGTTGGAGCCCCGACCACACCCTCACGTACTACATCGACACCCCCACCCGCCGCGTGGACGTGCTGCGCGTCGAGGACGGAGTCGTTGTCGAGCGCCGGGAGTTCGCGACCGTCGAGGAGGGCGCAGGTTTCCCCGACGGACTCGCCGTGGACGCCGAAGGCTGTGTCTGGGTCGCGCTCTGGGACGGTGGCGCCCTGCGCCGCTACACCCCGCGCGGCACGCTCGACCGGATCCTCCCGCTCCCCGTGACCCGACCGACCGCCTGCGCGTTCGGCGGGCCCGGACTGCGCGATCTGTACGTCACCACGGCACGCACCGGCCTGAGGGAGCCCGAACCGGCCGCCGGCTCGCTGCTCGTCCTGTCCGGCATCGGTGAAGGACTGCACGGCACCCCGTTCGCCGGCTGACCGGCAACCGATCACCACCGGGCGGCGACAGGGGAGTGCGGGGACAGGCCCCGTACCCCCACTCCCGGAGGATTCGATGAGCCACCACCGGAGCACCCCTAGCACATCCGCCGGCACATCCCCCACCACCTTCCCCAGCCGCCGCGGTGTCCTCGGCGCGTCCGCCGCCGGAGCCGCCGCCCTGCTCGTCGGCGGCGGACTGTTGTCCACCGCGTCCGCCGCCGGATTCGGCTGGAGCGACGACGGCACCCAGTACGTCGTCGACACGGGCGCCGGTCTCGTCCTCAAGGTCTCCAAGTCCACCGGCGACCTCACCTCGCTTGTGTACAAGGGGAAGGAGTACGAGGGGTACGGCGGCAAGCACTCCCACGTCGAGTCCGGCCTCGGAGCCTCGACCGTCACCCTCGCCCAGTCCGGCTCCACCGTCCTCGTCACCGTCGTGCACGGCACGCTCCGCCACTA